>NZ_JBMIRQ010000057.1:0-191668 GCF_049195265.1 Rhodococcus sp. MALMAid1271 | reverse complement strand
AACCCGGAAGCTAAGCCCTCCAGCGCCGATGGTACTGCACTCGACAGGGTGTGGGAGAGTAGGACACCGCCGAACACACATTCCAGAAAACCCCCAACCACCACCGGTTGGGGGTTTTCTGCACCCCACACCACCCACACCGGCACCACACGCGGCGCCCCGGGGCATCGAATCGAGCAGACTCCCAATGCGCGCCCCGCGCCCATCACACCCCGGCGGCACAGACGCGCGCAGAATCGTCAGACGCGCGCGACATCGCCACCCCGCACGGCACCAATCTCCGCGCGTTCAGCAAACGCGCGCGCATTCGCGGCCCCGGAGCCGGAGGCAGGGAGGCCGGGACACGAGGCCCACACTGTCCAGCACGGAACCCCTCGACCATCACCCGGCGGCACAGGCGCGCGCAGAATCGTCAGACGCGCGCACAATCGCCACCCCACACGACACCAATCCCCGCGCGTTCAGCAAACGCGCGCGCATTCGCGCGCCGGGGCCGGAGTGACCCACACACGCAACGGATCACCCTCGGCATGCCCCGAGCGCCGTCGACCACCACACCACCTGCCCCGAACCCCTCGACCCTCACCCCGCGGCACAGACGCGCGCAGAATCGTCAGACGCGCACACAATCGCCACCCCACACGACACCATTCCGCGCGCGTTCAGCAAACGCGCGCGCTTTTGCGGCGTAGGGGTACGCAACGGATCGTCCGCAATGGGCACCCCATGATCGCGAACCTCGGAGATCAGGCGTGGACGGCAGTATCCGCGTTGGCGTCGATGTCGATACCCTTCGGATTCGCGAGTACTGTCTCGGCGGATCGCCCGCGTAGCGTCACCGCGTCGCCGAATTCCCATCGATCTGCTTCGTCGGTTTCGGCACCGTCGACTGCTGCTTTTGATGAAAGGATTGCTCCGGGAGCGCTTTTCGCCAGTTCCGATAGGCGAGCGGCTTCGTTCACCGGGTCTCCGATGACGGTGTACTCGAATCTGGACTTCGCTCCGACGTTGCCTGCAACCGCGCGGCCGGCTGCGACTCCGACGGCTGCGCTGCACTCGGGGACCTCGACCAGCAAGCGTCGGGCAATGGTCCGTGCCGCGGCCAATGCGGAACCGCAATGGTCTGGGATGTCGTTCGGGGCCCCGAAGATGGCGAGTGCTGCGTCGCCCTCGAATTTGTTGATGAATCCACCGTGTTCGTCGACCTCGTCGACCACTACGGCAAAGAATCGGTTGAGCAGGTCGACGACCTCGGTCGGTGGCCGCGACGACGCGAGTTCGGTGGAGCCGACGAGGTCGATGAAGAACACGGCGATATCGCGCTCCTCGCCCCCGAGCTCGCTCTCGGACTGCAGCGCCTTCTCTGCGACCTCGTGGCCCACATGCCGTCCGAACAGATCGCGGATCTTCTCTCGATCACGCACACCGTCGGCCATGCGGTTGAACCCGCTCTGTAACTCACCGAGCTCGGTGCCGTCGTACACCGCAAGGCGGACATCCATGTTGCCCTTCTCCACCTCGGCCATCCCGGCGCGCACATTGTTGATCGGCGACGTGGTGGCGAAGCCGCCGAGGACAGTCAGGGCGAATCCGAAGACGATGGTGATTCCGCCGAGCGCGAGGATGGACACGGCGAGCTGGTTCGCGCTCGTCTCCGGTCTGAGAAAACGGAAGACCGCGATCATCATCAGGCCGGAGACCGGAACGCCGGTTCCCAACAACCACGACAGGATCGACCGTCCCATGACGCCGGCGATACGGATCCGTCGTGGATCGCCTGCTTCGAGCGCCCGAGCCGCGATGGGGCGGAGCGCGAACTCGCTGAGCAGGTAGCTGAACGCGCAGACGACCGTGCCGCCGGCGGCGATCGTGAACGCGACCTTGGGGATCGCCTGAGGGTCGATGATGCCGTCGATCGTGGTCAACAGGATCAACGCGCCGATCCACAGCGCTATCTGCATGCGGGTCAGGCGCCACGGCATTGCAAGAGTCGCAACCTGCTCGGATCGGGTGGGTCGACGGTCCTCGATGCCCCACCGCAAGCTGCTCAGCGCACCCGTGGTGCCCCAGACGACGCCGACGAGGAACGCGAGAAAGACGTACACCGGGACGACGATGAAATTGACCCACCAATAACGATCCATGTCCAGGACGTCAGGACCTGGAACGACGACGCTGATCAGAACGCCCACGATCACAGCGCCGACCAGGTTGGACAGGACCAGGAAGACGGTCAGCAGCAGCTGAATTCGGATCCGTCGTCGACGTGGCGACTCGGAGGTGTCGCCGAGCAGTCGGGAACCCAGGGGAGCGGCAGATCGTCTCAATTGCGGCATGGTCGTCACAGACTAACGGGGCACCTGGCTTAAGGTGGTCGAGTGCGTCTAGTTATTGCTCGTTGCCAAGTCGATTACATCGGCCGCCTCACCGCACATCTACCGTCCGCGCGTCGCTTGCTTCTGGTCAAGTCCGACGGATCGGTCAGCGTGCACGCAGACGACCGGGCATACAAGCCACTCAATTGGATGTCTCCACCCTGCTGGATGGTCGAGACCACCGAGGACGAGACGATCAACTGGGTTGTCACCAATAAGGCGGGAGAGGAACTCAGAATCTCCATCGACGAGGTCGAGCTCGATTCCAGTCACGAGCTCGGCATCGATCCGGGTCTGGTGAAAGACGGTGTGGAGTCCCATCTTCAGGAGTTGTTGGCCGAGCACGTCAGTACCCTCGGTGAGGGGTACACCCTCGTGCGCCGGGAGTACATGACCGCAATCGGACCGGTAGACCTGTTGTGCCGCAACGCCGATGGCGGAACCGTGGCCGTCGAGATCAAGCGACGCGGTGAGATCGACGGCGTGGAACAGTTGACGCGGTACCTCGAGTTGCTCAACCGAGACCCGCTGCTGGCACCGGTCAGCGGAGTCTTTGCCGCCCAAGTCATCAAGCCGCAGGCGAAGACCCTGGCCACTGATCGCGGCATTCGTTGTCTCACACTCGACTACGACGTCCTACGAGGAACCGACAGCACCGAGTTCCGGTTGTTCTGACGACTGTCGGCACTACCCGGTCGTCTCCGCGGGCTCCACTGAAGGTGGTCGACGCATTCTCTACACTGGACGGGTGCCTCGTCGTAATCTGCCCCGCAAAGCGAATCGGAGCGGCCACAATGATGTCGGTCCCGCTGCCGACTCGGTCTTGGGCGGCAACCGGACCGAGATCGGACCGGACGGGGACACGTACACCACGCGAATGATTCCGGGGGCCAAGGCTGTCAAGACGTATCGGTGCCCCGGCTGCGATCACGAGGTGCGGCCCGGGGTCTCACACGTTGTCGCGTGGCCCTCGGACGACTTCGGCGGAGCAGACAATCGTCGGCACTGGCACACCGGCTGTTGGTCCGGCCGAAACACGCGAGGCCTCACCCGCAGGTGGTCTTAGCGGGGAGTCCTCGCGTCGGGCGATATCTCAGGACGCGGAGTCGGCGGACTCCTTCTCCGTCGCCTTCTCTTTCTCGGCTTTTTCTGCCGCCTTCTCCTCTTCCTTCTTCAGGATCGCGGTCGGGTCCGGATTGTCGAGCAGTTCGCTTTCTCGGTTGACCGAAGCCAGCATGGCCGGAACCGAGTCGAGCTGGCCACGGATACCGAGCAGCTGCGCGAGAACTCGACTGCGCAGCACCCGCAGCTCCTCGGCCAGTTCCTTCGAATGGGCGATGCGTCGTTCTGCCTGCTCGCTGGCGGACTGAAGCCGTCGAGCAGCCTCGGCCGTCGCCTCCTCGATGCGGCGGGCCGCGTCGGCCTTGCTCGATGCCTCTAGCTCTTCGAGCGCAGAGAGCACCTTGGTGCGGCGCTCGGCCATCGTGATCTCGAAGTCCTCCTGGACCTGGGTGCGCTTGGCCTCGGACTCCGCCGCCAGCTTGTCGCGTTCGGCCTGCGCGGCCTCGACGACGCGGGCTGCTTCGGTGCGTGCCTGAGCCATGGTCTGCTCGTGCTCGGTCTCGAGAGCTGTTCGACGTTCCTCGAGCTCTGCAACCAACGACTCGTGCCGACCACGCAGTCGCGCACTCTCTTGCTGCGCAACCGAAATCATTTCCTCGGACTCCGAGTGTGCCTTCGCACGTACCTCGGAGGCCTCGTCCGAGGCCAGGCGCAGCATGCGCGAAATGCGGTCGCTCATTCCCTCCGCAGTGGTGGGCGGAACCGACAGCCGATCGATGTCTTTACGCAGTTCGTCGATCTCGTCGCGTGCGTCGTCGAGTTGTTTGGCCAGATCACGAGCCTGAGCCGCGGCCGCATCGCGGTCGGCGGTGGTCAGGCGGAGCTCGGCGTCGAATCGTTCGAAGTAATTGGTGACTTCGTCGCGATCGAACCCCTTCCGGACGATGGAAAAGGGAAGTTGCACGGTAGGTGCGCGCTCATGATCGATGGCCATGGCCGACAATTTACCGGTGAGTCAAGTAGAGGGCCATACCGTCGATTCACCGAGATCGATCAGTGACCTTTGTGGTGGGGTTCGACCAGTTCGATCAGGACTCCGCCTGCGTCCTTGGGATGAACGAAGTTGATCCGAGAATCGGCGGTGCCGCGGCGCGGTGCGTCGTACAACAACCGGACACCGCGGGCGCGCAACTCGGCCGAGATCGCGTCGATATCGGTGACGCGGTACGCAAGCTGCTGCAGACCCGGTCCGTTGCGACCGATGAACTTGGCGATCGTGGACGACTCGTCGATCGGCGCGAGCAACTGCAGGGCAGCAGACTGTTCGCCGGCTCCGGGGAAGGACAGCATCGCCTCGCGAACGCCCTGTTCCTCGTTGATCTCCTCGTGTACTGCAACCATGCCGAGGTGGTCGGTGTACCAGGCGATGGCAGCATCGAGATCCGGCACCGCGATACCGACATGGTCGATAGCCGTCACCAGGTCGGAGCGGAGCGGAGCTCCCGTGTAAGACTGCGTGCTGGAGGTCATAGCCATGACGTTAGTGCCAGCTGCGTTTCGGTGCACCGCCCGGTCGGTACCGGTTCGGGGCGTCAGAACGTTGATCTCGACAAGGCCGTCTTCACACTCTCGGAGGAAATCGTGACCACAACAGTCATCGTTGCCGGCGCTCGCACGCCTGTCGGACGCTTTTCGGGCGCGCTCAAGGACTTCTCGGGATCCGACCTCGGTGGTATCGCCATCAAAGGTGCACTCGACAAGTCGGGTGTGGCACCGGATCAGATCGACTACGTCATCATGGGGCAGGTTCTCACCGCCGGAGCCGGCCAGATCCCGGCCCGACAGGCGGCCGTTGCGGCAGGCATTCCGATGAGTGTGCCTGCGCTGACGATCAACAAGGTGTGCCTGTCCGGCGTCGATGCCATTGCGCTGGCCGACCAGCTGATCCGGGCAGGAGAGTTCGAGATCATCGTCGCCGGTGGGCAGGAGTCGATGACCCAGGCTCCGCACATGCTCGAGAAGTCGCGTGCGGGATTCAAGTACGGCGACGTCACGATGCGTGATCACCTCGCCTACGACGGCCTCTACGACATCTTCACCGATCAGGCCATGGGAGCGCTGACCGAGCAGCGCAATCAGAACACCGAGGTCATCAGCCGCGAGGAGCAGGACACCTTCGCCGCCGCGTCGCACCAGAAGGCAGCCGCAGCCTGGAAGAACGGCGTCTTCGACAACGAGGTGGTCCCGGTATCGATTCCACAGCGCAAGGGTGAGCCGATCCAGTTCACCGCCGACGAAGGAATCCGCGCCGACACCACGGTCGACTCCCTCGGCAAGCTCCGCCCCGCGTTCGACAAGGCCGGTACCGTCACCGCCGGATCCGCATCACAGATTTCCGATGGTGCCGCCGCCGTCGTGGTGATGAGCAAGGAGAAGGCAGAGTCTCTGGGACTGACCTGGCTCGCCGAGATCGGTGCCCACGGAGTGGTCGCCGGTCCCGATTCGACACTGCAGTCGCAGCCGGCCCGCGCCATCGCCAAGGCGTGCGAGAAGGACGGCATCGACCCGAAGGACCTCGACGTCGTCGAGATCAACGAGGCGTTCGCCGCAGTTGGAATCGCGTCGACGCGTGAGCTCGGCATCGATCCGGAAATCGTCAACGTCAACGGTGGCGCGATCTCGATCGGTCATCCCCTCGGTTTGTCGGGAGCTCGAATCGCGCTGCATCTGGCCCTCGAGCTGCAGCGACGCGGCGGCGGAGTCGGCGCAGCCGCACTGTGCGGCGGCGGTGGACAGGGCGACGCCCTCATCGTTCGAGTACCGAAGCAATAGGACTCGTAGTGGCTCTGGAGAGGAACTGAGACCAGAGCCACTACGTTCTGTCGTAGCAAACCGGGCACAATAGCGGGCATGACCAACTTCTTCGACCTGAGCAGCACGGCCAAGCGCTTCCGTTTCATCGCCGTCCTGGAAGCCTTCACCTGGCTCGGACTGCTGATCGGAATGGCGTTCAAATACTTCCCGGCCGACGGCAACGAGATCGGGGTGAAGATCTTCGGCCCCATCCACGGTGCCGTGTTCCTCGTGTACCTGGCTGTAGCGGTACTGACCGCGGTGAAGCTGAAGTGGGACGTCAAGGCAATCCTGCTGGCGCTCGTCGCGGCATTCCCCCCGTTCGGCACGGTGGTCTTCGAGATCTGGGCAGCGCGCACGGGTCGTCTTGCGGAGCTGAGCACGAGAGGCTCCGCAGCCGGGGCGAAGGTTCTGTCGTGACCTACAGCGCCGCCCGCCAGTGGATGACGTATCGCGTTAGTGACAAACTGTAGGGCGTGACTCGACCCGGTTCCCGTCCTCCCGTCCGCCCCTCTGCCGTTCCCGCCTCCATTGCCGGTGCTGTCGACCTATCGGTTCTCAAGGACCGGCCGGCACCTGCTACACAGGCCGAATCGGGCGGCGATACCGGAGGATTGGCCCCGATCGTCGACGTCAGCGCGGCAACGTTCGAAGCCGAGGTTCTGCAGCGATCGACTCAGGTTCCGGTGATCGTGGACCTGGGTTCTGCCCGGTCGCCTCAGTCCCAGGCGTTGACGCGTCAGCTCGGACAGCTGGCTGTGGAGGCTGCGGGTACATGGGTGCTCGCGCGGGTCGACGTGGACTCCAATCCTCAGATCGCGCAGGCGTTCGGCGTACAGGCCATTCCGACGGTGGTTGCCGTTGCGGCCGGCCAGCCGCTGGCGGATTTCCAAGGCACGCAGTCCGATGAGCAGTTGCGTCAGTGGCTGCAGGCTGTCGAGCAGGCGACTGCAGGCAAGCTCACCGGCCCACCCGGGGCGGCTGCCGCAGAACCGGAACCCGAGGTCGAGGACCCGAGGATCGCTGCAGCCGAAGAAGCCATCGACGAGGGTGATTTCGACAAGGCAGAAGCTGCCTACCAGGCGATCATCGACGCCGAGCCGAAGAACACCGAGGCCGTCGCCGCACTGCGCCAGGTCAAGTTCCTCGCACGTGTGCAGAACCTGGCACCGGACGCGATTGCACTCGCCGACGCCGATGCCGGAAACGTGCAGGCCCGGATCGATGCAGCGGACGCCGAGATGGCTGCTCAGCAACCGGAGCAGGCCTTCGCTCGTCTGATCGACGGAATCAAGATCAGCGCAGACGACGACCGAACTGCGCTGCGCACTCGTCTGCTCGAGTTGTTCGAGTTGTTCGACTCGGCCGATCCGCTGGTGGTCTCCGCGCGGCGCAAGCTCGCGTCCGCCCTGTACTGACAGGGGGGGGCTCAGCTGTAGCGGGCGTCGCACCGTTGTTTGCCGCCGAGCACTCCCGAACGGAATGCATCGACTCGGGAGAATCCCGACGGCAGCGTCGTACCGTTGACGTCGCTGGCGGCGAGGCCGTCGCTGAGCAGGCCTGATACGGCTTCGTCCAGATCGCCGGGGGAGAGCCAGACCTCGAGGTCGGTGGTTCCGCTCTCGACGCTCATCGCCGAGGTGATCACTCCGGACAGGCAGGCCGAGCGCAGGGCGGCCTGCGGATCGTTGAGTGTCTGGCCTGCTTCCTTCTGCACCGCGAGCGTGTAGCGCGAAGCGAAGAGCACGTAGGCGCTGTAGTCGCCGGAGACGTTGAGCGGCAGGATGTCTCCGCGCTGCGGGGTTTCGGGCATTCCCTGCTCTGCGAGGTCCGCCACGTCGACGCCGATGGTGTTGCTCGACGGGCAGTACGAGACCGGCGCGGTGGCTTTGGCATCGGCGCACCCGAGGTCTGCGCCCGAGTAGTCGACGATCGGCGGATCGGCCACGGGCAGCACCGTCTCGAATGATCGGGTGAACGCATCAAGGGAGTCCTCGGTGACCGGAAGCTCGCCGGAGTCGTCGGGGTCGCTGAACTTCTGCGGCAACGATGCTCGACGCGCATCGATCTCGTCCTCGTCGATTCCGGTGCAGGCCCCCGCACCGTCGGTGAAGCCGATCTGCACGGCGGTGACCCGCTCGAAAGCCGAGCCGTGTACCGATTCCGGATCGTTGGGATCGACATCGCGGACTGCGACGGTCGCGGCGAGAACGCCGTTGAGGCCGTCCGAGGTGTTGATGGTGAAGTGTGGCGCGTCGTCCTCTGCGACGTGCCGGATGAACGCGCCGGCGAAGCAGTCGGCCTGTTGCTCGGCCACGATCGTCGGGGTGTCGTCACCGACGAGTCCCGATTGATGCTGAATAGCGTGGCCGTATTCGTGGGCGATGACCATCACCACCGACATCGGTCCGAATGCGTCGACCAGTGCCGGGAGCAGGATGGTGCGGTCCCACCCGATCGAATCATCGCGGGTGCAGTACGCGGCGTTGGGGATGCCGCCGGTCCGGTCGCCGCAGAACCTGATGCCCGATCCCTCGTCCTGGGATGCGTCCCAGGAGATCAAGGTCGAGATCGGCGTGAACGAGCCCTTGAAGATGAGGGGGTACTGCTCGGCCCAGAATTGTTCGAGGTCGTCGATCGCATTGGTGGCGAGGAGATCGGAGTAGGTGCCCTCGGCATTCTCCACGGTGATCGTCGAATCGGGGATACCAGGACGGGGCCCACTCGGTCCGCTGGTGACCGGAAGTCCGGCGACGGTGAACGGGTTCTCGTAGATCGACACCGCAGTGCCGCCGACGGTCTGTGCGCATGAGGAAAGCAGGAGTAATCCGGCTGTGGCGGCCGCGGCCAGTAGTCGGGGTATGCGGCCGCCACTCATCTATCGCTCCAGTTTTATCCAGATCGCCCCGTTGGCAGGAAGTACGACCTGGCTGGAAGCAGGTCGTCCGTGCCACGAGTGCGATGTTGCCGTCACTTCACCGAGGTTGCCCATCCCGGCGCCGCCGTACTCTGTCGCATCGGTGTTGAGGATCTCGATCCAACGGCCGGGTTCCGGTAGTCCCACACGATAGCTGCCGTGCTCGGAACCAGAGAAGTTGAAAATACACGCGATGACCGAACCGTCGGAGCCGTACCGAAGAAAGCTCAACACGTTGTTCTCGGTGTCGTTGGCGTCGATCCAGGAGTATCCACTCGGCGAGGTGTCGAGTGTCCACAGAGCCGGATGTGAGCGGTACGTCGTATTGAGATCGGCAACAAGGGATTTGACGCCGCGGTGCAGGGGCTCGTCGTCGATCTGGGACCAGTCGAGGCCGCGTTCCTCCGACCACTCTCGGGTCTGCCCGAACTCCTGGCCCATGAACAGCAGCTGCTTGCCCGGGTGGGCCCACATGTAGGCGAGCATCCCGCGCAACCCTGCGGCCTTGGCGTAGTCGTCACCGGGCATCCGAGTCCACAGCGTTCCCTTGCCGTGCACCACCTCGTCATGGCTGATCGGGAGCAGGTAGTTCTCACTCCATGCGTAGACGAGAGAGAACGTGATCTCGTGGTGGTGGTAGCTGCGATGGATCGGATCACGCCCGAGGAATCCGAGAGTGTCGTGCATCCAGCCCATGTTCCACTTCATGTTGAAGCCGAGCCCGCCGACGTTGGTGGGGCGGGTGACACCGGGCCATGCCGTGGACTCCTCGGCGACGGTGACGACGCCGCGGTGCTTCTTGTGCACCGTCGCGTTCATCTCCTGGAGAAAAGCGACGGCCTCGAGATTCTCTCGGCCACCGTAGATGTTCGGCGACCAGCCGCCCTCGGGGCGGGAGTAATCGAGGTACAGCATCGAGGCCACAGCGTCGACGCGGAGCCCGTCGATGTGGAACTCGTCGATCCAGTACAGCGCGTTCGCCACCAGGAAGTTCCGGACCTCGCGGCGTCCGAAGTCGAACACCAGAGTGCCCCAGTCGAGTTGTTCGCCGCGTTGCGGGTCGCCGTGCTCGTAGAGCGGGCCGCCGTCGAAGCGAGCGAGGGCCCACTCGTCCTTGGGGAAATGGGCGGGCACCCAGTCGACGATGACGCCAACCCCGGCACTGTGCAGATGATCGACGAAGTAGCGGAAGTCGTCGGGGCTGCCGAACCGCGACGTCGGTGCGTAGTACGAGGTCACCTGGTAACCCCAGGATCCGCCGAACGGATGCTCGGCAACCGGAAGCAGCTCCACGTGGGTGAAGCCGGTCTCGGTGACGTATTCGGCGAGCTGCTCGGCGAGCTCCCGGTATCCCAGGCCCGGTCGCCAGGACGCGAGGTGGACCTCGTACACGCTCATCGGAGCCTGCGTCGGCTCGATACCAGCCCTGGTATCGAGCCACTTCTCGTCGTTCCAGGTGTACGACGACGCAGTGACCACCGATGCGGTGGACGGCGGCACCTCGGTGGCGAAGGCCATCGGGTCGGCCTTGTCCTTGACCGAACCGTCTGCGCCGTGAACGCGGAATTTGTAGAGCGCACCCGGCGCGATGTCGGGCACGAACAGCTCCCACACGCCGGTCGAACCCAGTACGCGCATCGGCCAGCTCCGGCCGGTCCAGCCGTCGAAGTCGCCCACGAGCGTGACGCCCTTCGCCGCCGGTGCCCACACCGCGAACGATGTGCCGGTCACCGGACCGTCCGGCGTCGCGTACGACTGCTGATGTGCGCCGAGGATGTCCCACAGTCTCTCGTGCCTGCCCTCACCGAACAGGTGCAGATCGAGCTCGCCGAGAGTGGGCAGGAACCGGTAGCCGTCGGCGGACTCGGAGACGTGCCCACCGGGCCAGGTGACGACCAGGCGGTAGTCGATCAGGTCCTCGACCGGAATCTCGGCAGAGAAGAGCCCGTGCGCAACGTGAGTCAACTCGTAGTCGACGCCGCCGACTCGAGCGAGGACCTTCTCGGCGTCGGGTTTGAGGGCGCGGATCGCGGTGCCGCCGGGCACCGGATGGGCACCGAGTACGGAATGCGGGTTGTAGTGGCGGCCCGCACCGATGAGTTCGAGATCGTTCTCGGACGGGGCTGCGACGGTGTCTTTCGGCGTCGACGGATTCTCGGTCACGTTGAATCCACTCACTTTCGGTTGCCGCGGTAGGCCAGTTCGATTCGTGCCGGGTACGGGATGTGGGGGAGGGCGAAGATGTGCGCCACCGATGTCCAGGGCTCGAGACGGACGAAATTGGTGTGGCCCCAGTCGTAGTGGCTCCCGCTCACTTCGTCCTTGATGGTGAGGGTGTCCTGCCAATCGTGGCCGAGCGCAGGCATGTCCAGGTGAATGGTGCCTTCCTCGGCTCCGAACGGGTTGAGGTTGATCACCACCAGAATCGAGTCACCGGTCTGCGGATCGAACTTCGAGTAGGCGATCAGCGCGTCGTTGTCGATGTTGTGGAAGTGGATGTTGCGCAGTTGCTGCAACGCCGGGTGCGCCCGCCGGATCGCGTTCAGCGTGGTGATCCAGGGCTCGAGTGATTCTCCGCGAGCACGCGCGCCCTCGAAGTCACGTGGCCGCAACTGATACTTCTCCGAGTCCAGGTACTCCTCGCTGCCTTCACGCACCGCCTGGTGCTCGAACAGCTCGTAGCCCGAGTAGACACCCCACGTCGGTGACATGGTTGCCGCCAGAGCTGCTCGTAGAGCGAACATTCCGGGTCCGCCGTGCTGCAGACTCTCGTGCAGGATGTCCGGGGTGTTGACGAACAGGTTGGGTCGCGCATCGTCGGCACGCCGGGCGTGCTCCTCGGCGAACTCGGTCAGTTCCCACTTGGCCGTCCGCCAGGTGAAATACGTGTACGACTGGGTGAAACCGCGCTGCGCCAGACCGTACATGCGCGCCGGCCTCGTGAACGCCTCGGCAAGGAAAAGCACGTCCGGGTCGGTTTTCTTGACCTCGGCGATCAGCCATTCCCAGAAGTCCGGTGGCTTGGTGTGCGGGTTGTCCACTCTGAAGACGTCGACTCCCAGCGAGATCCAATACCGGACCACGCGGAGGACTTCCTCGTAGATGCCGCGTCGGTCGTTGTCGAAGTTGACCGGATAGATGTCCTGGTACTTCTTCGGTGGATTCTCGGCGTACGCGATCGTGCCGTCGGGTAGAACCGTGAACCACTCGGGATGTGTTGCAGCCCATGGATGGTCGGGCGCTGC
Source organism: Rhodococcus sp. MALMAid1271 (assembly GCF_049195265.1). Classification (NCBI taxonomy): domain Bacteria; kingdom Bacillati; phylum Actinomycetota; class Actinomycetes; order Mycobacteriales; family Nocardiaceae; genus Rhodococcus; species Rhodococcus sp. MALMAid1271. The sequence goes on along the minus strand of NZ_JBMIRQ010000057.1, from coordinate 179,216 downwards.
CTGCAGGGCGAGGTCGAGCGCGACCTCGAGGCCGTGCTCGCGTGCGGCATCGACGAACCCGCGAAAATCGGCCTCGGTTCCCAACTCGGGATGGATGGCGTCGTGTCCGCCGTCCTTCGATCCGATCGCCCACGGTGAACCGACGTCCTCGGGTCCTGGAGTCAACGTGTTGTTCGGACCCTTGCGGTTGATGGTGCCGATCGGGTGAATGGGCGGGAGGTAGACGATGTCGAATCCCATGCGGGCAATGCGAGGAAGCTGCTCGATCGAAGTGGCGAACGTGCCGTGCCGTGGTGAGCCGTCCTCGTTCCACCCGCCCGTCGACCGAGGGAAGAACTCGTACCAGGCCCCGTTGAGCGCGCGAGTGCGGTCAACCCAGATGTTGACCGCCCGTGATCGGGTCACCAGCTCGCGCAGTGGATGGACGAACAACAATTCGGCGACCGACGGTGCGAACGCCGAGGAGACCCGGGCCGGCAGCGGACGATCGGTGTCGCGCAGTGCACCGGCCACGTCGGCCAGCATCTGCCTGCTCTCGGCAGGAACGCCGGTGGCAGCTCGCAGAAACAGGCGCGCCCCGATCTCGAGATCGTTCGCGAGCTCGTGCGCACTCTGACCGACACCCAGTTTTGCTTCTACGGCATGACGCCACGTGCTGATCGGATCGCTCCACGCTTCGATACGGCAAATCCAGTAGCCCGGCCGCGACGGGACGAACACGGCGTCGAACGAGTCCGGCTCGCGGCCGGGCGTCATCGGGATTCGTTCGAGCTTGCCTCCCGGCCCGCGCACCGACAGCGTTGCCGCAACTGCGTCATGACCTTCGCGCCAGACATCGGCGGAGACCGGAAAGGTCTCGCCCACCACCGCTTTCGCGGGGTACTTTCCAGTCGTCGTATCTGGAAGGACATTGTCGATACCAAGTCGACCTGTCACTTCACACTCCATTCTTCGCTAGAGGTCTGGCTGCGCGGGCGCAACCTCTGATCGAACCGATACTGGTGTGCTTCTACTCGTCAACCGTAATGCAGCCGCGCAGATGGCGCGTGCGCCGACCGATACTGCCCACGACCGGCCCCGCGGAGCAGATTTCGTCGAGCCGCCCATCGGCACAGGTGTCCGTGGGTAGTGTTCGATCCTGTGAAAGCTTTGCGCCGATTCACCGTCCGAGCCCACCTTCCCGCCCGCCTGAATGCCCTCGCCGAGCTCTCGACAAACCTCAGGTGGTCGTGGCACCCGTCGACGCAGGACCTGTTCGAGCACATCGATCCGCTGTTGTGGACCGAACTCGAACGCGATCCGGTGGCCGTGCTCGGAGCCGTCGCGCCGGCGAGGCTGGAGGAACTCGCAGCCGACGATCGGTTTCTCGACGAGTTGGATGCGGCCGAGACGGACTTGCACGACTACCTCGCGCGCCCGCTGTGGTACCAGAACGAGTTGTCCGCGGGGCGGGCCTTGCCGTCGGGCATCGGGTATTTCTCGATGGAGTTCGGCGTCACCGAAGTGTTGCCGAACTACTCCGGCGGACTCGGCATCCTGGCCGGCGACCACCTCAAGGCCGCGTCGGACCTGGGATTGCCGTTGATCGGCGTCGGGTTGCTGTATCGCTCGGGTTACTTTAGGCAGTCCTTGACAGCGGACGGTTGGCAGGCCGAGCGCTACCCGTCCCTCGATCCGCACGGTCTACCGCTGCGGTTGCTCACCGACGACGCGGATTCGCCGGTGCTGATACACGTGTCGATGCCGGGCTCTCGGGTGCTTCGGGCTCGGGTCTGGATCGCCCAGGTGGGACGGGTGCCGCTGCTGTTGCTCGACTCCGACATCGCCGACAACGACCCGGAATTGCGTGGGGTGACCGACAGGTTGTACGGCGGCGACCAAGACCACCGGATCAAGCAGGAGATTCTCGCCGGTGTCGGCGGCGTGCGAGCGATCCGTGCCTACACCCACGCGCACGGATTGCCCGATCCCGAGGTGTTCCACATGAACGAGGGCCACGCGGGCTTCCTCGGACTCGAACGCATTCGAGAGCTGGTCACCGCGGGACCATTGGACTTCGACTCGGCACTGGCCGCGGTGCGAGCGGGCACCGTCTTCACCACACACACTCCCGTCCCTGCCGGAATCGACCGATTTCCCGCCGACCTCGTGCGGCACTACTTCGGCAGTCCTGACGGCGGCTCGGACTCCGCATTGCTGCCGGGGCTACCGATGGACCGAGTTCTCGAACTCGGCAGCGAGAGCGACGCCTCGGTGTTCAACATGGCGCACATGGGGTTGCGCCTGGGACAACGGGCCAACGGGGTATCGAAACTGCACGGCATCGTCAGCCGGGAGATGTTCAACGACCTGTGGCAGGGATTCGACGCCTGCGAGGTGCCGATCGGTTCGGTGACCAATGGAGTGCATGCGCCCACGTGGGCTGCTCGGCAGTGGGCCGACAGTGAGCGGGGTGCCGCGCCGATGACCTCGGATCAGGTGTGGTCCACTCGCAATGCCCTGCGCGCGCAACTGGTGGACGAGGTGCGGCGTCGAGTGCGGCGCTCTGCACTCGAACGTGGCTCGACCGAGGCCGAGATCAGTTGGACCGCAAATGTATTCGACCCGAACGTGCTGACCGTCGGATTTGCGCGACGAGTACCGACGTACAAGCGACTGACCCTGATGCTGCGCGAACCCGAGCGTCTTCGGGCCATGTTGCTGGACCCGGAACGTCCGGTGCAGCTGGTGGTCGCAGGAAAATCCCATCCCGCCGACGACGGTGGGAAGGCGCTCATTCAGCAGATCGTCAGATTCGCCGACCAGGCCGAGGTTAGGCATCGCATCGTCTTCTTGCCCGATTACGACATGTCCATGGCGCGCTTCTTGTACTGGGGGTGCGACGTGTGGCTGAACAATCCGTTGCGACCGCTCGAAGCCTGCGGCACCTCGGGCATGAAGTCGGCTCTCAACGGAGGCTTGAACCTGTCGATCCGCGACGGGTGGTGGGACGAGATGTACGACGGCGACAACGGGTGGGCGATACCCACGGCCGACGGCGTCACCGACGACAATCGCCGCGACGATCTCGAAGCAGCGGCACTCTACGAGCTGCTCGAGCAGGCAGTGCTGCCCAAGTTCTACGACCGCGGTGAGGACGGTGTGCCCAGTCGCTGGATCGAGATGGTGCGGCACACCCTCGAAAAACTCGGTCCCGAGGTGCTGGCATCGAGGATGGTTCAGGACTACACGCTCGGCTACTACGCACCCGCCGCCGTGTCCGCGCGCTCGTCGGCGGCCGACGGTCACCGAGGTGCCGCGGACGTGGCGTCCTTCCGTCGTCGTGTCGAACAAGCATGGGGCGCAGTGAAAGTGACCCGAGTGGACAGCGAAGGCCTGCCGGACACGCCGGTGATCGGTGCGGAGCTGGTGCTGCGCGCACACGTCGACCTGGGCGGCCTGGCCGCGGAGGACGTCGTGGTGCAGGCGGTGGTGGGCCGCGCCGACGACGAGGAGAACCTCACCGATATCGCGGCGACGGCCATGGCGCACATGGGAACGGAGGGCGGCGAGCACGTCTACTCCGGAAAGACGCGGCTACCGCACAGCGGCGCAGTCGGCTACACGGTGCGAGTGTTACCCCATCACGCCGGCCTCGCCTCGGACGCAGAGCTCGGTCTGGTAGCGACCCCGTAGTACGTCTCGCTACTTTCCTGCGAGACGGGAGAGTGCTTTGCGGACCACGTCCGGATCCGAGGTCTCCCAGAACGGCGGCAGAGAGGCACGCAGGTATCCGCCGTAGCGCGCAGTGGCAAGGCGTGAATCGAGCACGGCGACAACCCCCTTGTCGTCGACGCTGCGGAGCAACCGGCCCACGCCCTGCGCCAACAACAGGGCCGCGTGGTTGGCCGCGACCGCGAGAAACCCGTTGCCGCCACGGGATTCGACGGCCTGCTGCCGGGCGACGAGCAGCGGGTCGTCCGGCCGGGGGAACGGGATTCGATCCAGGATCACCAAACTCAGCGACGGGCCGGGCACATCGACGCCCTGCCACAGCGACAACGTCCCGAAGAGCGAGGTGGCCTCGTCGTCCGCGAACTTCTGCACCAGTGCGCCGGTGGAGTCCTCGCCCTGACACAGAATCGGCGTGTCGAGGCGCTCTCGCATTTCCTCCGCCGCCGCCTTGGCGGCGCGCATGGACGAGAAGAGCCCGAGCGTGCGACCTCCCGCAGCACCGACCAAAGATTCGATCTCGTCGAGGTACGACGCAGACAGGCCGTCGCGTCCCGGCGCTGCGAGATGCTTGGCGATGTACATGATCCCCGCCCGGGCGTGATCGAACGGCGATCCGACGTCGAGCGAGTTCCACCGAATCGATCCGCTGTCGGACGGCGGCTCCACGCCGGAGGCCATCGCAGTATCGCTGCGGGAGAGCTTCTCGGCAGGCAGACCCCAATTGACAGCCAACCCGTCGAACGATCCACCGACGGTCAGCGTCGCGGAGGTGAGTACCACGGTGGATTCGGCGAACAGCCGCGCCCTGAGTAGACCGCCCACCGACAGAGGCGCGATGCGGACGGTGCGTTTGACGTTGCCGCGGAAGTCGTCGACGGCGTGCCATACGACGTCCTTGCGTTTGGCCGGATCGGGTTCGTCGAAGGCCGTCAGAACGCGGACCGCGCTGTCGTGGACCTCGTCGACCGCGACGAGTGCGGCGCTGCGAGCCGCGGCGGCCTCGGGGTCGCTGGCGGCCATCCCCTGCTTGTTCGGACCGATTGCGGTGCGCACCGCCCACGCGGCGTCGCGGATGGACGCGAGCGCGGGCCCGACGCCGTCGGGCAGAGACTGCCAACGGCTCGGCGGCAGATCGTCGAGGATCGCGGCCCAGTTCTCGGCGGCGCCTTCGAGTTGGTCGACGGTCTCCTCTTCGATCAGTTTGGCGCTACGCCGCGCCGCAGCTGTGACGGTGGCAGCCGAAAGCTCCTCCGTGGCAACTCCGGTCACTCGATCGACCAGTTCGTGAGCTTCGTCGACGACAACGACGTCGTGCTCGGGCAAGATCTGGATTCCGGTGATCGCGTCGATCGCGAGCAGGGCATGGTTGGTCACCACGACGTCGACCTGTGCGGCCTCGGTGCGGGCGCGCTCGGCGAAGCAATCCTCGCCGACGGGGCACCGCGACTTGCCCAGGCATTCGCGAGCCGTGACGCTGACCTGACGCCAGGCCTGATCGCTCACGCCGGGCACCACGTCGTCGCGGTCACCGGTCTCGGTCTCGGACGACCACTTCGTCAGTCGCACCACCTCGCGTCCCATCCGCGAGACGGCGAACGGATCGAACAATTCGGCGTCCGGCGCTTCCTGCGCTGCGCCGGTATGAATCTTGTTCATGCACAAATAGTTGTTGCGGCCCTTGAGGATCGCGAACTGCGGCCGACGGCCGAGGGCCTCGGTCAACGCATCGGACAAGCGTGGCAGATCGCGGTCGACCAACTGCCGCTGCAACGCGATGGTGGCCGTGGAGACGATGACGGTCTTACCCGATTCGACCGCGTGCCGAATGCTCGGCACGAGGTAGGCGAGCGACTTGCCGGTGCCCGTGCCTGCCTGCACAGCGAGGTGCTCGCCGGTATCGATCGAATGCGCCACCGCCGAGGCCATCGTCAGCTGATTGCTACGTTCCTTGCCGCCGAGCGAGTGCACCGCAACCTGCAGGAGCGCGGGAACGGTAGGTAACTCGGTCTTCGACGGCACCGAAGCAGACTACTGCCGATGGCCCGCCGGGCTCGGCACCGACACCGCCGCTACCCCTCCACGAAGCGGGTGGGTATCGCCGGTTCGCCCTGAGAGAGCTTCAGGCCCTCCCACGGCAGGCTGACGAGGCGTCGAGCAAGGAGGTCGCGGCCGTCGGCCAGCGTCGGGAGGTCGGCAACTGCCTCGCCCCCGCGAATGAGCGGCGTGGTCAACGTCTCGGCCGTCAGATCGCCGTCGACGGTAGGGGGAGCGCCGAAGGGGTGCACTATCTCTTCGACCGCGGTGCCGGTGGGGCGGGCGGTGCGTAGCGCCGCTTTGGTGCCACCACGAGACTCTTTGTGACTGCTGCGCTTGGCCACCGGAATTCCGTCGACGGTGACCAGCTTGTAGACCATCCCTGCCGTCGGTGCACCAGACCCGGTGACCAGGGACGTCCCGACACCGTAGGAATCGACCGGCTCCGCGCGCAGTGCCGCGATGGCGTACTCGTCGAGATCTCCTGACACGACGATTTTCGTCTCGGTCGCCCCCAGCGCGTCCAGCTGGTCGCGAACCTGGCGCGCGAGCACACCGAGGTCGCCGGAGTCGATGCGCACCCCGCCGAGTCCTGGCCCGGCCACCTCGATGGCGTTCGCAACGCCCTGGGTGATGTCGTAGGTGTCGACGAGCAGGGTGGTGCCCACCCCGAGCGCACGTACCTGCGCTGCGAACGCGGCCCGTTCGTCCGGGCCGTCGGCGGTGGTGTGCAGCAGCGTGAAGGAGTGGGCCGAGGTTCCCGCTCCAGGGACGCCGTGTCTACGGACCGCCTCGAGGTTGGACGTCGCGGTGAAGCCCGCGAGATACGCCGCCCGAGAGGCGGCCACCGCTGCTTCCTCGTGGGTGCGACGCGACCCCATCTCGATGATCGACCGGGGCTTTGCGGACGCCACCATCCGTGCTGCCGCGGACGCGATCGCACTGTCGTGATTGAGAATGGACAGCACCAGGGTTTCCAGAACGACGCACTCGGCGAAGGTGCCGCGGACGGTCAGCACCGGGGATCCGGGGAAGTACAGCTCGCCCTCGCGATAACCGTCGACATCGCCGGTGAAGCGGTAGTTGCGGAGCCACTCGACGGTATCGGCGTCGAGGAACTCGGACACCACTCGCAGCTCGTCCGGGCCGAATCGGAAGCGGGCTATCGCGTCGAGTATCCGGCCGGTGCCTGCCAGGACGCCGTACCTGCGGCCTCCTGGCAGCCTCCGTGCGAACACCTCGAAGCTGCACATGCGATCGGCGTAGCTGCTGGCCAGCGCAGCCGACAGCATCGTGTACTCGTACTGATCGGTCAGCAGCGCGGTGCTGGGGGTGTCGCCGGAAGTGCCGTGATCTGTGGTCGCGTCGTTGCTCACCACGCCCACACTACGAGCGTAGGGGCGAGCGTGGGACGCTGGCCCGATACGCCGTACCCTGTTGCCATGCCTTGGTTGACGGTGGATGGATCGCTTCTGTCCGTGGACGGCGTCTCGGCAGGTCAGGTGGTGGCGGCGTCACCACAAGCGGTTCCGGCGCAGACCGAGGCCGTGGCTGCCGACGAAGCCCACGACACCCCCTGGGTGACGATCGTGTGGGACGACCCGGTCAACCTGATGCATTACGTGACCTACGTGTTCCAGAAGCTCTTCGGTTACAGCAAGGCCAAGGCCACCGAGCTGATGATGCAGGTGCACTCCGAGGGCAAGGCCGTCGTGTCGAGCGGCGAGCGCGACGCGATGGAGAACGATGTTCGACGGCTGCACGCGGCAGGCCTGTGGGCCACCATGCAGCAGGACAAGTAGCCAGCAGCTCACCACCGCTTCTTCAGAGAAGGACACCAGCAACAGTGCGTACGTGGACGAGACGGAATTCGCTGTCCGGAATCAAGATCAAATCCGAGATCGATGCGCGCGAGGCTGCCGTGCTCCGTTCCCTCGTCGGCTCGGTTCTCGGCTTGCTGCGTGACCGTTCCGCCGCAGCCCCCACCGACGAACTCGCCGCGCTGACCGGACTGCGAACCGGCCACAACAGTCCGCCCGAGGACGCCGCACTGGCACGGCTGCTGCCGGACTTCCACCGCGCCGACCCCAGCCACGACGACGAGGATCCCACCGACCTCAACGGCGCACTGCGCGGACTCCACGAACCGGAGATCATCGACGAGAAAATGGCTGCGGGATCGATGATCCTGGCCACTCTTCCCGAGTCCGGTGGCAAGATCGTGCTGACCCAGGAGCAGGCGGACGCGTGGTTGACCGGCCTCAACGACGTGCGGCTGGCTCTCGGCACGACGCTGGGGATCAGCGCGGATACTCCCGATGTTCTCGACGAGGGTGATCCTCGCGCTCCGCATCTCGATGTGTATCACTGGCTGACCTGGATGCAGGATTCACTCGTACAGGTCCTCATCCCTTAGGACACGCGCGTGAACGCTGCTGGATCGACCGCCGCCTTCTCGAATCCCGGACCGCGGGATTGCCTGACCGACGTCGCAGGCCTGCTGGTGGGGCACCATCACGAACTCGACGACACCGCCGTCATGGGGTCGGGTTCGGCGACCGGATGCACCGTGGTGCGCGCCCTCGGTGGTGCGACCGCGGCAGTGGATGTGCGCGGCGGCGGTCCGGGGACCCGCGAGACCGATCTGCTCGATCCGAGCCACTCCGTTCAGCACGTCAACGCAATTGTGTTGACCGCGGGCAGCGCGTACGGCCTCGCAGCCGCCGATGGGGTCATGCGGTGGCTGGAGGAGCACGGACAGGGCATCGCCATGGGCGGTCCCGATCACGTCGTCCCGATCGTCCCTGCTGCGGTGATCTTCGATCTTCCGGTCGGCGATTGGACCGCGCGCCCGACGGCGGAGTTCGGCTATCTCGCAGCAGCAGCAGCTGCAACCGATGTCGCGACGGGGTCGGTGGGAGCAGGCGTGGGTGCTCGCGCAGGAGTGCTCAAAGGCGGCGTGGGGACCGCAAGCACAGTGATCGAGGGCGGTCCGGCCGATGGGGTCACGGTGTCGGCCCTGATGGTCGCCAACCCCGTCGGTGCCGTGTTCGATCCGCGCACCGGACTGCTCTGGGGCACCGGCACCCTCGGACCCGAAGCCTTCGGCATGCGTACTCCCGATGTCCACGAGGTGTGGACGGCCCTGGCGCTCGAACCCAAAGGTACCGCTCTGAACACCACCATCGGTGTCGTCGCCACCGATGCCGCGCTGTCTGCCGCGTCCTGCAAGCGGATCGCCGTCGCGGGTCACGACGGTCTGGCCCGTGCCATTCGACCGGCACACTCGCCGCTGGACGGTGACACGATCTTCGCGGTGTCGACAGGCACGCGAGCCGTCCCGGCGGAGGCCTCTGTTCCCGCCGCGTTCTCGGCGGAACTACCGGTGCTTGCCGCGGTCACCGAGGCCGCGGCGATCGTCGTCGAGCGGGCCATCGTCCGCGCCCTGCTCGACGCCACCTCGGTGGCCGGCATACCGACTTACCGGCAGATCTTCCCGTCGGCATTCAAGGATTGACGAGCCTGTTCGCCTCCGTCCCGAGGCGGCGTGTGCCGGTACCGTGGAGCTACCGACGTTGGAGGCGATCATGAGCGAGACCGGCAAGGTTCCCGGCGAACGTGAGCGGCCGGTCTGGATGCAGGCCGCCATGTTCGTCGGAGGGTTCACCGCATTGCTGTGGATCATCGAAATCATCGATGTCGCCAGCGGATCGAGACTCGAGCGCAATGGAATCGAACCCCGCTCGGTCGAGGGACTGTGGGGCATCCTGTTCGCGCCCGTGCTGCACGGCGACTGGCAGCATCTGATCGCGAACACCGTGCCGATCCTGGTGCTCGGATTCTTGGTGTTGCTCTCCGGGTTGGCGCGCGGTCTGGCCGCCACGGGAATCATCTGGCTGGTGGGCGGCTTCGGCACGTGGTTGACCTCCGGTGCTCACACCAACACGGTCGGTGCGTCGATTCTGATCTTCGGGTTCATCGCGTATCTGCTCGTTCGCGGTTTCTTCACCCGCAAGCTGGGGCAACTGGCGATCGGTGTGGTGGTGTTCGTGCTGTACGGCAGTGCCCTGTGGGGTGTTCTTCCGAGTGCTCCGAACATTTCGTGGCAGGGCCATCTGTTCGGCGCGGTGGGCGGTGTGATCGCCGCTCGGCTGCTGTCGGCCGATGCGCGCGCCGAGCGGACCCGCGTCAAGTCGCTCGATCGGCCCACGCTGTGAGCCGTCAGTAACCGCGGACACAGCGGCGTGCGGCGGTGAATTTCGCCGACTCGCGCGGCCAATACTGCCCGAACGTTTCGAGTGACGCGCTCGGCGTGGCAGCATGGCTTTCATGCGAATTACCGTCCTGGGATGTTCGGGCAGTGTGTCCGGACCCGGTTCACCCGCGTCGGGCTATCTGCTGGAGGAAGAGGAGACTTCACCGGTCGTTCTCGACTTCGGTCCCGGCGTTCTCGGGGCGTTGCAGCGCTACGCCGACCCGGGCGATGTCAGCGTGCTGCTCTCGCATCTGCATGCCGATCACTGCCTCGATGTCCCGGGTCTGCTGGTGTGGCGTCGCTACCACCCCAACCCGCCCGAGGGGCGGGCGGTCGTCTACGGCCCGAAGGACACCGCGTTTCGGCTCGGAGTTGCTTCCGCCGAGTGCGGCGGGCAGATCGACGACATGTCCGACACCATCGACCTGCGTCGTTGGGTCGACGGCCGCACCGTGGAATTCGGAAAACTGTCGATTCTGACGCGCCAGGTGTTTCATCCGCCGGAGTCCTACGGCATGCGAGTGACCACGGCAGCGGGCCGCACCTTCGCCTACAGCGGTGACACGGGAATGTGTCAGGCGGTGCAGGATCTTGCGAACGGGGCCGACATGTTCTTGTGCGAGGCGTCGTGGACCGACAGCCCCGATCGGCCCGAGGGCGTTCATCTGTCCGGAACCGAGGCCGGTCGAATCGCTCGCGAGGCGGGAGTGGGGGAGTTGCTGCTCACCCATATTCCGCCGTGGACTTCTCGCGAGGACGTCATCGCGGAGGCGAAAGCAGAGTTCAGCGGACCCGTGCATGCCGTTCTTCCGGGGGACGTCTTCACCGTCTGAGGACGCGCTAGGCTTCGAGTCGTGTCCAGACGAGAAGACGGCAGGGCGGACGACGAGCTCCGCAACATCAAGATCACTCGCGGTTTCACCAGCCACCCGGCAGGGTCGGTGTTGGTCGAATTCGGGAACACCAGGGTGATGTGCACGGCCAGTGTCGAGGAAGGCGTACCGCGCTGGCGAAAAGGGTCGGGCCTGGGTTGGCTCACCGCCGAGTACGCGATGCTCCCGGCCGCGACCCACACCCGAAGCGGACGCGAGTCCGTCAAGGGCAAGGTCGGAGGGCGGACGCAGGAAATTTCCCGTTTGGTCGGGCGTTCACTGCGAGCCTGCATCGACCTGGCTGCCATCGGGGAGAACACCATCGCGCTCGACTGTGACGTTCTCCAGGCCGACGGCGGTACCCGAACTGCAGCCGTCACCGGTGCTTTCGTGGCGCTCAACGACGCCGTCACCTACCTGCGCGCAGCGGGACGCCTGGCGGACCCGCAGCCCATCTCGTGCATGATCGCGGCGGTCAGCGTCGGCGTCGTCGACGGCCGCGTCCGCCTCGACCTGCCGTACGAGGAGGATTCTCGCGCTGAGGTCGATATGAATGTGGTCGCCACCGATACCGGCACCCTCGTGGAGATCCAGGGCACCGGTGAAGGCGCGACGTTCCCGCGCACCACACTGGACAAGCTCCTCGACTCGGCATTCGTCGGCATCGAGAAGTTGTTCGAGGTGCAGAAGGAAGCGTTGGCATTGCCGTACCCCGGCGATCTGCCCGAGACGGCAGTTACGGAGTCGAAGAAGAAGTTCGGTGGCTGACTCGAAGCTGCTGGTCGCGAGCCGGAACGCGAAGAAGCTACGTGAACTCCGGCGGGTGCTCGATGCCGCCGGAGTTGCCGGAATCGAATTGATCGGGCTCGATGAGGTGCCGCCGTTCCCGGAGGCGCCCGAAACTGGGGCGACATTCGAAGAAAATGCGCTCGCCAAAGCCCGAGACGGAGCTACTGCAACCGGATTGCCGTGTGTAGCAGATGATTCCGGAATCGAGATCGATGCGCTCAACGCGATGCCCGGAGTGCTGTCGGCGCGCTGGTCCGGCACGCACGGGCGTGACGAGGCCAACACCGCCTTGGTTCTCGCGCAACTGAGCGATACTCCCGACGAGCGCCGCGGAGCGGCATTCGTGTCGGCGTGCGCCTTGGTGATTCCAGGCGGGGCCGAGACGGTCGTTCGTGGTGAATGGCGGGGCGTCGTGGCACGAGAGGCAGTGGGCGAGAACGGTTTCGGCTACGACCCGATTTTCGTTCCCGAGGGAGACGGCCGCAGTGCCGCGCAGCTGAGCCCGGAGGAGAAGGACGCGGCCTCGCATCGAGGCCGAGCGTTGCGCATCCTCGTTCCGGCGCTCGAAGAACTGGCGGGGCGCTAGCAGGTGGCGGCGCGCACAGTACTGACCCGGCTGTCGGTTGCTGTGGTCGCCGCCGCGGTCGCTCTGGTGGGTACGCCGGCTTCGGCGGCACCCGAGGCAGGTTCCTTTGCCGAGGCATTGGCCTATTCCATCGCCCATCCGGGCGTCGTACCAGCGGGGTCGAACGACTACTCGTGTGTTCCTACTGCTGAGCATCCGGAGCCGGTAGTCCTGGTACACGGCTTCCTCGAGAACTCGTACGACAATTGGGCGTCCCTGTCGCCGAGGCTGGCCGCCGCCGGGTACTGCGTGTTCGCCATCGACTACGGCAACACCGGGCCGGTGCAGTCTCTCGGTGCTCTCGAACCCATACCCGACAGCGCTGAGGAACTGTCGACGTTCGTCGATGCCGTTCTCGCGGCAACCGGGGCGGAGAAAGTGGCGATCGTCGGACACTCGAAGGGCGGCACGGTGCCGCGCTACTACGCGCGTTTCCTCGGCGGGGATCGCACGGTGGCACGGATTGTCGCGTTGTCTCCACCGAACTACCCGACGGCGGGGCCGCCCGTGGGCAACGACGTCCTCGAGCGCTTGAACGAGGGGAGTGACACCGTCGCAGGCATCCAGTACACGACCATCGTCACCCGGTACGACCAGATCGTCGTTCCGTACACGGCGTCACTGCTCAGCGGCGCGGGGAACACCAATATCGTGCTGCAGGATCTGTGCCCGGCAGACTTCACCGAGCACACCGGAATCTCGTACGATCCGTTGGCTCAGCAGCTGGTCCTCGATGCTCTCGACCCGGCGAACACATCGCCGATCAGCTGCTGACGGTCCTAGACTGCGAATTCGGCTTTGACCTGCTTGGTGCGCTTGTGCTCGACGTAGAACGACAGGAACGGGATTGTGCCGGCCAGCAGCGTGCCGATGGTACGTCCGGCGGGCCACCGCACCTTGATCGCCAGATCGATCGTGAGCACCAGGTAGACGAGGTACACCCAGCCGTGCACGACGGCGATCCAGTTCGGCACGTTCTCGACCTTGAATATGTACTTCGCAACCATCTCGGTCACGAGGACCAGCAACCAGATGCCGGTGGCGTAGGCAAGAATGCGGTAGCGCAGTAGCGCGGAGGCGATCTTCTGGTTCTTGTTCGCAGAGGCCTGCGTCTTCTCCGGTGCCGAACTCACGTGCTGCTCCTGTCGGTCCCGCGGGTGTCGTTCAGCTCCGCGAGGTAGCTGTTGTATTCGAGCAATTGTCGTGCCTCGGGATCGTCGAGCTCGTCCGCAGCGGCCGCCGGGGCGTGGCGCTGGGGGAGGAGGTCGAGTGGCACCTCGGTTGGGCCGTCTGCCGCTGTGGTCTCGCCTGGATCGTCGTGTTCGAGGCGGACGAACTTGACGTAGGCGTAGATGACGAATCCGGCGAACAGCGGCCATTGGAATGCGTAGCCGAGGTTCTGGCCGTTGCCATCGACCGCTTCGAAGCGTTCCCACTGCCACCAGCCGAGGGCGAGACACGCTGCGGCGGACACCACGACCAGCGCTATCAGCGCAGGTCGACGGTTCGAGCGGGACGCGGTCACGCCTCGACGGTACCGGAGGTCCTACTACCGAAGGTAGTCGCGTGTGCAGGCCCGGCGGTGATTCTCGCCATGAGGTGTCCGATTCTCTACGTTCGACGACGGTGTGCCCGCGCGGCGGCGAGTTGCTCGGCACCGGGACCGGTGACGTCCGCGAGAGCGCTGCTGCGTCCGGTCAGAACCAGTGCCAGGGTGCCGGCCGATCCTTCGATGACCGGGCCCTCGCCGCGGCTCCAATCCAGATCGGTTGCGCGCCACTGGAGTCGAAGTTCCGGGCCCTTGAACGGTGCCGCGCCGGTCGCGGGCACCAGGAAGTCGAGCATCGTGATCATGCGGCCGTCGGGAACGTGGTGCTCGATTCCGAGTGGCCTGCACACGTCCAGTCCGTGCACGATGACGTCGGACAAGGGGGCAAGCGGACCGTGACCCGGCGGGGTGAATTTCTTGTCTGCGTGATCAGCCAGCAAAGCGGGCAGTTCATCTCCGTGCCTGCGACGCACACGCGTGGTCATCAGCTGATTGGCTCGGTCGAAGTTTCCTCGGGTACGCACCATGGCCAGTCCGAACTGCCAGAGCGGGACGATCAGGGGCACTACCAGGTGAGCTGCGATGTCGCGGACCGTCCAGGCCTCGCACAGCGAGGGGGTGTCCCACTGTTCGGCCGTGAGAGTTTCGAGAGTTCTTGCGAGAGAACGCCTCTCGTTCGAGATTTCGGCAAATATCGCGTCGTTCGATTCCTCGGGCATTCGAACCGCCTTCACGTGTCGGTGCTTGTCGACCCTGGACCTGAGCGAGCCAGGAGCATGTGAAAACCGGTCCGAACGACCGTCGTGCGCGAGGGGGGACTTGAACCCCCACGTCCTGAGACACTGGAACCTAAATCCAGCGCGTCTGCCAATTCCGCCACTCGCGCGTGCCGGTGAAGTCTACAACCGATCCCCTTGTGCGTGCGACGCGGTTCTTCGAATCGCACCGACCTCCGATTAGGCTCGCCGGGTGGCGAAGAAGGAGAACTCGTTCGACCCAGCGCGCCTGCTCGGGCTGCTGTGGCGAGTGGGTGCGAAGCCGAGTCGAACAGGGCTGAGCGTGGACGCGATCGTCGACGCCGCGATCGAGCTGGCCGACGCGCACGGGCTCGAGCATGTGTCGATGCGCAATGTGGCCGAGCACCTCGGTGTCGGCGCAATGTCGCTCTACACGCATGTGCCCGGTCGAGAAGAGTTGGCGGATCTGATGATCGATCGATCCCTCGCCGGCCTCTACTCGCATGTCGACGAGCCGTCCTCCGTTCCCGGCGGTTGGCGTCCCGCTCTGCGATTCATAGCCGAGCGCAATTGGGCTCTGTACCAACGGCATCCGTGGCTACTCGATGCGGACGGGCCGCGGCCGGTGCTGGGTCCGCACACCAACGACAAATACGAGGCCGAACTGCGCCCCTTGGTCGGCACCGGTCTGAGCGACATCGAGATCGACTCCGTCCTCACGCTGGTACTCACCCATGTCTCCGGTACCGCGCGCGCCCTCGCCGGCGTCGCGCGGGTGAAGGAGCAGTCGGGCATGACCGACGCCCAGTGGTGGGCGGCCACTGCGCCGATCATCGAACGGGTGATGGACCGTGAGCGCTTTCCGGTCTCGTCCCGGGTCGGGACCGCCGCGGCGGCGTCGTACGACGCCGCCAGCGACCCCGTACATGCCTACCGGTTCGGGTTGGAGTGCATTCTGGATGGAGTGGAAACGCTGATGTCTCGCACTCATCCCACCGACCGGAGCGCCGCCTCGGAGTGACGCCGCTTGGCCCTGCGCACCTTGTGCTGGTAACGCCAGATCGCATGCTCGAGAGAGGCGAGATCGGTGCCCAGTGCATCGGCCGCGGCCTCGAGGAGAGCGGGGACGTGGTCGGTAGCGATGTCGGTGGCCGGGTCCTGGTGCAGTGGTTCGAGCGCGTCGGCGACGAAGGAACGAAGGTGCTCGGTCGCCTTGTCGGTGCGTACGCCGAGGTGCATCAACATGCAGTCCCAGGTGGTCTCGCCGAGGCCTGGGATCGCACGAAACGCGTCGAATTGCTCCCTCGTGTGCTGCTCGAAGTCGCTCGAACACCTCAACCCCACCGAGATCAACGTCTGTGCCGCCACGACTGCGGCTGCTGCCTTGGTTCGACTGTTGCCCGGAACGAACTGACGGTTTGACAGAATCTCGACGAGCACATCCGGATCCGGGGTCAGTTCTGCGAGAGTTGTCAAGTCGTCGAGTCGGTTATCTCCGCGGTGGGACCGCCATCGGCCGATCACCGCGCGGACCCCGCTCGAAGGTCCGCCGTACGGCGCGCGTGCGGAGAAGATCGCGTCGAGCAACGCGACTTCGCTCTCGCCGTGCCAACCGGGTGTCCAGTGCGGTGAACATGATTGTGACGCAACCGATTCGATGTGCAGCAACACTGCGACGAGTTCGTCCGACGCGCAATTGTCTGTAACCGATGAATACATGAATTCCCCCCGAATTCCGATGACCACTCTCCCGGGGAGTGGCTCGAGGAATGAAGCTAGGGGACGCCACCGACAGGGTTGGCCAGAGCTCGTCTGTGCTCGAGATCACATCACGAAAAGATAACGAAAAACGCGAGGTTTCCCTCATGTTAAGGCGGCGCGTCCGACGCTCTCGCCAGCGTGGATGCCGGTTACCGACGGGTTGGGTAAACCAAAAGTAAAGGAGCTCGGATCGGCGTACTCGCTGGTAGCAATCGGACGTCCGAGCAAACCTGAGGATTTCCTCATGATTTTGTGTCAACCTTGGGAGGCACGGAGAGAGGCCTGTCGACGAGGACAGTCTCACCGCATCGCCCCTGTAGCCCACGACGCACTCGGGCAGCCATCACAGCGAGCGCCCCGACCCCCGAGGCGCCCACGAGAGGAATCTTCAGCCTTGACGATCAACGAGAGCACACCATCACACGGACGAGGCACGCGGAGTAACGGCGGCGCTGGCAAATCCCCGAAAAGCAATGGCGGCTCTCGGACTCTGGCAGATCGTTTCGCCGCGGGTGAGCCGTACGCACTGGCCTTCGGTGGTCAGGGTGCACCGTGGCTCAGCTCGCTCGAAGAGCTGGCCCGCGACTCGGCGCTCGAGCCCGAACTGACCGATCTCGTCAACGAGGCCGCAGCCGTGGTCGCGCCCGTCTCCGACGAACTGCTGGTCGTCCGATCCGTCGGATTCGACCCCATCGGCTGGATGCTCGAGCAGGATCTCGCCGACGACGACACCGAGGGCTCCGAAGGGCCGTCCGAGGCCGCTCTGACCTCAGCAGCGGTGTCGCTTCCCGGAGTGTTTCTCACTCAGGTCGCCGCGCTGCGCGCCCTGAAGCTGCAGGGACTCGACCCATCTCAGACCCCTCCGGTCGAAGTCGTCGGACACTCACAGGGCCTCATCGCTGCCGAGTCGGTCGCTGCCGACGGCACCCAGGACGCGAACTTCCTGGCCATCGCTCAATTGGTCGGTGCTGCAGCAGGTCTCGTCGGGCGTCGACGCGGAATCATCGGTGCCGGTGACCGTGCGCCGATGGTCTCGGTCGCCAACGTCGAACCCGAACGCCTGCAGTCCATCGTCGACGAACTTGCGCTTCCCGATGCGCCGGAGCGATCCGCCGCCCTCGCCATCCGCAACGGCCGTCGTCGCGTCGTACTGTCCGGACCGCCGGCCCAGCTGGCCCGCGTGCAGGAGAAGTGCGAGCAGATCGCTGCCGAGGAAGAGCGTGAGCGCGACGCCAAGAAGCGCGGCGGTGCCGTGTTCGCGCCGGTCTTCGAGCAGCTTCCCGTCGAGATCGGCTTCCATCACCCCGCCCTTGCCGACGCAGTCGAACTCGTCAGTGCCTGGGCGCAGCGTTGTGGGCTCGACGTCGATCTCGCGCGGACCCTCGCACAGAAGATCCTGGTGGACTCCGTGGATTGGGTCGACGCCATCGACGGCGTCGTCGACGCCGGTGCCGACTGGATCCTCGATCTCGGTCCGGGCGACCTGCTCACCCGCATGACCACCCCGGCACTGCGTGGACAGGGCGTCGGCATCATCGCTGCGTCCTCGCGTGGAGGCCACCGCAATCTCCTCACCCCGGGGGCCGCACCCGAGGTCCAGCCCGCATGGTCGGCGTTCGCACCCACACCGGTGACGCTCCCGGACGGGCGCGTCGTGGTCGAGACCTCCTTCACCAAGATGACCGGCCGTTCGCCGATCCTGCTCGCAGGTATGACGCCGACGACGGTCGACGCGAAGATCGTTGCAGCAGCTGCCAACGCAGGTCACTGGGCCGAGCTCGCCGGCGGCGGCCAGGTCACCGAGGACATCTTCACCGATCGTGTCGCCGAGCTCTCCACGCTGCTCGAGCCCGGCCGCGCCATCCAGTTCAACTCGCTCTTCCTCGATCCGTACCTGTGGAAGCTCCAGCTCGGCGGACGCCGTATCGTGCAGCGCGCTCGCGCCGCTGGTGCCGCCATCGACGGCGTCGTCGTCACTGCAGGCATCCCGGAACTCGACGAGGCAGTGGCGCTCATCGAGGAGCTGTCCGAGGCAGGCATCAGCTACGTCTCGTTCAAGCCGGGCACCGTCGCGCAGATCCGCGCCGTCATCCGCATCGCCAACGAGGTCCCGTCCTACCAGGTCAACGTTCACATCGAGGGTGGCCGCGCAGGCGGGCACCACTCCTGGGAGGACCTCGACGATCTGCTGCTGACCACCTACGCAGAGCTGCGTTCGCGGCCCAACCTCGTCGTCTGTGTCGGTGGCGGCATCGGGACACCCGAGCGGGCCGCCGAGTACCTCACCGGCACGTGGTCGGCCGCGTACGGCTATCCCAAGATGCCGCTCGACGGCATCCTCGTCGGTACCGCCGCCATGGCCACTCTGGAAGCCACCACGGCACCGGAGGTCAAGCAGCTCCTCGTCGACACACCGGGAACTCCCGACTGGGTCGGCGCGGGAACCGCCACCGGCGGAATGGCCTCGGGCCGCAGCCAGCTCGGTGCCGATATCCACGAGATCGACAACGCCGCATCGCGTTGCGGTCGACTGCTCGACGAGGTCGCCGGCGACGCCGACGCCGTGGCCGAACGCCGCGACGAGATCATCGCCGCGCTCGACGGCACCGCCAAGCCGTTCTTCGGTGACGTCGCCGAGATGACCTACCAGCAGTGGCTCGCACGCTACCTGGACCTGGCCATCGGCACGGACTCGCGCAACGAATTCGATTGCGGCGGTGAATTCACCGATGCCGTCAACGAGACCCGCAAATCGGTGTGGCTCGACATCACCTGGCGCACCCGCTTCCTGGAGATGCTGCAGCGCGCCGAGGCTCGCCTGCACCCCGTCGATCGTGGACCGATCCCCACCCTGTTCGCCGACGCCGAGGTTCTCGAGCGCCCGCACGCGGCACTGAAGTCGCTGCTCGCCCAGTTCCCCGACGCCGCCGACGTGGTTCTGCACCCGGCCGACATCACGTTCTTCACCTCGCTGTGCCGCATGCCCGGCAAGCCGGTCAACTTCGTCCCCGTCGTCGACGGCGACGTACGCCGCTGGTGGCGCAGTGACTCGCTGTGGCAGGCGCACGATCCTCGCTACTCCGCCGATCAGGTCTGCGTCATCCCCGGAACCGTCGCTGTCGCCGGCATCACCCGCGTGGACGAGCCCGTCGGCGAACTGCTGAACCGATTCGAGAAGGCCACCGCGGACCAGCTCATCGCCGAGGGCATCGAGCCGTCGGCTATCGCCAGCCGCCGCCACGCCGAGATTGCACCCGGACTGCTGGGCATCGTGCTGGCTGCTCCCGACGTCACCTGGGCCTCGCGCATGACGCAGAACCCCGTTGCACGCCTGGGTGATCCGGCCGAGTGGACCGTCGAATCCGAGACGGTTGCCGCACATCCACAGACCGGATCCACGCTGACCGTGCTGGATTCGGAGCATGTGGAGCTGCTGGTCCCTCTCGCTCCGGGCAAGGAAGTTCGGATTCGCCTGACGGTTCCGGCCTCCACGATCGACGGCGGCGCTCCCGTCGTCACCGCGCAGGACGCTCAGCAAGCGATGTCGGCACTACTCGGAGTTGCTGCAGGACAGGAGCTTCCGACTGTCAAGGGCGGCGTCGCCCGTCTGAACATCGCATGGATTCCCGATCTGATCGCCGACCACGCAGGCGTCACCGGATCCGGACTTCCCGACTCGTTGACCGTCAGCGGCAAGGCCGTTCCCGACGTCCTCGTCGGTGCCTGCTGGCCGGCCGTCTTCGCGGTCTTGGGTGCCACCAGAACTGCAGACGGTATCGACGTCATCGAGGGCATGCTCGACCTGGTGCACCTCGATCACAGTGTGAACCTGGTCGGCGAACTGCCCTCGGACACTTCGATTCTCGTGGTCAAAGCAGCGGCAGGAGAGGTGCTCGACACCGACCTCGGCCGCGTCGTCGAGGTCACCGTCGAGATCGGTGCCATGCTCGGCGAGGGTCTCGATGCTCCCGCAGTCGCAACCCTGGTGGAGCGCTTCGCCATTCGTGGACGCACCGGCAAGGGCGAACTGACCGATCCGGCTCGCGCAGGTGGATCCGTCGGTGACGACGCCAAGGACACCCCGCGTCGTCGCCGACGTCAGGTCACCGTCGTCGCCCCGCGCAACATGGCTGCGTTCGCTCAGGTCTCGGGCGATCACAACCCCATCCACACCTCGGACGCCGCGGCTCTGCTTGCCGGTCTCGGCAGCCCGATCGTGCACGGCATGTGGCTCTCGGCTGCAGCCCAGCAGACAGTCACCGCCGTCGACCACGCGGACACCAAGACTCCGCCGCGTCGCTTGACCGCCTGGACCGCACGGTTCCTCGGTATGGTCCGCCCCGGAGCCGAGATCGACGTTCGCGTCGACCGCACCGGATTCGACCAGGGTGCCGAACTGATCGAGGTCTCCTGCCGTGTCGCAGGCGAACTGGTCATGGTCGCCACCGCTCGCACCGCGCCGCCGAAGACCGTCTACGCCTTCCCCGGCCAGGGGATCCAGCGTGCGGGCATGGGTCTGGACGCACGGTCTCGCTCGAAGGCCGCACGTGAGGTGTGGGAGCGTGCCGACAAGCACACCCGCAGTGCGCTCGGCTTCTCCATTCTCGCTGTGGTGCGGGACAACCCGACCACGCTCAAGGCACGCGGCGTGACGCACAAGCATCCCGACGGGGTGCTGCACCTGACTCAGTTCACCCAGGTCGCGATGGCGGTTCTCGGCGTCGCACAGGTTGCCGAACTGCGTGAATCCGGTGCTTTCGTGGAGAATTCGATTCTTGCCGGCCACTCCGTCGGTGAGTACAACGCCCTCGCAGCCGTCGCCGGTGTGCTTCCGCTCGAAGCCGTCCTCGAGGTCGTCTTCCAGCGTGGTTCGGCCATGCATGCGCTGGTTCCGCGTGACGCCAGCGGTCGCAGTGACTACCGCATGGCCGCGATTCGCCCGTCTCAGATCGGCTTGGCCGACGAGGACGTGCAAGACTTCGTCGCCGGTGTCTCAGCAGAATCGGGTGAGTTCCTCGAGATCGTCAACCTCAACCTGCGCGGTTCGCAGTACGCCATTGCAGGTACGGTCGCCGGTCTCGGCGAGCTGGAGAAGAAGATCGCGATCCGCCGAGCAGAGTTCGGTGGCAAGGCCGCCTACATCATGGTCCCCGGCATCGATGTGCCGTTCCACTCCACGGTGCTGCGCGGCGGAGTCGACGATTTCCGCAACCGTCTCGAGACTCTGCTCCCCGAGCAGATCGATCCGGCGATCCTGGTAGGGCGCTACATCCCGAACCTGGTGCCCAAGCCGTTCTCTCTCGACCGCGAGTTCGTTCAGGAGATCGCCGATCTGGTTCCGTCCGAGCCGCTGAATGCTGTTCTCGCAGAATTCGATTCGTGGACCGCACGGCCGAGCGATCTGTGCCGCGTGATCCTGACCGAGCTGCTGGCATGGCAGTTCGCCAGCCCGGTGCGCTGGATCGAGACCCAGGACCTGCTGTTCGCAGACGAGTCCGACGGCGGCATGGGCGTCGAGCGCTTCGTCGAGATCGGCCTCGGTGCAACACCGACCGTGGCGAACCTCGCGTCGCAGACCCTCAAGCTGCCGGGCCGCTTCGGCCACCCGGTCGAGGTACTCAACCTCGAGCGCGAGGCTGCGATCATCTACGGCACCGACACCGACCCGGCTCCGGCCGAGGAGGAGGAGGCAACTCCTGCTCCCGAGGCCGCAGCTCCGGCAGCGGCTGCCGCTCCGGCCGCAGCACCCGCCCCGGCGGCAGCACCGTCGGGCGGACCGCGTCCGGACGACATCGCGTTCCTCGCCGCCGATGCGACCAAGATCCTCATCGGACTGTGGACCAAACTGCAGCTCGATCAGATCGGACCCGCCGACACCATCGAGGCACTGTGCGACGGCGTGTCCTCACGCCGCAACCAGCTGCTCGTCGACCTCGGCTCCGAGCTCTCGCTCGGTGCCATCGACGGCGCAGCCGACGCCGACATGGGCGCGCTCTCGGGCACGGTCAACAAGCTGGCTCGTACCTACAAGCCTTTCGGCCCGGTGCTCAGCGATTCGATCAACGATCACCTGCGCAAGGTCTTCGGTCCCTCGGGACGACGCCCGGCCTCGATCGCCGATCGCGTCAAGAAGACCTGGGAACTGGGCGACGGTTGGGCACATCACGTCACCGCCGAGGTCGCTCTCGGTACCCGTGACGGTGCCTCGGTCCGCGGCGGTGCACTCGGCGGCCTCGCCGACGGCGCTCTCGCCGACGGCAACGCGGTCGACAACGTCATCGATGCCGCAGTGGCCGCAGTGGCTGCACGCCGCGGCGTCGCAGTCTCGATGCCACAAGCGGGCGGTGGGGCCGGCGGAACCGTCGACGCTGCTGCTCTCGGTGAGTTCACCGAGCACATCACCGGCCGCGACGGCGTCCTGGCCTCCGCAGCCCGACTGGTGCTCGAACAGCTCGGACTGGCCGATGCGCCCAACGCTCTGCTGGCCGAGGATCCCGACGCTGCACTGGTCGAATTGGTCTCGGCCGAGCTCGGATCCGACTGGCCTCGCCTCGTCGCCCCGGCGTTCGACGCCAAGCGAGCGGTCCTGATCGACGACCGGTGGGCCACCGCCCGTGAGGACCTGGCCCGGCTGTGGCTCGGTACAGCAGGCGACGTCGCGGTCGAGTCCTTCGCAGGTGCAGGCAATGCCGTTGCGTCGCAGGCACAGTGGTGGAAGGCCAAGGCCGACTACGCGAACAAGACAGTGCTCGCGGAGACCTTCGGACGCATCGCGGATATCGCGGTCGCATCCGAGGACAAGGGCCAATGGGCCGACGAGGTCGCAGTGGTCACCGGCGGCAGCAAGGGCTCCATCGCAGCTGCGGTGACGGCCAAGCTGCTTGCCGGGGGAGCGACGGTCTTCGTCACCACCTCCAGGCTCGACGACGAGCGACTCGGCTTCTACCGCAGCCTCTACCGCGACAACGCACGCAGCGGAGCCTCGCTCTGGGTGGTTCCGGCCAACATCGCGTCGTACAACGATGTCGATGCACTCATCGAGTGGATCGGCAGCGACTTCATCGACACTGCCGGTGGCGCAAAGACTCTGGTCAAGGCCGCAACGACTCCGACGATGCTGTTCCCGTTCGCTGCACCGCGAGTGATGGGCGAGATGTCCGACGCGGGCGCTCGCGCCGAGATGGAAATGCGCGTGCTGCTCTGGTCGGTCGAGCGTCTGATCACCGGACTGTCGAAGGTCGGCTACGACACCGACATCGATACCCACCTGCATGTGGTGCTGCCGGGATCGCCGAACCGCGGAATGTTCGGTGGCGACGGTGCTTACGGCGAATCCAAGGCTGCACTGGATGCCGTTGTCACCAAGTGGGGTTCGGAGAAGAACTGGGCCGAGCGGGTGTCCATCGCCCACGCTCACATCGGTTGGGTCCGCGGAACCGGCCTGATGGGCGGAAACGATCCCATCGTCGAGGCCGTCGAAGCCGAGGGTGTGCGCACCTGGTCGACCGAAGAGATGGCAACCGAACTGCTCGAACTGTGCACGCCTGCCGCTCGTCGTCAGGCTGCTCAGGAGCCGATCGTTGCCGATCTCACCGGCGGACTGGCCAATACCGAGCTCAACCTCGTCGAACTCGCTCGGGACGCGGCTGCCGCCGCTGCCGAGAAGACCGAAGAGGAAGTGGACGATTCGGTGATCGCGGCACTGCCCGCCCCGCCGCGTCTGTCGACCTCGACTACCGCTCCTGCGTGGCCGGCGCTCGATGTCGACCCGAAGGACCTGGTTGTCATCGTCGGCGCAGGCGAGCTCGGACCTTACGGTTCGGCACGCACCCGCTTCGAGATGGAGGTCGACGAGCAGCTCTCTGCCGCAGGCGTTCTCGAACTCGCATGGAACACCGGCCTGATCGCCTGGGAGAACGATCCCAAGCCGGGTTGGTACGACATCGAGTCCGGTGACCTGGTGCCGGAGGAGGACATCGCCGACAAGTACCACGACATCGTGGTCGAGAAGTGTGGCATCCGTACCTACGGTGACGACGGCGCGATGGTCGGCAACACCGCTCCGCTGATGACCTCGATCTTCCTCGACAACGACCTGACGTTCGTGGTCGGAACCGAGATCGATGCACGGTCGTTCGCAGCGGCGGACCCCGAGCACACGCTGATCACGCCGGTCCCGGATTCGAGTGATTGGCAGGTCACTCGCAAGGCGGGCACCGAGATTCGCGTTCCGCGCAAGATGAAGCTCAGCCGCACCGTGGGCGGGCAGATTCCGACCGGATTCGATCCCACCAAGTGGGGCATCTCGCCCGACATGGCCAGCTCGGTCGATCGCGTTGCCCTGTGGAACATCGTCACCACGGTCGATGCATTCATCTCCTCGGGCTTCAACCCGTCGGAACTGATGCGCTGGGTGCACCCCACACTGGTGGCCAACACGCAGGGCACCGGCATGGGCGGCATGGAATCGATGCGCTCGCTGTACATCGACACCCTGCTCGGAGATGCTCGTGCGAACGACATCCTGCAGGAGGCGCTGCCGAACGTCGTTGCAGCGCACGTGGTCCAGTCGTACGTCGGTAGCTACGGCGCGATGGTTCACCCCGTCGCCGCCTGTGCCACCGCGGCGGTCTCGGTCGAGGAAGGCGTCGACAAGATCAAACTGGGCAAGGCGCAGGTAGTGGTCGCAGGCGGCTTCGACGACCTGAGCACCGAAGGCATCATCGGCTTCGGTGACATGTCGGCCACCGCCGACTCGGCAGCGATGACCGCCAAGGGCATCAGCGACCGACGCTTCTCCCGGGCCAACGACCGCAGGCGCGGTGGGTTCGTCGAGTCGCACGGCGGCGGAACGATTCTGCTCGCCCGCGGCGATCTCGCCCTCGAGATGGGGCTGCCGGTCCTCGGTGTGGTGGCGTACGCACAGTCCTACGGCGACGGAGTTCATACCTCCATCCCGGCTCCGGGACTCGGCGCACTGAGCGCCGGTCGTGGAGGCAGGGATTCTGCGCTTGCGCTTTCGTTGAACGCATTGGGCGTCAGTGCGGACGATGTGGCCGTGATCTCCAAGCACGACACGTCGACCGCGGCGAACGACCCGAACGAGGCCGAACTGCATACCCGCCTCGCGAAGGCCATCGGCCGTTCGGACGGTGCCCCGCTGTTCGTCGTCTCGCAGAAGAGCCTCACCGGCCACTCGAAGGGTGGAGCGGCTGCCTGGCAGCTGATCGGCCTGTGCCAGGTGTTGGCGGGCGGCGTCATCCCGCCGAACCGCAGCCTCGACTGCGTCGACGACAAGATGACCGGCTTCGAGCATCTGGTGTGGGCTCGTGAGCCGCTGCGCTTCGGTGACTCGGTTCCGCTCAAGGCAGGTCTGCTGACCTCGCTCGGGTTCGGACACGTGTCGGGGCTCATCGCGCTGGTGCACCCGCAGGCGTTCCTCGAGGCGATTCCGGCCGACAGGCGTGCTGCGTACATCGCTCAGTCGAACGAGCGGCGGATCGCCGGTCAGCGCAGGCTGATCTCGGCGATGGTGGGAGGCGACTCCCTGTACGAGCGGCCCGACGATCGACGACTTGGACATGACGGGACGCCGGCCAAGGCGTCACGCGAACTGGAGGCACACGTGTTGCTCAACGAGTCTGCTCGCCTCGGCGAAGACGACGTCTACTCGTCCGGTCTGCCGGGTGCCATCTGATGGCGATCCTGGGAGTGGGTTTCGACCTGGTGACGGTGTCCGACTTCGCCGAGCAGATGGAGAAGGTCGGCACGACGATGATTCGCGACAGCTTCACCGCGGGTGAGCGTCGACATGCCGCGACGAAGAGTTCCGATCCGACCCGCCACTACGCAGCTCGGTGGGCTGCCAAGGAAGCGGTGTTGAAGGCATGGGCGACATCGCGATTCGCCCGGCCACCGCAGATCGGTGACAACCCGTACCCGCTGATCGAGGTCGTCAACGATGCGTGGGGTCGCCCGTCCATCAAGCTGCACGGCATTGCGCAGGAGTTCCTGCCGACGGTCAAGATTCATCTGTCGTTGACTCACGACGGTGACATCGCCGCTGCGGTGGCGATTCTGGAGGAGTGAGTCCGTACTGAAACGCGTCAGGCCCGTCCGATCCACGAGATCGGGCGGGCCTTTCGTCTGTGCGGCCGGGCCGGAATCAGGCGTCGTCGGGATCAGGCGTCGTCAGGATCAGGTGTCGTCAGGATCAGGCGTCGGCGATCCGCCGGACCGCCTGCTCTCCTTCTCGGCGACGAGTAGGTACGCCATCATGATGCGTTTGAGCTCTGCGACGGCATCCTCGTGACTCTGGCCGTCCTGCACCGAGAAGTTGAGCATCGAGTAGACGATGTGCACCAACACCTGTGCCATGAGGTTGCGGCGGTGCCGGGGTGTGCGCGGAGTCAGTGGTCCGAGCATGCGCGAGACCTGTTCGGCAAACTCGCGCTCGTGGATCACGCCGGTCGCCCGCGTGGACGGCGTCGACTGCATGGCCAGCCACACCTCACGGCGCGACGGGTCGGTCATCCACATACCCGCCATGTGGTCGACGAAGTTGTTGAGGAACCGCACCCAGTCCAGCGACGGGACCTCGCCGTCGAACTCGGCGAGTTCCTGCTGGACTCCGACGAGGTCCTGGCGATTGAGTTCGCAGACGATGACGTACTTGTTGGCGAAGAACTGGTAGAGGGTGCCGATGGGGAGTTCGGCGCGGGAGGCGACTTCCTCGCAGGTGAACGACTCGAAGCCCACGTCGCTGAGCAGTTCGCGCGAGGCCTGCAAGAGAGCGTCGAACTTACGTTGGCTGCGTTCTTGGGTGGGCCGGCGTCGTGGCATCAGTTCCTGCGTCTGTGCCGTCGACTCGAGCGCGGCGTCGAGACGGCGCGAGGACTGGGCACGAGCAGAGGATTCCACCCGGTCAGGCTATCCGGCGCAGGTGCTTGGTATCCACACCTGCCCTATGCGTCGCTGAACAAAACCGAGACCCGGCCTGCAGAGACGGTGAAAACGACCGAACGTTGCAAGCGGGCCTGTACGTCGCGACAAGGGCTTGTTCTGAATTCTGTGACAAACTCCAAGCCCTATTTCGACCAATTGAACAGTCAACGGGTATGGTTCGGGGACAAGAACCAATTTCTGTGCAGGGTGATCGTCGTTCGGAACCGCTGAACGACGATCATGGTCGGGTGCCTCCACCCTGAGTACAGGGAGACTGCCATGGCTGCTATCGGTATAGCGATCGAATCCGGCTCGATGCATACAGTTCTCGTCGAGCCGACCTCGGGCGAACTGCTCGCGGATCTGACGAGCCCCCTCGTTCCCGACGCCGCCTCCGTGCTGGCAACAGCAATCGGGGCGATGCGTACCGAGGCCGCGACCCTCGGCCTCGAGGTGGACGCACTGGGCGTGGCCTGTCGGTCCGAGGCCGAGCGCGCCGAGTTCGTCACCGCTCTGGGCGACGACCACACACAGCTCTTCTCGGCGTCCGAATCATTCCTCCGCTGGTTGACGCAATCGACCGAATTCGCCGACGCGAAGTCCGTGCTCCTGTACTACATGGGGGAGGCGGGTGTGTCCATCTCGCTCGCCGACGTCGAAGACGCATCGCTCACCCCCACGAAGGCTGCCTCGCTGGACTCGATGTCGCCCGAGCGCATCGGCAGCACCATTCCACTGGCGTGGGAGGTGGTGGACGAGGCAGGCAAGAAGCCGGACTTCGTGGCGTTGTTCGGAGACAAGTCGAGCAATCGCGATCTGATAGACATTCTCGCGCTCGGTCTCGGTGTGCCCGTTGTCCGAGTGGCCGATGCCGATCAGGTTGCAGCCCGCGGAGCGGCCCTGCTCGCATCGGCACAGCAGCCCGAGGCTCTCCCACTGCCCGAGCAGCCTTCCGCGCCGACCGCTGCGCCGGCCGAATCGGAATCGGAATCGCAGAAGGGCCCATCGGAGGCGACGGTGCCGCTGTCGGCAGCGAGCAGCGCACCCGTCGGCAGCGACGCCGACCCCTCCGAGGTCGACGAGCAGGGGGCGCAACCTGCGCTCGTTGCCGCGTCTGCTGGAAAGATCGGGGCCGGATCGTGGAGTTCGGGGGCGTCGGGGCGGAAGGCGATCTTCGCCGCCGTACTGCTCGCTGGTGTGGCCTCGGCCGGTGTCGCAGTGGCGGCCACGCAGCCTAGTGCCCCCGAATCGACCGCAGAGCAGGTCGTCGATCGACGCGACAGCGGTGCCGATCTGGCCGGTGAAACCCGGCAGGTGGACCCTACGACCGTCGACACGCTCGCTCCGATCGTTCCGCCTATCGAAACGATCCCGCCGACCTCCGATTCGGCCGAGACGGTGCAGCCGACCGAAGCCGCACCTCCCTGGACGCCCCAGGGGCAGCCCTGGACGACGCAGCCGACCGAGCCGACGCAGCCTCCGCCCTGGACAACGCAGGACACACCGCCCGCACCGACCCGAACCACGATCGACCCTCCGCAGTTCACCCTTCCCGCTATCGTTCCCGAGCCGGGCAAATCACCGGAACAACTGGAACAGGAAGCGTGGGAACGTCATTGGCAGCACACCGGTGAGTGGATCGAACAGGAGCTCTCCGGCGGCTGACGGTGAACCATTCTGGGCCCGGGGCCATTCCGCAGGCTCCACGGAGTGAACGGTGATGACAGACTGGTGAAAGCCCGTCTGTCATTTCTCGTATGGAGGACTCATGCCTGCCGATGCACGACCCGTGGACGTTCGATCCGACATCGGTTCCGCGATGCCCCGAGCGAAATCGGAGTTGGCCGAGTTGGTTCGGTTCGCATCGGTGCACGATCCCCGGCAGTTCCCGGTCGAGGAATGCACCGGTGCCGCACAGTGGGTGCAACGGGCCTTCGTCGACGCAGGCATTCCCGACGTCCAACTGATCGAGACCGTCGACGGGTCACTCGCTGTGATCGGGTCGCGTCCGGCACCGCCAGGAGCGCCGACCGTCCTGCTGTACTCGCACTACGACGTGCAGCCTCCTGGTGACCGAAATTTCTGGGACAGTGAGCCTTTCGAGCTGACCGAGCGGGACGGCCGTTGGTACGGACGCGGTTCGGCGGATTGCAAAGGCAATGTGATCATGCACCTGCTGGCGTTACGGGCGCTGGGGGACTCGCTCGACATCGGCATCCGGATCGTCTGCGAGGGTTCGGAAGAAATGGGCACCGGCGGACTGGAAGTGCTCGTGGAGCAGCGCCCCGAACTGTTCGCCGCCGACATCGTTGTCATCGCCGACACAGGCAATGCGAGGGTGGGCATGCCGACGGTCACCACCACGCTGCGCGGTATCGCAAACGTGGTGGTGCACGTCGAAACCCTCGCGGGAGAAGTGCATTCCGGCATGTACGGCGGCCCGGCACCGGACGCACTCGCCGCCCTGGTGCAGGTGCTCGCGACGCTCCGCAACGAGCAGGGCGACACCGTGGTGGACGGTCTCGACGCAGCACAGACGTGGGAAGGCGTCGAGTACGGGGCCGAGCAGTTCCGCTCCGACGCTGGAGTGCTCGACGGCGTCGGGCTGGCGGGCTCGAGCTCGGTGGCCGACGCGGTGTGGGCGCGGCCCGCTCTGACGATCCTGGGGATCGACTGCCCACCGGTCGTCGGGTCGGCCGCGGCCATCTCGCCTCGCGCGTCAGCACGGCTGAATCTGCGGGTGCCGCCGGGGATGGATGCGCAGCAGGCTCAGGATGCCTTGGCGGCTCACCTGGTGGCGCACACGCCGTGGAATGCTCGCGTCACGGTCGATCGGGAAGCGATCGGGTCGCCGTTTCGGGCCCGCACCGACGGGCCGGGCTACGCGGCGCTCTCCGAGGCGTTGGAGGAGGCATTCGGGCATCCGATGGGGACGGCCGGGCAGGGTGGGTCGATTCCGCTGTGCACTGGGTTGGCCCGGGTGCTGCCCGATGCCGAGATCGTGCTGATGGGCGTCGAGGAGCCGCAGTGCCGGATCCACGCCCCCAACGAGAGCGTGGACCCGACGGAGATCGAGAAGATGGCCGTCGCCGAGGCGCTGTTCCTGCAGCGGCTTGCGGGGTCAGACAGCTAGATCGCGACGGAGCTTGGCTACGTGGCCGGTGGCGCGGACGTTGTACTGCGCCACCTCGATCTTGCCGGCCTCGTCGACGAGGAAGGTGGAGCGAATGACGCCCTCGTAGACCTTGCCGTAGTTCTTCTTCTCGCCGAATGCGCCCCACGCCTGCAAGGTCGTCTTCTGCTCGTCGGCGAGCAAGGGGAACGTCAACCCTTCCTTGTCGCGGAACTTGGCGAGTTTGGCGGGTTTGTCGGGCGAGATGCCGATGACTTCGAGGCCCTCGCCGTTGAGTTCGGCCAGGTTGTCGCGGAAGTCGCAGGCCTGCTTGGTGCAGCCCGGGGTGCTCGCGGCGGGGTAGAAGTACACGATCACTTTCTTGCCCGCGTAGTCCGCGAGGGAGACGTCCTTGCCGTCGGCATCGGGCAGGGTGAACGCCGGAGCGGTGTCGCCCGGCTCGAGCTTGCTGTATTCGGTCACCGCACGAGAGTATCGAAACATCGTCGTGCTCTAGGCTCGACTGCGACCGGCACTATTTGCAACAAGTTGGAGGACACGTGGCCAAGGACACCGACCGAATCGAGCGCGAGATCGAGGCCGCTCGCAATCAGCTCGCCAGCACCCTGGACGAGCTGAGCGTCCGTGCCAGCCCCAAGAACATCGTTGCCAACACCAAAGAGTCCGTGGTGTCGAAGCTCAACGAGCCTGCAGTGAAGTTCACCTTGCTCGGAGTCGGCGCAGTGGTGGCAGTTCTCGTGGTTCGCCGGATCTTCAACTGACGCAGCAGGCACTCCGACCAGCCGATTTCACATCTGGCCGGATCTGCTGTTAATGTTTCTCCCGCACCGCAGTGAACATGCGGTGCGGATCGGCGCCATTAGCTCAGTTGGTTAGAGCAGCTGACTCTTAATCAGCGGGTCCGGGGTTCGAGTCCCTGATGGCGCACACCAAGTGCCCCTGAACAGCGTTTACGCTGGTCAGGGGCACTTTTTGCTGTCCGGGTATGTCTGGGCATCCGCAAACTTCGCGAAAATGGCCAACGCTCTGACCTGCAGATTCTCAAGCCGCGTAGGGCGTTTCGGAGACTTGACTCCCAATGACTTGTACTGGGAGTCAAGTCTGCGGCTCATACCGCTCTGACCCGTGCAGACGGACACTGTGAGTGTATCGTTGCGCAGTCAACGGACGGTTGTGGACCCGTAACTCATCACTTACTCATCTTTTTGGCCGAACGAGATGGGTGCCGTTGGGTTCGTCGCGCCGTTCAGGGAACATGCATTCGCTGGCGCCTAAACATCCCAGGGCTGCAACTTGTCAAGCGGCCTTGGAATTGTGCTCCGGTTGGTGTGCCCACGCGATGGTCTCGTCGTAGATGGCGTGGTGGCGTAGGCATCCGTGGAGGAGTCCGACGAGGCGATTGCCGAGTGCGCGGAGTGCTTGGTGGTGCAGATCGCCGGCGGCGTGGTGTCGGTCGTAGAGCGCGCGAGCTCCCGGGCTTTGGTTGACCGCGCAGAATGCCCATTGATCGATCGCATCGTAGAGCCGCCCGTTACGCACATGTCGGGCGAGGACGGCACGTTTCTCGCCCGATGCGATCGTCAGGGGTGACGTACCGGCGTAGTTCTTGCGAGACTTGGCAGTGGTGTCGGTTGGCATCGTCCTAGAATTTACCGAGCACCCGGGCGCCGAGGATGACACCGAGTCCTGGCGCTGCACTCAGGTCCATGGCGAACCCATCAGCTCTGGTACGGCATGTCGGCGGCGGTGAGGCCTTCGAGTGCCATGCCGAACGGGACGTCCTGCAGGATCCGCTTGCGCAGGTTCCGGTTGAGGGTCTGCTTCTGCAGCGTCCGGTAGAGTGCCGGCTTCGCGGCAAGGCCGCGCGCGATCTCAAGGCCGCGGTCAAGAGCCGGGTCATGGGCCACTAATTCGCTGACGACACCCCACTGCAGAGCGGTTTCGGCGTCGCTCGACTCCCCGGTCCACAGCAGCCACTTGGCGCGGGCGGTCCCGGCGATCTCCTCCCAGACGACCTGGACGCCGTCGCCGCCGGTGATACCGAAGGCGGGGTGCGGGAAGTCGCCGTACGTGGCGCGCTCCGAGGCGATATGGATGTCGGAGAGCAGCAGGTATTCGGAACGGATGATCGCCGGACCGTTCGCGACCCCGACGACAGGAAGGGGCAACTCGACCAGTCGCTGAAGCACCTTGGCTTCCTCGACGCGAGTCTTCTCCCACGCCGCAGGCTTGAAGATCTCTCCGAGGCTCGGGCCGTCGATGTCCTTGATGAAGTGGTCGCCGCTCCCGATGAGCACCATGGCCCTGTTGTCGCAGTCGAGCGCGATCTCCTCTAACAGCGCCGGAAAGTGTTCGTGGGTCTGACCGGTGAACGTGAGCGGTCCGCCGTCGGTGTGGAAGCGCACCAGAAGGACGCCGTGCTCGTCGCGGGTGATGGCGAAGTTCTCGTACGCGGTGAAGTATCCGGGGTGGTCATGAGTTGCCCCTCTCGTCGTAACTGAACAGGTCTGTTCAACTGCGTAGGGTGGGCCCACGACCGCAGCGAAGACTCGTCGCAAGCCGGGCCTCGAACGGGTTCTGGCCACCGCCGACCGACTGTTCTACGAACGAGGCCTCCATGCCACCGGCGTCGATTTGATCGTTGCGCGAGCCGACGTCTCCAAAACCACCATGTACACCTATTTCCGAACCAAGGACGACCTGGTCGCGGCATACCTTCAAAGGCGCAGCGACGCCTGGCAAAGCCACGTCGCCGACCAACTTCACGCACGCGGGGGCAGCCCGGAAAACAAGGCGCTGCTGGTTTTCGACCTGCTCGGCGAGTGGTTCGAAAGCGACGACTTCCGCGGCTGCCCGTTCGTCAATGCCGAGGCCGAATCATCGCCGGACTCGCCGGGCCACAGCGTCAACCTCGGGCACCGCACCGCACATGGGTACGAGAGCTCTTCCGCGAACTTCTCCGCCCGATCGGAATTACCGGCCCGGATGACCTGCTGATCCTCCAACTCGCTGCTCTCTACGACGGCACCATGACCAGCGCCCATGCCGAACCCGGTCCACCCTGGGTATGCGCGGCACGCGAAGCGGCCCGCAGTCTCATCAACTCATTCGATGTCGGTGCAAATGCACCGAATACGGGCGGGTGAACTAACCTCAGCACCCCGCCGGGACGATGTCGCGTGTGATTTCGAGTTGCCCGAGGTGTTGGGCCAGTTCTGGACCAGGTGCCCGAGGATGTACTGCGGGATAGCCGTTGTGGCACGGGATCCGGCCGCGGCCCGGTCCCGGATGCCGTCCGTGACGGTGGCCCAGGCCGGCAATCGGGCGGTGACTGCTGCCGTAGCAGGGGATTGGCCGTCCTCCTGCGGCCCGACCAACGGATCGGTGAAGACGTCGGGTAACTTCGCTGCGGCTTGCTGGTCGCCGACGCCCCGGTGACCACGGTGCAAGCGATCACCGCGCAGCGCCCGAGCCGAGCCGATGGTCGGTCGTGGCATCGGATACCTGTACCGATGAGGGCAAACGAGCACCCGTCGGGAAACGGGCAGCCCGACGCCCCAGGTTGGCAAACCTTCGACGCTGACCGCTCGCCACCGGCGTCGGTCCAATCCCCGTCACCAAGCTCAGGCATCCCCCGGGTGGCGGTCGACGGCTACGACGTCCAAATCCGTGTGCGTACGCCGATGACGGTCAAGGTAGCCGGCGACGTCTGATGCCTGGATTGGGCGGGACCACCAATAGCCTTGTCCGTGAACCGATCCCATTGCCACCAACGCCTGCGCTTGATCAGCGGTTTCGACGCCCTCGACCGTGAGGTCGAGGTCCAAGTCGGTGGCGAGGGTGTGGAAAGCCGCAGAGACGGCGTCACCTTCCGGAGTGCCGAGTCGATCCGTCACCACTGTCGACATCGCGTCGCGATCTCCACCGACGTCGCTCTGCACCAGAGACATTCGAAGGGCACGAATTCGTACACCGGCATTGCCCGATGCAAGCGGGTCCGGAATCCCGAAGTCCACTGCTGGATCAGCCTGATCGCCGAGGTCGTCAACTTCGTTCGAAGTATTCATGAATCTGACGTACCGCTATCGCTCCTTCACCGACGGCGGATGCGACTCGTTTCACCGAGCCGCGACGGACGTCGCCCGCCGCGAACAGACCGGCCCGGCTGGTTTCGAGCGTCCTGAACTGCGCGGGGTCGATCGACCGGTTGTCGCCATCGAAGGCGTGGACCGCGTCCATACCCGTGAGTACGAAGCCGCGATCGTCGAGTGCGATTGCATCGGCCAGCCACCCGGTGTGCGGCACCGCTCCAATGAAGACGAATAGGGCGTGCACCCGGATTGTGTCCTGCTCGCCTGTGTGGTTGTCCGCGACTACGAGTTCGTCGAGATACTTCTGGCCGTGGACTGCCTGAATCTCTGTGTGTAGATGCACGGTGACCCGAGGATGGCGATCGATCCGGTCGACGAGGTATCGGGACATGCTTTTTCCGAGGTCGTCGCCGCGGATGAGTAGATGGACGTCGGGAACATGGTCAGCGAGAAATATAGTGGCCTGCCCCGCGGAGTTTCCGCCGCCGACGATGGCCACCGGATCGGCCCCGCACATCCGCGCTTCCTGATGGGTGGCGGCGTAGTACACGCTCGTCCCTTCCAGCGCCTCGATTCCGGGAACGGCCAACTTGCGGTAGCGCGCACCGGTGGCGAGCACGATGGACCGGCCGCGAACCGTGCCGCCGTCAGAGAGCCGGAGCACGTGGTACCCGGCTTCGGACGTCAATCCGGTCACCTCTGCCGAGACCAGGATGCGAGCACCGAACTTGTCGGCCTGGATCACAGCCCGCTCGGCCAATTCGGATCCGGAGATTCCGGCCGGGAATCCCAGATAGTTCTCGATTCGGGAGGAGGTGCTGGCCTGTCCCCCTGCGGCGATCGTCTCCAGTGTCACCGTGTTCAACCCGTCCGACGCTCCGTATACGGATGCGGCCAGTCCGGCCGGTCCTGCACCCACGACGACGAGATCGAACACGTCCTGGGCAGCGTTCGGCACGGAAAGTCCGACGATGCGGGCGAGCTCTGTGTTCGTCGGATTGCGCAGTACCTTCTCGCCGTGCCAGATGACGACGGGAACGTCCTCGGGGGCGATGTCCAGGCTGCGCAACAGCTGCTCCGCCCGCTCGTCCCGCTCCAGATCGATCCATGTGTGAGGCAATCGATTTCGCATTGCGAATTCTCGAAGCCGCAACGTGTCCGGTGAATAGCAGGACCCGATGATCCGGAACCCCGAGCCGAGCCCGATCAGCAGGTGTCGACGCAGCAGGTAAGCCCGCAGGATCAGATCGCTCAGCACTGGATCGTGGGCAACCAGTTCGCGCACCCGTTCGGCGGGAGTGACGAGCAGCTCGCCGTCTTCGATCGCTTCGGCGGTGTAGAACGCCACCTGACCTTCGAGCAGTCCGAGCTCACCCAAGAAGCGGCCGGGTCCGTGCACGCGAAGTATTCGACGTTCACCGTCCCGGTCACCCTCGTCGAGAACGGCGACCTTGCCGGACAGAACGACGAAGAAGTCATTGCTGGGCGCACCCTCGCGTATCAGCACTTCTCCGGTACGAACCGATCGACGTGTGCCACCGACCTCGAGCACTGCGACCTGATCGTCCGTCAGCCGCGGGAACGCGCCGTGCTCGTCCGTGGTCTCGTCGACGACCGCTGGTCCGGCGTCCTCAGACGAAATTGCGGTCGACATAACACCACCTCCAATCTTCTCCGGGTTCCATCGACCGAACGATCGGATGACCGACGACATGTGCGTGCGCGCTCGCGTGTCTGCCCGGCGAGGAGTCGCAACACCCGACGTGCCCGCATGTCAGGCACAGCCTCAGGTGCACCCACGGGGTGCCGAGACGGAGGCATTCTTCGCAGCCCTGCGGAGTTCTGGGCACCACGGACCGGATTGCATCGACGTGCGGGTCCACTGGCACGAACGTCATGATGTCGCCTCCTTGCCTGCATTCTCCGAAAGCGCTCGATCGAGCCAGGCGCGTAGCTGGGGTACCGGGGCTGCACCGGCCTGCCGAGCGAGGACCTCACCTCGATCCATCACCAGCAGGGTCGGCACGGCCCTGACGGTGAATCGTTCGGACGTCAGGGGTGCGGCATCCACGTCGACCTTGACCAGCTTGATCCGGCCCGCGCGTTCTCCGGCGAGCTGTTCGAGCGCCGGGCTGACCATGCGGCACGGTCCGCACCAGGTCGCCCAGAGATCGACGAGTACGGGCACCGAGGGGTGTTCGGCGATCTCCGCGAAGTCCTCGTCCCGTGCTGCGGCGATCCACGGCAGCGGCTCGTGGCAGTTCCCGCACCGGGGTGTCCCGTCCGCTGCGGCAGGCACCCTGTTGACCTTGCCGCAGTGCGCGCACTTCACCTTGTCCGATTCCATGGCGACATCTCCTCTTAGGCCGCCGCGACGGCGGGTTCCGCATACGCGACGACGAGTTCTCCGTCGACCACCGTGACGGTGATGGTGCCGCCTGGTTCGATGTCCCCTCGCAGTAGCGCGCGACCGATCTTGGTCTCGACCTCGTGGGCGATGTACCGACGCAATGGCCGTGCACCGTAGACCGGGTCGAATCCGCGTTCGGCGACGAGCCTGCGCGCGTCCGGGGTGATGTCCAGATCGATCCTGCGCTCCGACAACCGGTTTCGAAGATCGGTGAGCTGCAACCCGACGATGTGCTCGATCTGGGGCAGGGTGAGTGGGGTGAACAGCACGATGTCGTCGACCCGGTTGAGGAACTCGGGACGGAAATGCCCACGCAGTTCCGCGAGAACCCGCTCGCGGGCGTTCGGCTCGATCTCGCCGTCGGGTGTGACTCCTTCGAGGAGATGCTGGGAACCGATGTTGGAGGTCATGATGATCACCGTGTTCCGGAAATCGACCTGCCTGCCTTGTGAATCGGTGATCCGGCCGTCGTCGAGCACCTGTAGCAGGGTATTGAACACATCTGCGTGCGCCTTCTCGATCTCGTCGAAAAGCACAACCGAGTACGGCTTTCGGCGCACCGCCTCGGTGAGCTGTCCGCCCTCGTCGTACCCCACGTATCCGGGAGGTGCCCCGATGAGCCGGCTCACCGTGTGCCGCTCCTGGTACTCGCTCATGTCCAGGCGCACCATGTTGTCTTCGCTGTCGAAGAGAGCGCCGGCCAATGTTTTTGCGAGCTCGGTCTTTCCCACGCCCGTCGGGCCCAGAAAGATGAACGACCCGATCGGCCGGCGTGGATCACGGATGCCGGACCTCGCCCGGATCACCGCGTCCGCGACCAGCTGCACCGCCTCGTCCTGACCCACGACCCTCTCGTGCAGAATCTCGTCGAGCTGCAACAACTTCTGTCGCTCGCCTTCCTGCAGCCGAGCGACCGGGATCGAAGTCCACGCAGCCACGATTTCGGCGATCTCGTCCTCGGTGACCACTTCGCGCAACAACGGGCTCCGGCCTTGTCTGGTGACCAGCTGCTCCTCTGCCGACTCGAGCCTGCGTTCGAGCTCGACGATCTCGCCGTAGCGCAACTCGGCGGCCCGATTGAGGTCGTAGGCGCGCTCCGCCTCCTCGGCCTCGTGGCGCAAGCGCTCGAGCTCACTCCGTAGCTCTTGCACCCGGCGGATCGCCTGTCGCTCCGCCTCCCACTGAGCGTGCCGGGCATCGGCCTCGGCCCGCAGATCGGCCAGCTCCTTGCGCAGCTCGTCGAGACGTGCCTTGCTCGCTCCGTCGGTCTCCTTGGACAGCGCGGCATCTTCGATCTCGAGCCGGGTCACCTTCCGGGTGAGTTCGTCGAGTTCGGCCGGCATCGAATCGATTTCGGTGCGCAACCGAGCGCACGCCTCGTCGACCAGATCGATGGCCTTGTCCGGGAGAAAGCGGTCGGTGATGTAGCGGTGCGAGAGGGTGACGGCAGCGACGAGAGCGCCGTCCTGAATCTTCACGCCGTGAAACACCTCGAGGCGTTCGCGGAGTCCGCGCAGGATCGAGATGGCATCCTCGGCGCTCGGCTCGTCGACGAGGACGGTCTGGAACCGTCGCTCCAGTGCCGCATCGGATTCGATGTGCTTGCGATACTCGTCGAGCGTGGTGGCACCGATCATGTGCAGCTCGCCTCGGGCGAGCATCGGCTTGAGCATGTTGCCGGCGTCGAGAGACCCCTCACCGCCCACTGATCCCGCACCGACTACGGTATGCAACTCGTCGACGAACAACAGAATCCGCCCGTCGGCTGCCTTCACCTCGGCCAGCACCGCCTGCAGACGCTCCTCGAATTCCCCGCGGTACTTCGCGCCGGCCACCAGGGAACCCATGTCGAGTGAGAAGATCGTTCTGTCGCGCAGGCCTTCCGGAACGTCGCCGCGGACGATCCGCTGGGCAAGGCCCTCGACGATCGCGGTCTTCCCGACGCCGGGGTCGCCGATCAGAACCGGATTGTTCTTGGTCTTGCGGCTCAGGATCTGCGTGACCCTGCGGATTTCGGCGTCTCGTCCGATCACCGGATCGAGTTTGCCCGCCCGCCCCTCGGCGACCAGATCGCGTCCGTACTTCTCCAGCGCGTCGTACGCACCTTCCGGGCTGGCCGAGGTGACGCGTTGATTGCCGCGCACCTTCGTCAGCGCTGTGAGGAAGGAGTCCCTGGTGATTCCGTGACGGGCGAGTACTCGCCCTGCCGCAGTGGCCGAACCCTCTTCGGCGAGGCCCATCAGGAGATGCTCCACCGACACGTAGGAATCCTTGAGCCGCTTCGCCTCTCGATCGGCGGCGTCGAGGAGCACGGACAAGCGTCGGGTGATCGTCACC
Source organism: Rhodococcus sp. MALMAid1271 (assembly GCF_049195265.1). Lineage (NCBI taxonomy): Bacteria > Bacillati > Actinomycetota > Actinomycetes > Mycobacteriales > Nocardiaceae > Rhodococcus > Rhodococcus sp. MALMAid1271. The sequence goes on along the minus strand of NZ_JBMIRQ010000057.1, from coordinate 139,965 downwards.
TGACCGGTCCCGGCACCGGGGCCGCTGACCTTGGGCCTTCGCGAGAGTTCACGTTCCAGATCGGATTGCAGGGCATCGACCTCGGCACCGGCCTGCTCGAGCAATCGGGGCACCAAGCCATCCTGCTGACCGACCAAGGCGAGCAGTAGGTGCTCTCCGTCGACCTCGGTGTGACCCATTCTGGTCGCAAGGCTCTGGGCCTCCTGCAGTGCTTCGCGCGACTTCTCGGTCAGGTTGCTGATGTCCATGTGGTTGTCCTCCTTCTGCGGGAAGATGCTTCGAGTGTCTCGATTCGTTCCAGCAGGTCGAGCACGAGCCCGATTGCCGAGTAGTTCAGGCCGAGACCGGTCCGCAGTCGTCGAATGCGGGCTGCATGGGCCACTTCGGTTGGTGCGAAGAACATTTCGCCACCTACGACGCGATCGGCGTCGAGCAGACCGAGGACCACGAGCTTCCGTGCAAGTTCCGGATGCAGCCCCGTACGTTCGGCGAAGGCGTCGGTCGACAATTCGGTGCGTCGAACCAGTACGTACCGGACCACCGGGTTCGGGTCGCTCATGTCTTTGTCCTCGGATCGAAGTTCGATTCTGCGGCCAACTGCTCGAACAGTGCGCGTTCGCGTGCTGTCGGTTTCGACGGCACCATCACCTTGATCTCGGCGTACAGGTTGCCGTTGGTGCCACGTGGATTCGGCATTCCTTCGCCGCGCAGTCGCAGCTTCCTTCCAGTCGACGAGCCCGGAGCCACTTTCACTTTCGCCTCGCCACCCGGGGTGGGAACGGCGACGGTCGCCCCGAGGACCGCCTCCCATGGCGATACCGGGAGGTCGACGTGAATGTCTCGGCCCTGTACTCGGAACCGGGAATGTGGCTCGATCCGCACCACGAGGTACAGATCCCCCGGCGGCGCGCCGCCGTTGCTCCGTCCGCCTTGTCCGGCCAACCGAATTCGCTGGCCGTCCACGACCCCGGCCGGAATGTCGACGTCGTACTGCCGTCCGTCCAGTCCGAGCGTGCGTGTGCCGCCCCGGTACGCCTCCTCGACCGTCAAGGCCAGTTCCGCTTCCTGATCGGCACCGGGAATCGGCCCGTACCCGCCACCGCCGCCGAACATCTGCCCGAAGAGGTCGTCGAGATCGACACCACCGTCGCCACCGGGACCGAAGTGCACGCGTCTGCTCCCGCGGTCGTATCCTCCGCCACTGTTCCCGCCACCGCGGTATCCACCCGAGTGGGTGCGGGTCCGTTCGTCGTAATCCTCGGGGACACGCCGAAAGTCGGCACCGAACCGGTCGTAGCGTTTCCGAGTGTCCGGGTCGGACAACACCTGGTAGGCCTCGTTCATCTCCTTGAACGTGTCTTCCGCTGCGGGGTCCTTGTTCACGTCGGGGTGATACTTGCGAGCCAGCTTGCGGTAGGCCTGCTGGATCTCGTCGGTGCTCGCACCCCGCGGGACTCCGAGCGATTCGTAGTGGTCACGCGCCATCGGTGCTCACCCCTCGGGGCGGCTGACGACCACCGACGCCGGCCGCAGTTGCCGTCCGTCCTCTCCGTAACCCGGTCGCACGACTTCGATCACGGTCCCGGACGGAAGGTCGGGCCGGACCACCACGCTGACCACTTCGTGCAATTGCGGGGAGAACGGAACTCCGACCTCGTCGTGACGCTCGAAACCGAACCGTGACAGCACCTGCACCGCCTGATCGCGGATCGCCTTGACGCCGTCGACAACGGTCTGCGAATCGCTGTCCGCATGTGCCAACGCAAGTTCCAGATTGTCCAGTACCGGCAGCCACGCCGCGGACACCTTCGTCACCTCCGCGGCCCGTTCTCGCTCCAGGTCCTTGGCATACCGCTTGCGCAGGTTGTCCAGATCGGCAAGGGCTCTGCGCCAGCGGTCGTCGAGTCGAGCCTCCTCGGCACTCGTGGCGGCGTGATCCGGTACCGTCTCGGTTCGATCGCCTTCCGTGACGTCGGCCGCTGGTTCGGGTGTCGAATGATCTGCAGCCCTTTCCATCTCGTGCCTCAGCTTCGATCGAATTCGGCGTCGATCACGTCGTCGTCATCGGTCGAGGCCGCGTCCGCGCCACCGACCTGACGTCCGTCACCGCCGTCCTGTACCGGCACGAGCCCGTAGAGGAGCTGTTGGAGCTCGGAGGCGAGTGGTTGTACATCTGCAGGCGAAGCGCCGTCCTTCACTGCCTTTCTGGCATCGGCGATCAGCATCTCGGCCCGTGCCCTGTCGTGCGGTGGCGCGCTGTCACCGAGTTCGGCGAGTCGCCGTTCCACCTGATACGCAACGGAATCGAGTTCGTTGCGCGCGTCGACAGCTTTGCGCAGCGCCTCGTCATCGCCCCGATTCCGTTCGGCCTCGGCCAGCATGCGTTCGACCTCGCTCGGGTCCAGATTGCTCTGCTCACTGATCGTGATGCTCTGTTCCTTGCCGGTGTCCTTGTCCCTGGCCGTGACATTGAGGATGCCGTTGGCGTCGATATCGAACGTGACCTCGACCTGGGCGTCGCCGCGCGGTGCGGGCCGGATGTCTTCCAGACGGAAACGTCCGAGCGAACGGTTGTCGGCGGCCCGCTCGCGTTCGCCCTGCAGCACAACGACATCCACGGCGGACTGCTCGTCCTCCGCGGTGGAAAACACTTCGCTGCGGCGGGCCGGGATGGTCGTGTTGCGCTCGATGATCTTGGTCATCACCCCGCCCTGTGTCTCGACGCCGAGAGACAGCGGGGTGACGTCGAGCAGCAGCACGTCGGAGACCTCGCCCTTGAGCACGCCGGCTTGAACCGCCGCGCCGAGAGCCACGACTTCGTCCGGATTGACGCCCATGTGGGGGTCCTTGCCGCCGGTGAGCCGGCGAACCAGGGCTTGCACCGCCGGGATGCGCGTCGAACCACCGACCAGAATCACTTCGTCTATGTCGTTGGCGGTGACCTTGGCATCACTCATTGCCTGTTTCACCGGGTCGAGGCAGCGCTCCACGAGATCCGCCGTCAGATCCTCGAACTTCGATCGCATGACGGTGGTCGTGAGGTGCTTGGGACCGTCCGAATCGGCGGTGACGAACGGCAGGTTGACCTGGGCCTGGGTCACCGAGGACAACTCGACCTTGGCCTTCTCTGCGGCCTCGAAAAGGCGCTGCAACGCCTGTGCGTCCTTGCGCAGATCGATGTTCTCCACCTGCTGGAAGTCGTCGGCGAGGTAGTCCACCAGGCGTCGATCGAAATCGTCTCCCCCGAGGTGCGAATCGCCGGCCGTGGACCGAACCTCGACGACGCCGTCGCCGACGTCGAGCAGGCTCACATCGAAGGTGCCGCCGCCGAGGTCGAAGACCAGTACGGTTTCGTTGACCTGCTTGTCCATACCGTACGCCAGCGCCGCAGCGGTCGGTTCGTTGATGATCCGCAGGACTTCGAGGCCAGCGATTCGCCCGGCATCCTTGGTGGCGTTGCGCTGCGCGTCGTTGAAGTAGGCGGGAACGGTGATGACCGCTTCTTTGACCTTTTCACCGAGGAATTTACTCGCGTCGTCCACGAGCTTGCGCAGTACGAGGGCGCTGATCTCCTCCGGTGCATGCTTCCTGCCTCGAACATCGATCCGGGCTTCACCGTTCTCACCCGGTACGACGTCGAAGCTGACTGCTTTGGCCTCTGCGGAGATCTCGTCGTAGTGACGTCCGATAAAGCGTTTAGCAGAGTAGATCGTGCCCTTCGGATTCAGTATCGCTTGCCTTCGAGCAAGCTGGCCTACCAGGCGCTCCCCGCTCTCGGTGAACGCGACTACCGACGGTGTCGTCCGAGCTCCCTCGACATTGGAAATCACCACCGGTTCACCGCCTTGCCAGCTCGCAATAACCGAGTTGGTTGTGCCCAGGTCTATACCCACAGCGGTCGCCATGACTCATTCCTTTCGCCAAGTCTCACCGGTGAGCGAGCGGGCCTTTCACCCGCTACCTCGACATCGGCGAGGACTTCGTAGTGACGTAGTTGTAAAGACGGGATCGCGACGACGTCGCGCAGGCAGCCGCGCAGTGCAACGTGAGCAGATCGCGCAACCGCCATCGAGCCCGCAATTCGCCAAGCGGACGATCTGTAGCACCAGTTCGACATCGCGACCGATGGTGGACGATCTGTTGATCGTGCACTGTCGGCCAAACAAAATCGGCGGCGTCCGACAGGTCCTGTTCAATGACGATGACCCAAAACAATGTGGTGGACAGGCCAATTCGGCCATCGTATCCGTCGATCAGCCCGAAGTTGCCGAACCTGTACCAGTTCGGCTTCGGGTCGACCAGACACTTGCTGCCGGCGAGCCGTAACCGCGAATAACGCACAGCGACCGCGTTTATCGGTCCAAAATATGGATCAAGCTGAAACTCAGCAGGGCCTCGAAATGCGGGGCGAACAACATCGCTACCACATCCGCGTTGACTTTGTTCACCGCTCGTGTGGGTGCACGCATCGTTGAGTGTCACGTAGCCCTTTGTGCGCAATCACTTTCGACCCGACTCGACTCGTCTGATTCTGCGTGTCCGGTTCATCCGGTCCGGCAGACACGGGCGAGTGTGATCGACTGAACGATTGGTGTCGCTGGAGCAGACGCAACAGCGCACGCAACCGAAAAACCTAAATCGTTGGCACAACAACCTGTTCCGAATCGCGGACGACAACAGCGGGCGCATTCAGGTGTGTCCATTTCCTACACCGTCGAGTCTCCCCCTTCGGCTGCGGGATTACAAGGGGCAAGGCGGGATTGCTCGGCTCCGGGACTCGTGGGCCTCTTTCCTTTACCGGCGATCGGTGTGATGCTTGATCACGTCCACCACTTCGAACGGGAGATCCGACATGGTTACCAAAGCGCTGCTGGTCCGACTCGAAGCCAAGCCCGGCATGGCAGACGCAGTAAAAGATTTCCTCAGGTCGGCTCTTCCTCTCGTCGAACAGGAGCCCGGCACGAGGCCCTGGCTGGCGGTACAGTTCGGCCCTTCGACTTTCGGAATCATCGATGCGTTCCCCGACCAAGCCGCCCGTGAGACGCATCTCAACGGGCCAGTCGGCACGGCGCTCGGCGAACGCGCCGACGAACTGTTCGCGGTGCCACCCGAAATCAGCTACCTCGACGTGCTCGCTGACAAACTCTGAACCACCGACCGACCCCCGCGCCGCGGCGGACAGGGAGAATTGACCACCGGGATTCTCGAGTCAGCGAACGCCCATGGAGGGCCGATGATCCCGCCATGTCGATCGAATCCAAAGATCGAGTGCCAGGCCAACGCCACGCTGCAAACGGACGCGGTTGCCGTTCGAGGCCGTCGTTGTTCGACTGTTGCCTCGTTCGACCCCCTCTATGTTTCCTCGGTACGCTGCCGTTGTCGGACTCCGTACGCGGCATCGGTGACGGCGGCATCGTCCTCGAGTCCCGAGCCGAGCGCGCCACCGATGGTGGCAATGGAGGCCAGCAGCCATGCAAGCGTGAGGTAGTCGGACAAGCTCACTGGGTGTCCGAGGGTGCTGGAGAGCAGTTGTGGGGGTAGCGCGATACACGCGGTGAGCAGGAGGAGACCGAACAAGGCCACGTGCAGTACGGCGACGCCGATGATCAAGGTGACGACCGTTGTGGTGTTGTACAGCACGGACCGTTCGCGCTCGGCCGGCGACGCCGGCCGCTCCCACAATCGGTGATCGAGGATCAGCCAGAGCACCATTGCCGAGATCGACAGAAGCGTCGCCGCACTCATACGCCACGGGCCCATCATGTCGGCGAACAACCAGATCGTGCTGGTAGCCAACGCGAATGCACCGGTCGCGAACGCGCCGACGAGCACCTTCGAGAGCCCGGTGACCAGCCGCCATGGCCGGTTCGCTCGCACCATTCCCGACAGCAGTCGCACCCGCCGCAGCCCTGGGGGAGCGAAGTAGCGCACGCCGCCGTCGATCTGCTGTGAAGGGAACCGTCTTCTGTTACCGGGCGGGCGCCAGCTGTGGTTCACCGAGGGCGCACGCGAGTGCGAGTTCGGCGACGGCACGGACGCGGTCGTCGATGCGAACGCCGCCTACAGCGGCGACGGAGATTAGCGCGAAGAGGTGTTCGGTGCTGACGTCCGCCACCACCGGTAGGGTGTCCTCGCGTCGTGGAAGATCGGTGAGGTAGACGACGACGTCCTCACTCTCCGAGGACGGTTCGACTGTGTCGATCACGTCTGCGAAGGCGGTTTGTTCGTCGGAGAGATAGGGCTCGCTGCGCACAGTCACCGTCCATCGGCGCTCGTTGCGGTCACGGCGTCGTAGGCGTTCTGGAAGGTGCTCTGCGAGCTTTCGAGCGAGTGCTATGGGTTTACCCGGGTCGGCGATCAGTAGTACCGAGACTTCTTCGACTGCAGCAGGAGTTCCCGCTCGTGGTCGTGGACTGTGATCGTTTCCCGACATCGTGTGAGCGTACGCGGCACCGTCCGCTGCGGTTGCAGAACCGCGATACGCGACACACCCCGCAGATCCGATTTGCCAGTAGCCATCTGACACAAAATGATACGAATTCTGCAAGATCGAAGCTGCGAATGGCGACTGCAAAGTCGGAGGTACCTTGAGTTGCGTCTGGTCGACGTATGCATAGTGCGTCAGACGAGCGAATTAACTTGTCCGGCCGTGGTCCACTTTGGCTTCGAATGGTTGGACTATCGCGGTCGGAGTGAAAACGCTCGAGCGGGAGTGCGTCCTGACAACCCGACCCGGCCGAGCCGCACATCGTAGCGCTCAGAGCCCTCGCCGACGTAGTTCGTTCCAGATCGCGATGCGGCGAGCTTCGATTGCTGCGGTATCGCCGGTGGGGCGACCGGCCCGAAGTGCCTGCCGCCGGCGATGCGAGAGATCGATCAAAGCGGCGTCGAGTTCGACGATGCTCATCTCGCGCACACCGGTCACGCCAACCGCCGAGGGCGGCGCGGAACGGCATCGACGGCAGCGCGCGTGGTGGTTGCGGAACCTCCGGCCGCCGGTGTCGTGACGACGCCGAACATCATCCGTTCCCACCACCCTTCGAGTGGGCTCGGATCCGCCCAAACGACGTCGTACGGCTCTACGTCGTCCATAGTGTCCACCTTCCGGACCGAGCCAACGCCCGAGTAATCGCTGCACCGCAGAAACACGAATAGAACTGCAAACCAAATAGTTTCGATCGATCTGCCCGATGTACGGGTCACCCCAACGGGCGGTAGCGTCGTCTCCCGCGTACGCGCTGTGTCCCCAGGCGCGTACGTCGTGCCTGCACTCGACAGTACTCGGCGAAGGCCCGAATCGGGGTAAGACTTGACGTTTGTTTCTTGTTGCACTGCAATCGATGTCGCTAATAGTGCGCTCCTTCTCTTTGTCACCTCCTCTGAAATAATGCACGGAGTCGACGGCGGGTGGGGGAGTCGTCTGACATCCCTCGGGTGACTAGGACTCGACGCCCGCCCGCTTTAGTAAGTGCGTATACGACTCGATTTCCTTCGTCGGCCCGGTTAGGTAGCTGCTGCTATCGGCCAAGTAGCGCAAAGCTGTCTCCAGGTGGCTGCGCGCGCCGCCTGAACCGAAAACGGTATCTGGTTGCCATCGCACGCAGCGGAACCGACTTTCCGCGGACCGCTGCCCTTGCCAAGGCGCTCGGATCGAACCCTCAGCCGATGGCGCCGCACTGTGACTCATGCATCCGTAAGGGCCTCATCTGGTCGCCTGCACTCGGCCTCGTCGCCTTCACCGTCCCCGGAATGGCCGACTTCATCCGCCGACAACACAACGCCCCGGTCATCTGACGAGCCGGGCTGCCACACCGCCGCAGATTGCTGGCATGATCGCTGCCGACCGGTCTCATTTTTTGGGCGGTACGGTGATCTGTAGGTGTTGCACTTGTTTCGAACTCATCACTTTGAAGTTGAGGTGGAGTCGACTGGCCATGGCGGTCCGTTTGAACGTTGGGGGACCAAGAGGGACCCCGATGGACCGGGAGTAGGTCGACTGAGGTCATCGTTTACTCATCACTTTGGGGCGGGTGCGGGTGGATTCACCCGGACGCCGATGGTCACTCGATTCGCCGAACACCCAGCTCAGCGGCACTGCGATGGACGCGAGTGCATCCAGTTGAATTGTCACCTCTTTTACAGCGGGTCCGGGGTTCGAGTCCCTGATGGCGCACACTGAAACGCCCGTTCACCACCAATCGCGTGGTGAACGGGCGTTTTCTGTTCGTCAGAGTGATGTCAGCTCGTCGTCCACCGCTATTTGTGCGAACGAGTCGAGTGCTCGGGTCATGTCGGGGGTGCGATAGAGAGCCCGCCGGAACGTAGTGCGCTTCGGCAACTCGGGAGCCGGCATGGCCGAGTTGAACCTGAGCCGCTTCGATTCAAATACGTCCCCTTCACAAGCGACCAGCAGCCCGATTATTCCTGCTGGCAAGGCGAACTCGACCCGGCGCAACCCATGAAAGTGCGCTCCGAGGATCTCACCCAGGACACCACACTCGACGCATTGCTCTTTCGCGCGGTGTGAGCCAATGTCGGGGATTGGCATGCCCGAGTGTCGTTCTCGATCCCTGCCGGGTATTCGGGCATGAAATTCGAGTGGGGCGATACCCGTACGCGGAGTAGTACCAGACTTTACGTTATCTTTACGGTGTTGAGCCGTGGGGTTCGAGGCCAGGTGATGCACCCCCAAGTAGATCTAGGAGTCGAATGTGGGTTCACCGAAGTGGTTTTCGGTCGCGACCCTGAATCCGAGGCCTTGCCTCGTCGGGGAGGTCCTCCACGCCCGTCCCGGATTCTCGTATGGGAACTCTGGGTCTTCATTTCAACGCCACTCGATACGACGCGTCCGGTGCCAGGCAGCCACCGGCGTCGGCGTCGTCGAGTTGTGGCAAGAGCTGAGAAAGAACATCTGATGTCGAACTTTCAGAGCAAGCGATCGACGGACTCCAACACGTGGGGAAGCGCGGTCATCGGGATAGTCGTCGCCGTCAACTACGAGTTGGCCGCAGTGTGGGCGGTCGTGGCTTCGATGGCGTTGGCGGGCGTATATTTTGCCGCCACCTGAACGATGTCCGAACTAGCAACGGATGCACAGGGGCCGCCTATCGATGGCCGGGTGCCTTTCGGCGACGCGGGCCGTGCAAGGCCCGCGTTGCCGTGGGGGAGTGCCGATCGCATCGCGGTAGCAATACCTGCTAATCGGCGGGTCGGTCGGCAGCTACATCGAGGATCCAGGTCACGCCGAAGCTGTCGGTGAGCATGCCGAACCCCGGGCTCCAGGCCGATGCCGTGAGCGGCTCGAGAATCGAAGCTCCCACCGAGAGCGCCGACCAGTACCCCTCGACTTCCTCGAGGCTCTCTCCGCGCACAGACACGAAGAACGGGCTGTCGGTGATGGTGGTGCCGTTCTCTCGGCGGGTCGAACCGGCGGCCGCGGCCGAGCCACCTGACAGTCCGGGAATGTCATAGGCCATGACCCGAAATCCGTCGGCGGACTCGACCTGGCCGAACACGAGGTTGTCGGCACCGGGTGCCTCGCTCGGCATACCGACGTCTCCGTAGGTTGCGATGGTTACCTGGCCCCCGAAGACGGATCGGTAGAACTCCAGCGCCGCGCGGGCGTCGCCACGAAAGTTGAGGTGGGCGGTGGTCTTGATGGTCATCTGCTGCTCCCGGTGATAGCGGTACCGGTGTTTCCGGTCAGCGCCCACACTGACAGCGGTATAGGTCAGTTCTGGTCCTACACTCGACCCTAGAATTGCCCGATGACGGGAACGACGTCGCGTTTGCTCGACCTGCTTTCGCTGCTCCAGGCCCGCCGCGACTGGCCGGGTTCTCTGCTTGCCGAGCGGCTCGGGATCAGTGCGCGCACTGTGCGCCGCGACGTCGATCGTCTTCGCGCCATGGGCTACAACATCAACGCGAGTATGGGTCCGGACGGTGGCTACCGGCTCGAGGCAGGCAGCGAACTTCCGCCTCTGCTCTTCGACGACGAGCAGGCGATCGCTCTCGCCATCTCCTTGCACGCGGCGGCCGTCACCGGGGTGGGAATCGAAGAGGCCGCCACGAGAGCTCTGACCACCGTGCGACAGGTGCTGCCGCAGAGGCTCCGTCACCGCCTCGACACGATGGAATTCACCACGGTCGCCAGCCGGCCGGGCGGTGGTTCGCCCCCGGTGTCGCCGGAGGTTCTCATCGCAGTGTCGACCGCAGTTCGCACCGCGCATGTGCTGCGATTCGACTATGTCACCCAGAGCTTCGACACCCACGGCTCCGATTACCGCAGCTCGGACACAACACCCGAGCCACCGTCACCGCGCCGAGTAGAACCGCACCATCTGGTCATGTCTCACGGCAGCTGGTATCTGGTCGGCTGGGACCTCGACCACGACCAGTGGCGGATCTTCCGCGCCGACCGAATGACTCCTCGTATGCCGTCCGGCCCCCGCTTCGTCCGCCGGGAGATACCGGGCGGTGATCCCGAGCAGTACGTTGCGGCCAGATTCAAAGGCTCTGAGCTCGTAGACCGATGGCCCTGCATCGGGAAAGTCGTCCTGCACCGGCCGGCCGGCCACGTGCGCCCTTTCGCCGGAGACGGCATCGTCGAGGACCTCGGAACCGGTAGGTGCACCCTCGAACTCGGATCGTGGTCCTGGGTGGCGTTGGCGGCATCACTCAATCTCTTCGACACCGACATCGACGTCCTCTACCCGCCGCAACTCACCGATGCGTTCGCGCAGTTGGCCGCCCGCAATTCGGCGACCGCACACCGATAGCGGGCACGGATAGAACGATCTCATCCGTCATCGCCGACGAGGTTCCGGACACGGTCGGTGGGGGTACGGAATGCGGATCGACACCGTGGAACGCATACTGGCTCGCGAGATGAGACTGCCCAGCATCACCGTTGCCCTGTTGGTCCTCGCCGGATCCTGCGTCCTATCGGGCGCACCCGCCTCGGCGGCACCTGCCGTCGCCGACTTCTACGATGCCCCCGTCGTCGACCTCGAGTCGTACGCGCCCGGGTCCATCGTCCGCCGAGAACCCGTGCCGCAGCTCGACATTCTGGGATCGCGTACCGAGCGCATTCTGTACAGATCGGCCGATCCCCGCGATCGTGCGGTGGCGGTGTCCGGGCTTCTCGTCACGCCGACAGGTGCGTGGACGGGTCCCGGTGCCAGGCCCGTCATTGCCTTCGCTCCGGGCAGTTACGGAATCGCCGACCGGTGCTCGGGCTCGTCCGAGCTCGGACTGACAACCACGATGCCTGCCCTGCTGCCATTGCTGGCCCAGGGATACCAGGTGGTCACCACCGACTACCAGGGACTCGGAACCCCCGGTGAGTACGAGTTCTTGGGGCGGATCGCCAGCGCTCGCGCCCTGCTTGACTCTGCGCGCGCCGCGGTAGGCGAAGCCGACGTGCCGGTCGTGCTCTACGGATACTCGGCCGGCGGTGTCGCGTCCGCGGCCGCCGCGGAGCTGGCACCTGCGTACGCGCCGGACCTGTCGGTGGTCGGTGCCTTCGTCGGTGCCGCACCGACCGATCCCGTGCTGCGGGCCGAAGGCCAGGACGGAACGGACACCGCTGCCACGATGCTGTACACGATTGTCGGCCTGATCGGCGCGCACCCCGAACGGGCCGGCGAGATTCGCGCTCTGTTCAACGAACGGGGACTGGCGGCTCTCGATGCGGCACAGAATTTCTGTACGGTCGACGCCCTCACCTATGGATCACTGCGATCCGAGGACCTCACCGTCGATGGTCGTTCCCTGAGTGCGCTGATGCTCGGTCCGGTACTGGGTCCACTCACAGCGGCGAACGCCGTCGGATTCACTGCGCCCGCCGCGTCCGTGATGATCGTCCACGGCGTCCACGATCGCTCGGTACAGATCGAGCAGAGCCGGCTCCTGGCCGAGCGCTGGCGCGCCGCGGGTGTCACGGATATGACCGTCCGGGAGTTCGATTTCGGAACCGATCTCGTTCCGGCATTCGATCATCCAGCCACGAATGTCGCTGCCTACCCCGAACTCATCGGGTGGATCGACCGACTTCTCGCACGCCGGGCCGCAGCCTGCTCGACGGCGTGCGAACGGAGGTCGGAATAATTGAATCTTCATTGATGCTGACGAGTACGTCCATCTTCGATCGAAAGGTCCCACCGTGCATCTGGGCGTAGACAGCTTCGTCTCCTCCGTAACCGACCCGACCGATGGTCGAGTCATCGCTCCCGAAGAGCGAATGGGTCATCTGTTGGAGGAGATCGCTCTTGCGGATCAGGTCGGGCTCTACTCCTTCGGCATCGGTGAGCATCATCGCAGTGAGTACTACGACTCGGCTCCGTCGATCATCCTTGCGGCCGCGGCCGCGCGAACCGAGAACATCCGGCTCGGCAGTGCAGTGAAGGTACTCAGTGCGGACGACCCGGTGCGGGTATTCCAGGAGTTCGCCACGTTGGATTTGATCTCGAAGGGCCGAATCGACTTGGTCGTCGGCCGCGGCTCGTTCACCGAGTCTTTCCCTCTGTTCGGCCTCGATCTGGCTGATTACGATTCGCTCTTCGCCGAGAAGTTGGACTTGTTGTTGCAGATTCGCGACAACGTCGAGGTCACCTGGTCCGGTCGGCACCGCCCGGCGCTCACTCGCCAGGGCATCTATCCGCGCCCGCTGCAGGATCCGTTGCCGATCTGGGTAGGGGTGGGCGGAACTCCCGAATCTTTCGCGCGCGCAGGGCTTCTCGGGCTTCCGCTGATGATCGCCATCATCGGCGGAGAACCGCGCCAGTTCGCTCCGCTCGTAGACCTGTACCGGCGCGCCGGTGCTCAGGCGGGACATCCGCCGGAGAAGTTGAAGGTGGGTCTCCACGTGTTCGGCTTCGTTGCCGACACCACCCAGGCCGCAGCGGACACCATCTACCCGGGCTGGAACGAGATGTTCACCAAGATCTCGCGCGAACGCGGGTTCGCCCGGCCGAGCCGTCAGCAGTTCGACGCCACAGCCGGACCCAACGGGGCATTCTTCATGGGCGATCCGCAGACGGTTGCCGACAAGATCCTGCGAGTGGGTGAGCAGCTGGGCGGTGTCGATCGGTTGTCCCTGCAGATGACCAACCCGCGACTTGCCCACAGCGACCTGTTGCGCGGAATCGAACTACTCGGCACCGAAGTCGCACCCCTGGTCGCCAAGGGGTAGCGCCGCCGCAGCACACCGGCGGCTAGTTCGATGCCCACTCCATCTCGTCGACGCCCGCAACCGGGGTCAGCAATGAACGAATCTCGTTGGCGTACATCGTTTGTTTGATCTCGCTCAGAACGTCGCCGCGCGTTCCTGCCAGTTCCCCGGCGCGGGCGATCGCGTCGTCGAGTAGGCGGTCTTCGGTCGATACGGCATCGACGAGTCCGAGCGTCATCGCATCGTCTCCGCCGTACCGGCGACCGGTGGTCAAGGCCTCGTGAAAAGCGTGTGGTGCCAGCTTTGCCCGAACCATGTCGACGGTTCCCGGGCTGTACGTCGCGCCGATGTTGACGCCCGGAAAGCACAGAAATCCACGATCGGAACGTTGGATTCGGTGGTCGTGCGCCATCACGAAGAACGCGGCACCGCCGTAGGTGTGTCCTTGCATGGCCGCGACGGTCTGCATCGGAAAGGTCAGAAAGCGCACCAACATGTGCTGAACCGTGCCGATGAAACGGTTGATCTGATCGAGATTTTCGGCACCCCACGACAGATCCACCCCGGTGGAGAAGTATTTGCCCGTCGCGGTCGTGACCAGTGCGGCGGGGCCGGAGCTGGCCTCGACTTCGTCGAGCAGAGCATTGATCTCGGCAACCCAATTGGGGCCGATGCGGTTCTCGCTGTCGCCGACGCCCCTGTCGCCGAGGTTCAATACGAATACATCAGCAACTCGTTCGAGGTAAGGCATCTCACGAACGTACCCAGGTTGTGTTGTTCTCACTCACAACAGTGCCAAGTATTTCGGGGTGTATCACGACGACGAGGCAGCGGACTGTCGGCGAATCAGTTCGCGGTGGCCATAGGTAGCGCCGAGGATGTCCTCGCGATCGGCAACCGAGGAGCCGACCGCACCTGCCACCGTGCCGAGCGACGCGGCGAGCCAGGCAAGGGCGAAGTAGTCGGCGACCGATGCGGTCCGTCCGATCTGCTCGGCCAGAAAGGCCGGTGAAATGACCACCGCTGCCGAGAACAGTACGACAGCGAAGAGCAACGCGTACATGCACAGCGCGCCGGTCAGAACGGTGCCCACCGTGGCCGCGTTGTACATCCAACGATCGATCGTCGAGCTACGGAATGTCCGCTTCTCCCACAGACCGTTGGGATAGATCACCCACACCGTCATCGCGAGCACCGCCGTGATCGCGACCATCGCCAAGCGGCCAAGACTCATCGACGCCGCCATCTGCCAGATGCTCGCGTAGAACACACCGAAGGCGGACGCGGCGCTCGCGGCAGCGAGCGCACCTGACAACGTCGGCACCAATCGCCACGGTCGATTGCATCGAATCATCCCCGACACCAACCTGATTCGGCCGAACAAGCTCGACGTCAGCAAGACCTCGTCGCCCTCCCCGGAATCGCTCGCAGTCCATCGGGACTTGAAGTACCTCCGCGGTCGCCGAGACGAGTCGTCTGCTTCGATCAGCTCGTGCAACATCGCCAGTGCAGCGACGACCGCGCGGTGCCGTACTGCCAGCGTTCCGAAGGAGGGCACGTACAGCGCACCCGTCGTGCCGTCCCGAAGTTCGGCGATCACCGGACGTGAGCCCAAGCGGCGCGGGACTTCCGACACGCACAGGACGATGTCGTATTCGTCCGTGGCTTGAACCGATGCCAGCCACTGCCCCAAGGGCGCGGAACCAGTGGCGGTGGGCGGGAGGGGGACCGACGCTCCCGAGACCCGCAGTTCCCGCCGTTGCCCGTCGATCATTGCGTGATCGGGCAGCTTCTCGATGATGGACGACGCGATGGTCGACGCGAAGCCGTCATCGCTGACCACGCCCACCGACAGTGGCGCACTGTCGGTCTCGTCGGTCTCGAGTTCGTCGGTGGTGTCCTGGTCCGGGGAGTGGGGTCGATCGGATTGCATCCCGAGCATGTACCCGTTGACGCGCGATGTACACGCGGTCGCCTCGGGGCACACGTTTCACCGTTGTGCAGACCGGGTAGCGCTTCTGCAGATCCGAGAAGCACCAGCGAGAGGGAGTCTCGATGCCTGCACAGAGCGACAACACCGGCGATCAGCCGCAGTTGAAGGACCAGGGCTTGTACGAGAAGCTTCGCGAGGAAGGCAACTCGAAGGAGAAGTCTGCGCGAATCTCCAATGCTGCGGCGAACCAGGGAAGGGAACAGGTAGGCAAGAAGGGTGGTGAGTCGGGATCCTACGAGGATTGGACCGTCGACGAATTGACCGACAGGGCAAAGGAACTGGGCCTGGAGGGCTACTCGAAGCTGAACAAAGAGGACCTCATCGCCGCGCTCCGCAAGCACTGACTCACTGCGGGTGAAGCGATGAGTAGTACTCCTGCTGTGCCGGGTAGTAGTCGCCGAAGCTCGGCAGAGGCGCGTTGGTCCTCGATGCGATGAGCATGTCCAGGTAGTACTCCCACCCTGGTCCGATTTCGCCCAGACCCTCGGTGGTCGCGCAGCGGTGGACGAGCACAAGGTCGGTCACATCGCCCCTCTCGGACAGACGGACATCGAGCGGCCACGTGCCTTCGTCGGTGGTCCGTACGGCGAGGTGGTGCGGCGGTTCGCACGCGTCGACGGACATGGTCGAGGCCGGTTCGCCTTCCTCGAAGGTCATCGTGACCCGAATGGCGCTGTCCGAGATCCGCTCCCACGGACCGAACCACAGCGCCGTTCGAGACGATTGCGTCAAGCTCGCCCAGACGTCCTCGCGTGGTCCGTCGATGGTTCTGGTCAGTTCGAGGGCGAAGCCGGTGTCCAACTTCCGCAGGGTTCCGGTGGGTGTCGGTGCCATCGACTGATTATGCGGCACTCCTACCGCAGGGAGGATTGCACACCGGCGGTATCCCTCGGATCTGTCAGGATGTGCGCCGCGCCCAACGCTTCGAAGACCATGCGTGCCGGTCGCGTCGGCGCGAGGATCTCGAGTCGCCCAGCACCGCGAGCCGCGGCGTCGATGACAACGCTGGCTGCGCCCGAGTACATGAACGTCACCGCCGACAAGTCGAGCAACACAACCGTGTCAGCGCTTTCGGCTTCCTCGAGGACACGCGCCAAATCGGCACGGGCGCTCAAGTCCAGATCTCCGGTTGCGCGCACGACGGTCAGACGAGGGGAGTAGGACTCGGTCTCGATCGAGTAGTGGGCGTTGTCAGCACGTGCGGGCGCGAAAGACGAATAAGGGTGTTCGGTGACAGTCACAATGCGAACCTCTCAGTCCGGATGGCCGAAAAACCGACATGCGCTGGGTGGAACCCGAGGGCTACAGGTTCCGCTGCATGTCGTATTTCGATCCTGGCAGTGCAACATCACCGAATCGAAGCCTCATGATCACGGAGCGATCGCTAATGAGTAACGGAAGGGTAACGCCAGCTGTGATGCGGCTGAGCGGGGCTCAGGCCGTCGATAACAAGGCAAGCAGGCCGTCGAAACAGGGAAAGCTCTGCGGGACGTTTGTGCAAAGGCGCTGACAACACTGCCTGACACCTGCCAGTGTTGTGCTCGGCACCGCAACCACTATCGGAGGTGAACCATGCGTTGGACCCCACATATCCACCGGTCGCGCGGCACCTCGACGGCTCGATGACGGATCGGTGACCAGATGAGCAAACCGAGACTGTCCCGGTCGGCCCTCGCCGGTTCGGAACTACTTCCCGCCCGTCCGGAAGGAACCGGAATCGTGCACCTGGGTCTGGGGAACTTCCATCGTGCGCACCAGGCCGTATACACCGCCGCGGCTCTGGCCCAGGACGGTGGTTCGTGGGGAATCCTGGGCGTGGCGAACCGATCTCGCGCTGTGGCCGATGCCCTGCTTGCACAGGATCTGCTCTACGGCGTCGTGGAGATCTCACCATCGGGCTCTCGGGTGAGCGTGCCGGGAGCGCATACCGGAGTGCTGGTAGCGGCGCAGGATCCGGCCGCGGTAACGGCGGCCATCGCGGACCCGAACGTCAGAATCGTGACGGTCACAGTGACCGAGCACGGATACACCTTCTCGCCGAAGACCGGCGATCTGAACCTGGAATCCGCTGCGGTGCAGAAGGATTTGCACCAGAACGAGGCACCGACCACCACCGTGGGCCAACTGGCCGGAGCTCTGACGATTCGGGCGCGAACCCATCGAGCGCCCATTACGGTGGCCAGCTGCGACAACCTGCTGGGCAACGGGCGTCGCACGGCTGCGCTCGTACGTCAGTTCCTCGAGCACACGGGCGCGGACGACGTGATCGATTGGTCGGCTGATTCGGTGACGTTCCCCAACTCCATGGTCGATCGCATCGTTCCGTCCAGTAGCGACCTGTACGACGCCCAGTCGACCGCTCGACTGGGCGCGGCGGACGGCATCGCCGTACCGGCGGAACCGTTCAGCATGTGGGTGATGGAAGACAGCTTCTGTGCAGGTCGCCCCCGCTGGGAAGCCGGCGGTGCGGTGTTCGCTGCGGACGTCGAACCGTACGAATCGATGAAGGTGAGGTTACTGAACGGAACACACTCTCTCATCGCGTATCTGGGCGCTCTCGATGGACGGCCGACGATTCCGGAATCGATCGGTCGACCGTTCGTGGAGGTGGCGGCCCGGGCGGTGCTGGTCGTCGAATATCTGCCGACCGTGCCAGTTCCCGACGGGGTGGACATCGAGGACTACATCGCCCAGTTGTTCGTGCGCTGGTCCAACTCCGCGCTCGGACACAAGACCGCACAGGTCGGTTCCGACGGATCCGCGAAGCTGTCCCAGAGAATTCCGATACCCGCCCTGTATCACCTGAAGAGAGGCGTCGCTCCGCACTGTCTGTCCTTGACGCTGGCCGCGTACCTGTGTTGCGTGTGCCCGCCCGAGGGGTTCGATCCGGGCCCGCACGCAGGGTCGATGACCGACCCGGCACGTCAACGATTGGCCGGGCTGGCCGCCTCGGCCGCGTCCGGTGAGCACTTCGTTCGCTCGGTAGTCGAACACGGTGACATCCTGCCTGTCGAGCTGGCTCGCTTTCCCGAATTCATCACGCGTACCGCCGAATTGGTCGATACCATCGTCCGTCATGGCCCGATGGCGGCAGCTGTCGAGGCGGCGAATTCGACGCTCAGTACCGGTGCAGACGGATCGGGGACCACACTCGACTGACCCATTCGCCGTGAACCGGTCGGCCAGGGCCGAGTTCGAATCCGATCAGGTAGCGCTCACGCCGTCACCGGACCGTCGCCGTTACTCGAATTCGGAACGGATGGACTGAGTGGTGAGCTGCAACATCAGAACGAATCCGGTGAGCGTCACCACGATCGGGGCCCACAGGACCACCGCGACGAAAGTGTCCACACCCCGCTCCAAGACGATGTAGACCGCCACGATGGAGGTCCCGAGAAGACAGAGCAGAATGTGGACGGCCAGCCGCCATTTGTCGAAGAAGAAGCCGGCGAGCATCCCCATCGGGATGAGGAAGGTGCATTTGCCGAGAGTGACTTCGGGTTCGAAGTTGGCGGTAATGGTGGCACCGAAGATGGCCACGTCTGCGATGACGACGAAGGCAAAGGCCTGGTGCAATGTCGGCCACGGACCGAACCACCAGAACGCACCCATGATGTATGCAGCGATCATGCAGGTCCATTGCACCACTGACGGGATCGTCGTGGTGGCACCGTAGCCGAACACGATTTCCAGGGTGACCACGACTGCCATGGACAGAGCGGCGACGGAGACGATGCGTCTGACGAGGGTTGTGACAGCGAGGGACGCCATCACGCCCGTACCCCACTGGTAATGCTCGTTCGATCTCGTCAAAGTGCGAGTCATGTCGGGCCCCAATCTTTCCACTCTGGACTCGATTGAAACACAGCGTCCACGCTGTCGTTCGACATTGCACTACTTTGGAGTGGGAGTATATCGCTGGTCAGACGCTGACGTATCGATGATCGATCGCTCCTACTCCACCGGCAATGGGCTATGGTCTGCCCATGAAATCGCAACCGGGGGGTGCGAGCCCTGATCGCCTCGACGTCACATTCGACTCACACGGGGATGTCTGCGCGGCGTGGCTCTATCTTCCGAGCGGCACCGACCCTGCACCGATCATCGTCATGGCTCATGGTCTCGGCGGCACACGGGAAATGCGGCTCGACGCCTACGCAGAGCGCTTCCGAGCCGCAGGTTATGCCTGCCTGGTCTTCGATTACCGCTACTTCGGAGCCAGCGGCGGCGAACCGCGGCAGTTGCTCGACATCGAATCGCAACTGCAGGACTGGGCGTCGGCGATCGCTCATGCCCGTTCGCGAACCGATGTGGACCACTCTCGAATCGTGCTGTGGGGTTCCTCGTTCGGTGGCGGGCACGTCATCGTGGCTGCCGCCCGAGACCAGCAGGTGGAAGCAGTGGTGGCCCAGTGCCCGTTCACCGACGGAATAGCCTCGGGACTGGCCTCGAACACCTGGACGTCGATGAAGCTGTCCGGCCGAGCCTTGGGCGATCTGGCGGGATCGGCGATCGGCAGGCCACCGGTGATGGTGGCCACGGCTGGGCGACCCGGAACGACTGCCCTGATGACCTCGCCCGATAGTTACGACGGTTACCTGGCTCTCGCGCCGGACACCGACGAGTCATTCCACAATCGGGTGGCGGCGAGAGTTGCGCTGCAGATCGTGCGACACCGGCCCGGGCGTCGAGCACAGGATGTTCGCTGCCCCATATTTTTCGTCGTCTGCGAGACGGACTCGGTCGCGCCCGCGAAGGCCACCCTGCGTTACGCGAAGACGGCACCGCTCGGGGAGGTCAAGACCTACGCCGCAGGCCACTTCGAGATCTATCTCGGGGAGGCATTCGAGCGGGTAGTGGCAGATCAGATCGAGTTTCTGACCCGCACCGTTCCGCTGAAGTCTCAGTAGACGTCGCGTACGTAGCGTTTCTCTGCAGCCAGCGCCTTGACGTAGGACTCGGCGCTGGCCGGTGCGAGCTTGCCGTGCTGAGCAACCACGCCCTTCAGCGCAGTATCGACATCCTTGGCCATGCGGGAGGCATCACCGCAGACGTAGAAGTGAGCGCCGCGGCGAATCCAGCTCCACAGATCCTCGCCGCGTTCGCGCATCCGATCCTGGACGTACACCTTCTGTGCTTGGTCGCGTGAGAAGGCCACGTCCAGGCGATTCAACGAACCGTCGCTCAGCATCGCGGTCAGTTCGTCACGGTAGTAGAAATCGGTGTCCGCATGCTGCTCACCGAAGAACAGCCAATTGGGGCCGGTGTGTCCGAGTGCTCGACGCTCGTGCAGGAAGGCGCGGAACGGGGCGACGCCAGTCCCAGGGCCGACCATGATCATCGGGGTGGCGGGGTCCTCCGGCGGCTTGAAGTGCGAGGACCTCTGCAGAAAGATTCCCACGTCGTTGCTCGCGTGGTCGGCCAGATAGGTCGAGCAGACGCCCCGCCGGGCAACTCCGTGCACGTTGTACCGCACCGCGGACACCGTCACCTGCACTTCGTTGGGGTTCTCCTTCGGGCTCGACGAGATCGAATACAGACGCGGCTGCAGCGGTTTGAGTACGCCCAACCACTCCTCGACGGAGGCCCGTACCGGATGTGCGAGCAGAACATCGATCGACTGACGACCCCACATCCAATCGAACAGCGCGTGCTTGTTGTCGGGATGCAGCATCGACTCGAGGTCGTCGTCCTCGGTTCGCCGGTGCACGAACCGCAGAAGGTCGGGTGTCGCACGGGCAATTTCCAGATGTCGGCTCAGCGCCGTGTGCAGTTCCATCGAGCCGTGCCCGGCCAGGTCGACGCTCGTGGTGCCGTCGAGACCGGTCGCAACGAGCCACTCGTCGACGAAGCTGTCGCTGTTGCGTGGCCAGACTCCGAGGGCGTCGCCGGCCTCGTAGTCGAGAGTGGCGTCGGGCAGATGGAAGCCGAGTTGACGGACATCCTTGAGCGATCCGCGCTCGGTCAGTACTCGATTGCGTACGAGGTGCGTCAGCAGCGGCGAGTTCTTGCTGTAGCGCGGTGCAGTGTCCTGTGTCCACTGGTCCACGGGGTGCGCGCTCGACACAACTCGGGCCCGCTCGGCGGACGCATCGCCGGCGGCGTCTGCCGTCGTGTCCTCGTCGTCGATCAATGTGTCGAGTACTGCGTCGAGCCAGGTCGCTGCCGGGCCCTCGTAATCGGGTTCGCAGTCGACGCGGTCGAGCAGACGCTGGGCACCCAATGCGGTCAGTCGTTCGTCGATCCTTCGGCCGTGGCCGCAGAAGTCGGCATAGTTCGAGTCGCCGAACGCCAGTACGGCATAACGAATTCCGGTCAGAGCCGGCTCGACCTCCGCGATCAGACTGTCCCAGAATCTCGCCCCGTTGTCGGGCGCTTCACCGTCACCGGTGGTGCTGCTGACGATCAGCACATCGGCCTCGGCGGGCAGGCCGTCGACGGTGAACGAGTCCATCGAGTGCTCGGTGATCGTCAGGCCCGCTCCCCGCAGCCTCGACAGGCACGACTGGACGTAACCCTCTGCGGTTCCGGTCTGCGAGGCCCACAGCAAGAACGCCGGTCGCGCAGACGCGTCCGCTCGGGGGTGGACGGGGGAATCCTCTGCTCGCGAGAACAGGCCCGCGAGAACGCCGTCGAGCCATGCGTGGGTCTCGGGGGACAAGGGGGTCTGCGACGGCAGAGTAGGTGTTCCGCAGGCGCGACGACCCGCCTCACTGCCCAGGCCTTCGAGAAGTCCTGCGATGTAACGCTGTTCGATGGTGCTGAGCGGTGCTGCGGGACGGGACGGGCGACCGACGATCGCGGCGAGCGCATCGACCGGATCGTGGGAGCGTTGCTCGTCCTCGGGTGAGGACGATCGGACCGCAGCAACTCTGTTGAGCGTGACTGCGCACGCTTTGAACTCCGGTTGTCGAGAATCCGGATCGACGGCGTCGTTGGTGACGGCATTGATGGCGAGATCCTCACCGAATTCGTCGTTCCAGTGGAAGGGCGCGAAGCAGCTACCCGGGAGCACTCGATCGGTGACGACGGCAGGCAGTACCGCCCGGCCTCGACGGGACGCTACCTCGACACTGTCGCCCTCGACCACGCCGAGGCGGTCGGCGTCGAGTGGGTGCATTTCGACGAACGGGCCGGAATCGAGTTTGTTCAGTGCGGCGACCTTGCCGGTCTTGGTCATGGTGTGCCACTGGTGTGGCAGGCGCCCGGTGTTGAGCAGGAACGGGTAGTCGTCGTCCGGCATCTCGGCAGGTGCTATCGCGGGCCTGGCGAAGAAGTGTGCCCGTCCACTGGGCGTGGGGAACGACAGCGCTGGAATCGAACCGTCCGCCGATGTCCGTAGCCGTTGGCTGATCCCGTCGTTCAGGTAGCGGATCGGGTGTCTGGTTGTCGTGACCTCGGGCGGGCACGGCCACTGAATGGGACTCTCGCGCAACCGTTTGTAGGTGACTCCGCGAATGTCGTAGCCGGTGTTCGGGTTCCAGAATTGTTTGATTTCCTCGAACACCTCCTCGGCGCTCTCGTAGGAGAAGGCGTCGGCGTACCCCAGCGCGCACGCCATGTCCGCGATGATCTTCCAGTCCGGCAGCGCACCGCCCGGTGCCTCGAGCGCCGGTTGGAACAGCGTGAGGTTGCGCTCGGAATTGACCATCACGCCCTCGGCTTCCGTCCACAACGCGGCGGGCAGCATCACATCGGCGTAGCCGTTGGTTTCGGTATCGGCGAACGCATCCTGAGTGATGACCAACTCGGCGGCCTCGAGACCGTCGATCACTGTTGTTCTGTTGGCCACCGAGGCAACCGGATTGGTGCAGATGATCCAACACGCCTTGATCTCGCCCGCGGCCAGCTTGGAGAACATCTCGATGGTCCCGCCGCCGATGTCGGTGCGCAGCGTCCCGCGTGGGATGCCCCATCGATCCTCGACGAATGCGCGGTCGTCGTCGTTTCCGACCGCACGCTGTCCTGGCAATCCGGGGCCCATGTACCCCATTTCGCGCCCGCCCATGGCGTTCGGTTGTCCGGTGAGGGAGAACGGTCCGCTGCCGGTCTTGCAGATGGCACCGGTCGCCAGATGGAGGTTGCACAGCGCGTTGGTGTTCCAGGTTCCGTGTGTCGACTGATTGAGCCCCATGGTCCAGCAGCTCATCCAGTTCTCGGCACCGCCGATCATCGCAGCCGCGGATCGTAGATCTTGCTCGGCGATACCGGTTGCGGCACAAACCTTCTCCGGGGTGTAGTCGCCGAGGAAGTCCGGCATCGCGTCCCATCCGTCGGTGAATTCCGCGATGAAATCGGGGTCGATCTCGCCGTTGTCGACAATGAGTGCGAGCAGACCGTTGAGCAGAGCCAGGTCCGATCCCGGCTCGACTTGCAGGTGCAAGTGGGCCTTGCTCGCCGTGGCGGTGCGGCGGGGGTCGACGACGATCAGCTGTGCGCCTGCCTTGACGCGATCCATCATGCGCAGGAACAGAATGGGGTGACAGTCGGCCATGTTGGAGCCGATCACGAAGAAGACATCGGCGTGGTCGAAGTCCTGGTACGACCCGGGCGGGCCGTCAGCGCCCAAGGATTGTTTGTATCCGGTTCCTGCGCTGGCCATGCAGAGCCGAGAATTGGATTCGATCTGGTTGGTGCCGATGAACCCTTTGGCCAATTTGTTCGACAGGTACTGCGCCTCGATGGACATCTGTCCGGACACGTACAGCGCGAGCGCATCGGGGCCGTGCTCGTCGATGATGGTGCGCAGCCGACGGGCGGTGTCGTTGATCGCCACCGAGGTGTCCGTGCTCTCCGGGCGCTCGCCGCGGCGCTGCCGAATCTGGGCTTTCTCGAGCCGGCCGGGACCGGCGAGCATGTCCGCAGTGGTGGTCCCCTTGGTGCACAGTCGGCCGAAGTTGGCCGGGTGAGCCTTGTCTCCGACGGATTTGGTGACTACGGGCCTGGTCGGGGTGGCGTCGGAGGACGTGGACCGGCCGCCGATCTCGAGCACCATGCCGCATCCCACACCGCAGTACGCGCAGAGTGTCTTCACCGTGGTGACCATGTGTTCCACAGTGCCCGGTCCAGTGTGCGCGGCCATTACATGCCAGTTAGCCGGAAATGACGTTGTCCTCACCGCACTCTGCGAGGTCCGGTGATGTGCTCTCCGGGAGAACTGCGGTCACGGACACTGAGGTAACACGAACATTTCGCCCGGCGATTGGTACTCGAACGTTATTCGTCGAACGGGCTGTCGAGTGGAATGCAGCGATTCTGCGCTGGCACAATCGTCCGGGTCGGGCTCGAAGTGGGAAGTGGTGTGTTGATGAAGGTGTGTCGCGGATTCGTACTCGCCGCGGTGGGCGTTGTTGCTTCGGCTGCGGTCCTGTCTGGATGCACGTCTGCATCGGACATCTCCGAGCCGTCGGTGCCGATCGATTCGAATCCGATGACCGAACTGATGAAGCCGAAGCTGACCTCGAGCGTCGTCGACGGAGCCGTCGGATTCTCGCCTGCGGACCCGGTCACAGTCTCGGTCGCCGACGGCAAACTGTCCTCGGTCACCATGCTCAACCCCGAGGGCGAGCCGGTATCGGGCGCTGTTTCACCCGACGGGTTGTCCTGGACCAACACCGAACCGCTCGGGTACGACCGTCAGTACCGCGTGCAGGCCGACGCGTACGGACTCGGGGGAGCGTCGAGCACCGTCACGAGTTTCACCACCAGTCAGCCCGGAAACTTCACCAAGCCGTATGTTCTGCCGAATCCCGGTTCCATCGTGGGCATCGGGCAGCCGGTGGCGGTCCAGTTCGACGAACCGATCGCCGACCGGGTTGCTGCGCAGAACGCAATCACGGTCACCACGACGCCCGCGGTCGAAGGCGCGTTCTACTGGGTCAACAACACCGAGGTTCGCTGGCGGCCGCAGAATTACTGGGCTCCCGGCACCGAGGTCGAGGTAGCGGTGAACGTCTACGGGCGCGATCTCGGTGACGGCATCTTCGGCCAGGAGGATGCGAGCACCTCGTTCACGATCGGCGACGCTGTTATCGCCACCGCGGACGACTACACCAAACAGGTGACGTTCAACGTCAACGGTCAGGACGTCATCACCATGCCGACGTCGATGGGCAAGGACAGCACTCCCACCGACAACGGCGTGTACATCATCGGTGACCGATTCGATCACCTGGTGATGGATTCGTCGACGTACGGTGTGCCGGTGGACTCGTCGAGCGGATATCGCACTCCGGTCGACTGGGCCACGCGAATGTCGTACAGCGGCATCTTCTTCCATTCGGCACCGTGGTCGGTAGGGCAGCAGGGCTACTCGAACACCTCGCACGGTTGCCTGAATCTCAGTCCTACCAACGCCAAGTGGGTCTACGACAACACCAAGCGCGGGGACATCGTCGTGGTGAAGAACACGGTCGGAGGAACGCTCTCGGGTACCGACGGACTCGGTGACTGGAACATCCCGTGGGACAAGTGGAAAGCAGGAAACGCCACCACCGTCTGATCGATCCCGTGTTCGTCGATCAGCGTCGGTCGCGGGTCTGATACAGCGAAGGATCGATGCCGAGGGTCTTCAGATATGCCGTCGGCTCGATGCTCGATCCGTTGTTACGTACCTCGAAATGCAGGTGCGGTCCGGTCGAATTGCCGGTGCTGCCGACAGCGCCGAGGACGTCTCCCGGTGCCACTTCGTCGCCGACGGAGACCGCGATGCTGGACTGATGGCCGTAGTAGGTCTCGGTGTTGCCGCTCTTGATCCGGACGAGTTTGCCGTAGCCGTCGCCTGCATCTCCGGCCTGGACGACGGTTCCGCCGGTCACCGCGTGGATGGGGGTTCCGCTGTCGGCGGCGAGATCGATTCCCTGGTGGTACTGCGCACCGTTGCCGGTCGGGTTGTTGCGTCCGCCGTAGCCCGAGGAGATTCGGTATTTGCCGGCCTCGATGGGGAGCACTGCGCCGCCGAGTCCGATGGTCGGCGGCGCGATCGGAAGTTCGATCGTGGGCAGGTCCGTTGTGCTCGGTGCGTCCGGTGTCGAGAGCGTATCGCCGTCGAGAACGATGGCAGCGACCTGCGTGATCAGGACGCCGGTTGCGTCGAGCACGGCGGACAGGATCGCGGCCCGCTGTTGAGCATCGGGCTGGGGGATCGGGATCTGGGGCAGTTCGATCGTGGGTTGTGCGGTGGCCACCGCGGGGTTGACCATGCCGGTTGCGTCGATGCACAGTGCTGCCGACAACATCGAACCCGCTATGACTCTGTGCAATCTGCGACCCACGAATAGCCTCCTCGTCTGCGCCCAACGCGCACCGATGGACTGGTGCGATGTGGGCGTAAGAACATGTTCTGTGACGCTTCGGGGCACGCTGAACTCACGTAGCAGAAAACACATGAATCACATTGGTACTTTTCTTCCCCAAAAGTGCCATTAGTTACCGTACGTCACATCAACCCCATAAGAAACCTGAAAGTTGAATTACAACAACGTAATTCGAGGTCAGGGGGGGTCGCCTCGGCACCGGGAACGCTCGAGGCCGGGGAATGAACGCACGAAAAAGGCCGGTCTCACGAGGAGACCGGCCTTTTCGTATGGGGTGAGTGACGGGACTCGAACCCGCGACACCCAGGATCACAACCTGGTGCTCTACCAGCTGAACTACACCCACCATGTCCACATCAGCAGAACCGTGTGTGGCTCTCCATCAGCAGCGTCGACAATACTAGCGGGTTGAATCCCGGGTTGCTAATCCGCCCCTGCTTGCGTGTCGAGATCCTGAACGACAGCCGCGATATCGCTGGTCGACGGGCCCGGCTGTGCCACGAATGCCGTTCGACGGTAGTACTGCAGCTCCTTGATGGACTCCTTGATGTCCGCGAGAGCGCGGTGCGCCAAGCCCTTGGGAGGCTGCCCGTAGTAGATCCGCGGGTACCACCGTCGGGAAAGTTCTTTGATCGAGCTGACGTCGATCATGCGGTAATGGAGGTAGGTATCGAGCGCGGTCATGTCACGTGAGATGAATCCGCGGTCGGTGGCGATCGAATTGCCGGCCAGCGGCACCGTCCCGGCCACCGGGACGTGCTCCTTGATATAGGCCAGCACCTGCTGCTCTGCATCCTCCAGAGATACCGTCGACGCCCGCACCTCGTCGGTCAGCCCCGATTTGGCGTGCATGGCCGTCACGACGGCCGGCATGTTCGCCAACGCATCGTCCTCGGCATGGATGACGATGTCGACACCCTCCCCGAGAATGTTGAGCTCGCTGTCGGTCACCAGAGCAGCAATTTCGATCAGCTTGTCCTTGCTCAGGTCCAAGCCGGTCATTTCACAGTCGATCCACACGAGTTTGTCCTGCACTCGCTCCACAGTAGTGCGCGCCCTGCAGCCGCTAGGGTTTGCGGTGGCGATCGAACCAGTTCAGTTACAGCACACGTTCTTGGAGGACGCGGACATGACAGTCGACCCGACCCAGCCGGCACCAACGCTCAGCCCGGCCGAGAAGGCGAAGGCGGCCAAGGCGGCCGCCGTCGAAGCTGCGCGGGTGGCCGCCGAGGCCTTGGCCGCGGCCGAAGCGGCCGAGGCCGAAGCGCTCGCCGCGGAACAGGGGCTGTCCCCGACCGCGAACGGCAAGGCCGCCGAGATCGCAGCCGGATACGCCTCGGTGGGCGCTGCGCTGGAACTGGGAACGGTGATGCTGGACGGCGACACCGACCCTGCTGCCCGCATTCGAATTCCGTTGGCCACGTTGAACCGGCACGGACTGGTTGCCGGAGCCACCGGCACCGGAAAGACGAAGACGCTGCAGGGGATTGCCGAACAGCTCTGCGCCGCCGGTGTGCCCGTCGTGATGGCCGATGTCAAAGGCGACCTGTCGGGTTTGTCGGCGCCGGGCGAGGACAACGAGAAGATGCGCAGCCGAGCTGTGGACACCGGCGCTTCGGACTGGGAACCCGCGGGCCATCCGGTGGAGTTCCTCTCCCTCGGCACGGAGGGAATCGGTGTGCCGGTGCGTGCCACGATCACTGCCTTCGGGCCGATTCTGCTCAGTAAAGTGCTGGGGCTGAACAACACTCAGGAGTCCACTCTCGGTCTGATCTTCCATTGGGCCGACTCCCAGGGGCTTGCCCTGCTCGATCTCAAGGACCTGAGATCGGTGATCATGCATCTGACCAGTGACGAGGGCAAGTCTGATCTGAAAGGCATCGGCGGTGTGTCCTCAGCGACCGCAGGGGTGATTCTGCGCGCGCTGGTCAACCTCGAAGCAGACGGCGGCGACACCTTCTTCGGCGAACCCGAGCTGGCGACCGAGGATCTGTTGCGCGTCGGACCGGACGGGCGAGGCATCATCACGCTGTTCGAGCTCGGAGCGCAGGCATCGCGTCCGGTCATGTTCTCCACGTTCCTGATGTGGGTGCTCGCCGATCTGTTCCAGACGCTGCCCGAGGTAGGCGACATCGACAAGCCCAAACTGGTCTTCATCTTCGACGAGGCGCACCTGCTCTTCGCCGACGCCTCGAAGGCATTTCTGCAACAGGTGGAGCAGACCGTCAAGCTTATCCGCTCCAAGGGCGTCGGCGTCTTCTTCTGCACGCAGTTGCCCACCGACGTGCCCAACGACGTGCTCTCGCAATTGGGTGCCCGAATTCAGCATGCTCTGCGCGCGTTCACGCCGGACGATCAGAAGGCGCTGAACAAGACGGTGCGCACCTACCCCAAGACCGATGCCTACGACCTCGAGAAAGCGCTGACGTCGTTGGGTACCGGTGAGGCGATCGTGACGGTGCTCTCGGAGAAGGGTGCCCCGACACCGTTGGCGTGGACGAAGATTCGCCCGCCTCGTTCGTTGATGGACACCATCGGAAACGACGCCATCGCGGCGGCCGCGTCGTCGAGCGCCCTGTCTGCGAAGTATCGAGAAACCATCGATCGTGAGTCGGCCTACGAGCGGATGAACGCTCGGGTGGCGAACGTGCCCGCTCCGGACGAGAAGTTCGACATTCCGCCGTTGCCTGCCGATCTGCCAGACCTACCCCCGAGCGAGCCGGCAGGTCCTTCGGCCGCCGAACGCATCATGGACAACCCGGCCGTCAAGAGCTTCCTGCGGTCGGCCGCCTCGGCCGCCGGGCGGGAGATCTCGCGCAGCATCTTCGGAACCGGACGCCGCCGACGACGCTGAGGTCAGTTACCCAGCTTCTTGTAGAAGCTGCCGATGATCGGTGCGGAAATGCTGCGTGGGCTGTACTGCCCGGCCGCCGACATGCCCTTGCTGAGCAGTCCGGGTACGACGCGCATCTTGTTCTTCGCCAGGCCGTCCAGCGACAGCTTCGCGGTGTAAGCGCTGTCGATCCACAGAAAGTCGGGAACCATCTTGTCCACGATCGAGGCATCGGCCGGGTCCGGTGTCTCGGTGCGGACCGGGCCGGGGGCGAGGAGGGTGACGTTGACACCGGTACCCGCGAGCTCTCCGCGGAGCGATTCGGAGAAGGTGTTGACGAAGGCCTTGGTCGCGGCATAGGTGGCGTTGTTGGGGATGGCCATGTTGCCTGCCGCCGAACCGGTGATGAGGATGCCGCCCGCTCCACGGCCGATCATGCCGGGCATGACAGCCAGCGTGAGATCGTGTACCGCAACGGCATTGAGCTCGACCTGATCTCGCTCGTACTCCGGATCGAGCCCGGCCAACGGGCCGAATGTCGCGATGCCTGCGTTGTTGCACAGGATCGAGATCTCACGCTCGGACAGTTCGGTGACCAGTTCCTGGCGCTGTTCGCGGTTCGACAGATCCGACTGACGCACCTCGACGGCAACGCCGTGCTCGGCCGTGAGCTTGGCAGCCAACGCCTCGAGCAGCTCGCCGCGTCGCGCCACCACGATCAGCGAGTGACCACGGGCGGCGAGTTCGGTGGCCAGGGCTTCGCCGATACCGGAGGAGGCTCCGGTGACGACGGCGCGGGCATCTTGGCTGGGATTGGGCAGGCTCACGGTGAGACAGGCTAGCGGACAGATCAGATCGTGGCCGCGAGCCGGGTCCCTTGCTCGATGGCCCTCTTGGCGTCCAGCTCCGCGGCGACGTCCGCACCGCCGATGATGTGCGTGGTGGTGCCCGCAGCCTTCAGTTCTTCGACCAGATCGCGAACCGACTCCTGGCCCGCGCAGATCACGATGGTGTCCACCTCGAGAACGCGCGGACGTTCGTGCTTGTCGCCGAAGGAGATGTGCAGCCCCGCGTCGTCGATCTTCTCGTAGTTTACGCCCGAGAGTTGATGCACGCCTTTGGCTTTCAGTGCAGCGCGATGGACCCAGCCGGTCGTTTTCGCCAGCCCGGCACCGATCCGCCCCGGTTTGCGTTGCAGCAGATACACCTCACGCGGAGACGGCGCGGGAACCGGGGTCGTCAACGCGCCCGGCGCGGCCTCGTGCTCGGTGACGCCCCACTCCTTCTTCCATTCCTTCAAATCCAACGTGGGGGAGGCGTCGGTGGTGAGGAATTCCGAGATGTCGATACCGATTCCGCCCGCACCGATGACCGCGACCCGATCGCCGACGGGCTTGCCATCGCGCACCAGTTCCGCGTACGACAGCACCGACGGGTGCTCGATGCCGGGGATCCGGGGAATCCGGGGGGTGACGCCGGTCGCGAGTACCACCTCGTCGAAGTCGCCTGCGAGAAGTTCGGCGGCGGTGACGCGGGTGTCCAGGTGAACGGCGACGTCTGCGCTACGCAGTGCACGGGAGAAGTACCGGATGGTTTCGGCGAACTCCTCCTTGCCGGGGATGAGTCTCGCGATTCCGAACTGTCCGCCGATCTCGTTTCTGGCCTCGAACAGGCTGACAGTGTGTCCGCGCTGCGCGAGGTTCACCGCTGCCGACAGTCCTGCGGGTCCGGCTCCCACGACGGCGACCTTCTTGGTCTTCTTCGTCGGCAGTAGCTGTAGGTCGATCTCACGTCCGGCTCGCGGGTTGACCAGACAGGAGACCTTCTTGTGTACGAAGGCGTGGTCGAGGCAGGCCTGATTGCACGCGATGCAGGTATTGATCAGGTCGGCCGAGTCGGTGGCGGCCTTGTCCACCCAGAACGGATCGGCCAGCATCGGCCTGGCCATCGCAATCAGCTGAGCGTCACCTCGGGCAAGGATGTTCTCGGCGATCTCGGGCATGTTGATGCGATTGGATGCGGCCACTGGGATGCTCACATGCTTCTCGAGCTTGCCGGTGATATCTGCGAATGCAGCCCGCGGAACCGAGGTGACGATGGTCGGCACCCGTGACTCGTGCCAGCCGATATCGGTGTTGATGATGTTCGCACCCGCTGCTTCGACCTCCTCGGCCAGCGCGACGATGTCGTCCCAGCTCTGACCTTCCTCCACCAGATCGGCCATCGACAGCCGGAACACGATGAGGAAGTCCGGCCCGACGGCTGCCCTCGTCTGTCGCACGATCTCGACGGCCATCCGTCGTCGGTTCTTTGCCGAACCGCCCCACTCGTCGCGCCGCTTGTTGGTGCGCTCGGAGAGGAACTGGTTGATGAAGTAGCCCTCGCCGCCCATGATCTCGACGCCGTCGTAACCGGCGCTCTGCGCGAGGCGGGCGCAACGGACGAAGTTGCGGATCTGCCAGCGAACGCCCCTCGACGTCAACCGCCGCGGTCGAAAAGGGTTGATGGGAGCCTTGATCGACGAAGCCGACACGCTCAGCGGCTGATACGAGTAACGCCCGGCGTGCAGGATCTGCAGCGCGATCTTGCCGCCCTCACGGTGTACTGCCGCGGTGATCCTGCGGTGCCGACGGGCCTCGAGGCGGTTGGTCAGCTTGGCTCCGAACGGCAGCAGCCAGCCGGTGCGATTGGGGGCATAGCCCCCGGTGATGATGAGGGCGACGCCGCCGCGGGCCCGCTCGGCGAAGTAGGCCGCCAGGCGGCCGGTGTCGCGGGCACGATCTTCGAGGCCGGTATGTATCGAGCCCATGATCACCCGGTTCTTCAGCGTGGTCGCACCGACGTCCAACGGCGACAACAGAATCGGATACGGGCCAGCAGTCTGCTCGGTTTTCACAGCTTCTCCAATACCTCGGTGCACCATTCGGTGAATCCTTCTTCGACGCGAATTCCGCCGCGCAGCACCAGGTATTGATGCAACGCGGTGCCGGTGAGGGCAGCGGGGGCCGGAAAATCCTGCTTCTCGATCAGTCGATAGACATCGAGGCGGGTGGCATGGACATCGCGATGGCGGGCGACCTCGACTTTGAGTGCCTCTATGTCGCCATTGGCTGCACCGCGGATCTTGACGGCGAGTTCCTCCCGGAGCTGCGAGGGATCGGTAGGAGCGGCGATCCAGCGATCGAGCTCGGCCCGCCCTGCGGCACTGACGGAGTAGACCTTCTTGTCCGGCCGGCCTGCCTGCGCGACTGCCTCGCCGGTGATCCACCCGGCTGAGTCCATCCGCGTCAACGTTCGATAGATCTGCTGGTGGGTTGCGCTCCAGAAGAAGCCGATCGACTTGTCGAACCGTCGGGCGAGCTCGTACCCCGAGCCGCTGAGCTCGGTGAGGGAGACGAGAATCGCGTGTTCCAAAGCCACGACCGAGATTATGTATGCAACGCAGTGACTATGCAACTAGGTGCACTTCGGCGGCCGACCTTCTCGGGCTAGTGTTGGCAACCATGGGAACCCAGCCCGAGGCCGCCGTCGTCGGAGTCGCAACCACCCGCAAGCAGGTCACCGCCTGGGGATTCTGGGACTGGGGCTCGGCGGCATTCAACGCGGTGATTCTCACCTTCGTGTTCTCGGTGTATCTCACCGATGCCGTCGGCGACGACCTTCCCGGCTCTATCTCTGCCACTACATGGTTCAGCTGGTCGATCGCCGTGTCGAGCGTCGTCATCGCACTTCTGGCACCGGTGTGTGGGCAGTACTTCGACGCCCGCGGCAAACGCAAATGGCTGCTCGGGCTGTTGACCGCGTTGACCGTCGTGGCCATGGCCGGTCTGTTCTTCGTCAAGGACGACTACCACTACCTCTGGCTCGGCCTCGTGTTACTCGGTCTCGGATCCGTCATGTTCGAGTTGGCCAGCATCCCGTACAACTCGATGCTGCGGCAGGTCTCCACCCCGGAGAACATCGGCCGAGTATCCGGGTTCGGCTGGGCCATGGGCTATTTCGGTGGGATCGTGTTGCTGCTGATCTGCTACCTCGGCTTCATCGCCGGCGACGGCGACACTCGAGGTTTTCTCGGCCTCACCACCGACGGCGGGTTGAACATCAGGTTCGTCGCGGTATTGGCCGCCGTCTGGTTCGCGGTCTCGGCCATCCCGGTGATGACGGCAGTTCCCGAGGTGCCCCGCGCCGTGGCCGATCCGAAGGCTGCGGAGGCAGGCTTCGTCGAGTCGTACCGGGTTCTCTTTCGCGACGTACGCGAGTTGTGGAGCGCAGACCGCCGCGCTGTCCACTACCTGATCGCCAGCGCCCTGTTCCGCGACGGGTTGGCCGGAGTGTTCACCTTCGGAGCCGTTCTCGCCGTCAGCGTCTACGGCATCGGAGCAGCGGACGTGCTGCTGTTCGGTATCGCGGCCAATGTCATCGCCGGGATCGGAGCGATCGTCGCCGGTCGGTTCGATGACCGCGTCGGTCCCAAGAAGGTCATCGTCTTCTCCCTCACATCGATGATCGCCGCCGGTATCGTCCTGCTGTTCGTCTCGGGGCCGACGATGTTCTGGGTCTTCGGGCTGATTCTGTGCCTGTTCGTCGGGCCGGCGCAATCGTCGGCCCGTACCTTCCTCGCCCGGCTCGCGCCGCCCGGGCGAGAAGGCCAGTTCTTCGGTTTGTATGCGACGACCGGGCGGGCTGCCTCTTTTCTGGCACCGTCCCTGTTCGGTCTGTTCGTCTGGATGTTCAGCGCCGATCGCGCGGGTATCGCCGGACTGATCATCGTTCTCGGTGCCGGACTCCTGGCACTGCTGAAGGTGCGGGCCCCACGCGAGGTCTAGACGGACCGAATGCGCGCCAGAATTTCGGCAGTGAGCACTTCGGCGGCTTCCTCGGGGATCCAGTGGGATACCCCGTCCAATTCGACGAATCGATACGGCGCATCGACGAATTCACCGCAGCGCTCCGCTCCCGCCCGGCCGATGGCTGTGTCGCCGTTGCTCCAGAGGTAGGTGGTGGGGACGGTCACCGGAGGAAGGTTCGCGAACTCCTTGGTCATCGCGGCGTACCAACTCGACGCCGCTGTCAATGCCCCGGGTACCGCGAGGTGACGAACGTATTCCTCGTCGAGGCTCTGCGCACCGAACATGGCGCGCAGCCGTTGCGCGTCGTTCTCCACCAGTACACGCTCGGCTTTCTCCGGTTCTCGAAGTAGGCCGAAGTACTGTGACCGCTCCTGCTGATCCGGATCCTCGCGGATGGCCCAGTTGAACGCCGCCGAATGGGGGACCGATGCCGCGGTGAGCGTGCGTACCCGGTCGGGGTGTTCGGCCGCGAGGTGCCAGGCGACCACCGCGCCCCAGTCGTGTCCCACCAGGTGCGCCGAGGGCAGGTCGAGTGCATCGAGCAGCCCCAGGATGTCGCCGGTGAGATGGTTTATGCGGTAGTGCTCGACACCGACCGGGCGGGCACCGGGTGAATATCCTCGCTGGTTGGGCGCGGTCACTCGGCAACCCGCACCGACCAACCCCGGCGTCACACTGGTCCACGACACATTCGTCTGCGGGAAACCGTGCAGCGCGACCACCGGAATACCGTCGGTCGGTCCCGACATCGCCACCTCGAACACGAACTCGCCGACACTTACCTCGGTCATGAACATCCCTTCGCGGCCGTCTCGTTCTCGAACGGTCAAGCCCGTCGTGGTTCCCATCGGCTCATCCCGAGCATGATCATGCGGATCTGCTTCTCGGTCCGCTCGATCAGATCCTTCTCGTTCTGGCTACCCGGTCTGTCGATTTCCAACAGGCCGACCACCGCAGTGAGCATCGTCGAGACGAGGAGATCGGCGGTCATCTCCAGATCGGCGACGTCCCACCGCTCGAGGCCGGGCATGCGGGAGAGGTCGATGGTGAGCTCGCTGACGAACAGGCGCAGTTCGGTGGCGAAGGCGCGGCGCACCTCGGTGACGCCGCCGTATCTCTCGCGGGTGAGGAAACGAAACTGGTCTTCGTGGGTCCGCACCTGGCGGACCAGGATTGCGAAGGATTCGGTGGCCGTCTTGGTGCTCGGGTTGCGCCGGGCATCACGCAGCATCTGTCGCAGCATGCGCATGCTTTCCTCGACGAGGGCGACGCCGAGGTCCTCCATGGAGGCGAAGTGGCGGTAGAACGCGGTGGGGACGATGCCGGCGGATCGGGCGACTTCTCGCAGGCTGACGCTGGCGAACGGGCGGTCGCGTAGCAGATCGAGGGTGCCCTCGATCAATGCCTGGCGGGTGCGTTCCTTCCGCTCGGCACGAGTACCCGGTTCTGTCACAACCCCCAGTTTATGGTCGCGCATTCTGTGACCTCCCATCCGGCTCCTCCCGGACTCCGTTGATCTGTCGACGAGCTCTGTAACGACGGTCACATAAACGTTGACAGGTACCAGTGCCGCTCTGTCACACTGATGTTAGTGCACAATCGTTCACTGAATGGGTCGTTGGTTTCGATCCGGTTAGGGAGGATGGAATGACGCTTCAAGAACGCCCGTCGCGAACCTCGGGTTCGCGCAAGTTCTCGCTTCTTTCCCTGTTCGAGGCCATGGCCACGCCCCACGCGCTCGATCGGTACCTCGAACTCGTCGACCCCATGACAACCGTTCGTGATCTTCGCGGCGAGGTCACCGAGATACATCGGTCCACCGAAGACTCGTTGACACTGGTCATTCGTCCCACGCGTCAGTGGAAGGGCTTCGATGCGGGCCAGTTCGTCCAGATCGGCGTCGTCATCGACGGGGTTCGTCACACTCGCTGTTACTCACCGGCCTGCTCGCAGTACCGCAGGGACGGTCGAATCGAACTGACGATCAAGGCCCATCCCGAAGGGCTCGTGTCGCGGTACCTACACAACAATGCCCACGTCGGCCTCGTGGTCAGCCTGTCGCAGGCGGACGGCACATTCAGGCTTCCCACGCCACGCCCGGCGAAGACGCTGTTGATCAGCGGAGGCAGCGGCATCACGCCGGTGCTGTCCATGCTCAGGTCGCTGCTGGACGAGGGGTACGGCAGCGACCTGACATTCCTGCACTACGCGTTCACCGAGAACGACGTCGCATACAAGAAGGACCTGGAGAAGATCGCCGCCGAGCACGAGAACGTCAACATCGTCTTCGCGTACACCGAGCAGAAGACGGGCGGCGATCTGCACGGGTTCTTCGGTCGGGAACATCTCGATGCCGTGGCTCCCTGGTTCGCCGATGCCGACACGTTCCTGTGCGGGCCGCCCGGGCTGATGAAGGGTGTGACCTCCTTCTTCGAGGATGCCGGGTTGAGCGAGCGACTACACCTCGAGGAATTCACGCCCTCGTTCGCCACCGTCAGTGACGACGTCACCGGAACCACCACGTTCTCCGGTAGCGACGTGTCCTCGGAGAACGACGGCGAAACCCTGCTCGAGCAAGCCGAGGCAGCGGGTCTCTCCCCGGCCAACGGCTGCCGGATGGGTATCTGCTTCACCTGCACCTCGGTGAAGAAGTCCGGCTGCACGAAGAACATCAAGACCGGTGAGACCGACACCGAATCCGACAAGAAGATCCAGCTGTGCGTGTCCGTTGCCGTGGGCGACGTCGATATCGACATATAGATCCACCCCGGAACACCGATAGCCCCAGACCCATCTCGACCCGATCGAATTGGAGATCATCAGATGCTCGGAACGATTCTCTCGATCCTGCCCACCACCGTCCTGCCCTTTCGCCGCAACGAGTCCGTGCCGGACCAGCCCACCGTGCTGACCTTCGAGCAAGTCGAAGAACTCGGCCGCGAACTCGACGACCTCCGCGCCCGCACGGTCGCGAAGCTGGGCGACGAGGACCGCGAATACATCTACAAGATCATCAAGGCCCAGCGCGGCCTCGAGATCACCGGACGCGCATTGATGTACCTGCCGTTCCTCCCGCCCGCGTGGCTGGCAGGCGTCGGTGCCCTCGGCGTGGCGAAAATACTCGACAACATGGAGATCGGGCACAACGTCATGCACGGCCAGTACGACTGGATGCGTGAGCCCGGCCTGAACTCCCAGGTTTTCGAGTGGGACACCGTCTGCCCGGCGGAACAGTGGAAGCACTCGCACAACTACATGCACCACACCTTCACCAACATCGTCGGCATGGACCGCGACATCGGTTACGGCATCCTGCGGATGGACCAGGATCAGAAGTGGAACCCGTACTACCTCGGTAACCCGGTCTACGCGTTCTTGCTGATGACGTTCTTCGAGTGGGGCGTCATGCTGCACGACCTCGAGACCGAGAACATCGTTGCGGGCAAGCGCAAGTGGCACGACGTCAAGCCGCTGCTGCAGGGCATGTGGCGCAAGGCGGGCAAGCAGGCCCTCAAGGACTACGTGATCTTCCCTGCGCTGACCGGCCCGTTCTTCGTCTCTACCGTGGTCGGAAACGTCGCCGCGAACCTCATCCGCAACGTGTGGAGCTACTCGATCATCTTCTGCGGCCACTTCCCGACCGGAGTCCAGACCTTCAGCCAGGAAGAGACTGCCGAGGAGACCCGCGGCGAGTGGTACGTCCGTCAGATGTTGGGATCGGCCAACATCGAGGGCAGCCCGCTGTTCCACATCATGTCGGGCAACCTCTCACACCAGATCGAGCACCACCTGTTCCCCGATCTGCCCGCGCATCGCTACCCGCAGATCGCGCCCGAGGTCAAGGCGCTGTGTGAGAAGTACGACCTGCCGTACAACACCGGTGGCTTCTTCCACCAGATCGGCACCGTGTGGGGCAAGATCTTCAAGCTGGCTCTGCCCAACTCGCTCACGGGTTCGGCGGCTCCCGCCGGTGTTATCGTCGAGCGTAAGAAGACCAGCGCAGCGTGACGACTTCGAAGGGGGCGGTCCTGTTGGTAGGAAAGTTCGAGCGCAACAAAGATACCGTTCAGGACTTCACCGAATCGGCCGCGACTCACGTCGGCCGGATCGTCGTGATCATCGCCGGAGCCGTCCGCGACGTCACGCGTGAAATCGGTGATCTGATCACCGATGGCATCGAGATGCGCGAGGCAGCGAAGAAGGCGGAGCGCGACGCCCCGCTGGGCACCGTGATCAACGGAGAGTTCGAGACCCGCGAACGATAGGGCAACACCCGATCGACACTGCAACACCAGATCGACACTGCAGCACCAGATTCGCACAGCGCCGCCCGAGCACTGCTCGGGCGGCGCTCTCGTGTGTGGTCAGCGTGCCCGCAGTTGCCACAGCGACGTGGTTTCGCGCGAGCGTGCCTCGTGCAACACATCGGCGCTGTCGGTGACGCGCGAATGAGTCGGGGTGGTGTCGGTACGGCCGACGACGGACAGGCCTGCAGCGTCGATGGCCGTGAGAAGGTCTGCGCGAGTGACCAATTCGAGTAGCTCGGCGAGGTCGGACACGATCAACCACGCCTCACCGTTCGGTGTCAGATGCCCACGGAGACGGCTCAGAAACGACTTGAGCATCCGCGAGCCCGGGTCGTAGACCGCGTGCTCGATCCCGGACGTCGGCTTCGTGGGAATCCAGGGCGGATTGCACACGATCAGCCCCGCGCGACCGGACGGGAAAATGTCCGCCTGCACCACCTCGACCCGATCTGCGTATCCGAGGGCATCGATGTTGGCTCGCGCGCACGCCACCGACCGCGGATCCTTGTCGGTCGCGACCACCGAGGTCACGCCGCGGCGGGCGAGTACTGCAGCAAGGACCCCCGAGCCGGTGCCGATGTCGAACGCTCGGTCCGTGTGCGGCAGCGGTGCGGTGGCGACGAGTTGGATGTACTCGCCGCGGACGGGGGAGAAGACGCCGTAGTGCGGGTGGATCGAGGCGTCGAGAGCCGGAACGAAGACACCCTTGCGACGCCACTCGTGTGCGCCGACGATACCGAGTAGCTCGCGCAACGACAGGACGCACGGCACTGCGTCCGGGCCCATAGCCTCCGTGACGGCGGCCCGCACGTCCGGTGCCCGGCCAAGATCGAGACACGCGTCCGAATCGAGTTCTACCAGAAGCATTCCCAATACTCGCGCACGTCGCGCCTGGTACTGGCGGTGCAGATGGAACCGCTCCGCACCCGACGCATCCGGAGAATGTTTCGCGGCCGGTACCCGGCGGGCCATGGCCGACAACAGCTGTCGTGCATTGTTGTAATCCCCACGCCACAACAGGGCCTCGCCGATCGTGGCCAGCTTGTACGCCACGTCGGCAGTGGTCGAATCGTTCACGATGCGCACCTGGCGGGGCGGGGGAGCGCCGTTCTCGGACTGCCAGCGGGAGGTGCGTTCGCTACCGTCCTCGACCCATGTGACGCTCACGAAGTGTGCCCGTTCACGCTGCGGTGTGCGGGTACTGCGCACTGCGGTGTTGGAAGGCAAGGATATTGGGGTTCACGATGACGCCGTTCCTGATCTCGATCGAGCGCTCGATGGTGGCATCACGACTCCAGGCCGCGGGGCCGTCCAACACGGTTCGCAGATACGGCAGCAATGATTCGCTGATCTCCCAGGTTGCCGAGTTCCACAGGTAGGACGGGCTGTGGTCGACGGCGTAATAGTGCACGTTCTCTCCCACGGTGAACATGGGATCGGCGAACGACGTCGGTTTTGCCCATTCGAAGCCCATCCCTTCGTCGCAGGAAACGTCGACCACGAGCGTGCCGGGTGCGAGAGTGGGGAGATCGTCGTTCATCAAGAACGTCAACGGTGCGTTGGTGTCCTGCAGAACACAATTGACGATCACGTCGTGGTCGGCGAGGAACCCTGACAGTGGTACCCGTCCCTCGGGGGTGAGCGCTCGACTCTGCTGGGGATCGGCGTCGTCGAGATCGAAGTTGACGATGTTGGCCGAGTGAATCGGTGAACCCACCGCTGTGACACCTCGCTGGGTGAGGACGTCGACATCGTGAATACCGTGCGCGCTCAGTGCCGTCACGGCACCGCGAGCGGTGGCCCCGAAACCGATGACTGCCGCACGCAACCTGCGGCCGTAGTCGCCGGTGGAACCGATGAGCTGCAGAGCATGCAGCACAGAGCAGTAGCCGGCCAACTCGTTGTTCTTGTGGAACACATGGAGATTGAACCAGCCGTCCGAGGTCCAGTGATTCATGGCCTCGAAGGCGATCAGGGTCAGCGTGCGATCGACGGCGATCTGGGTGAGCTCACGGTCCTGCACGCAGTGCGGCCAGCCCCAGAGCGTCTGACCCGGCCTGAATTCGAGCAGGTCTTCCGCCTGTGGTTTCGGCAGCAGAATCACATCGCAGTCGGCGATGAGTTCGGCCCGCGTGCGAATGCCCGCAACCCGAGCGGCCAAGTGCTCGTCCGAAATCCCGAACGGTTCGCCGTACCCGGATTCGAGGAAAATGCGGGCTCTGATGTCGGCGTCGATGCGATCGAAATGCAGTGGATGAATCGGTAGTCGACGCTCATCGGGCTTGCGCGAATGTGAGAGGACTCCGAGAGTGAGCTGATGCACGTGTGACCCTTCGTTGAGCGAAGTCAACCACAGTGAGCCCAAGGGTTCTGCGTTCCTGCTGGTCAGAGGTGCCCCCGGCAGGATTCGAACCTGCGACCAAGGGATTAGAAGGCCCTTGCTCTATCCCCTGAGCTACGGAGGCTGGCACGTGCGAGTGAACCCGCTCGAGCACGGTTGACGAGTGTACCTTTCCGTGTGAGCCGACCGTGCAGGCATGGGTTGGGCGAGCACTGCAGTGGGAAACCCGTGGACTCGGAATCGTTCCGATCGGTGTGGGAAGGAGGTTCGATGGACGACGTCATCGACGATGTTCTGCGCATCTGGCAGTCCGGCGACATCGCCGCTGTGGCAACGGTGATCCGCACGTTCGATTCGGCACCGCGCCCGGTCGGTGCGGCCATGGTGGTCGGTTCGGACGGCGCGGTTGCCGGTTCGGTATCGGGCGGCTGCGTCGAAGGGGCGGTGTACGAACTCGCGCAGGACGTCATGCGCACCGGCGCTCCCGTACTCACTCGATACGGAGTGTCCGACGACGACGCTTTCGCCGTCGGACTCACCTGCGGCGGAACACTCGACGTCTTCGTCGAAGTCGTGTCCCAGCGCACGTTTTCCGAACTCGGTTCTCTCGTGACGGACGTGCGAAACAACGTTCCCGTCGCGGTGGCGACCGTGGTTGCACACGCAGATCCGGAACGCCTCGGCCGACGGATCGTGGTCGGACCATCCGGCACCCGCGGTTCCATCGGCAGCGCACGTGCCGACGCTGCCGTCGCCGACGACGCCGCAGGGCTTCTGGCCGCGGGACGCTCGGCCGTCCTGGCGTACGGGCCGGATGGTCAGCGTCGAGGCGAGGGAATGGAGGTGTTCGTCTCCAGTCACGCACCGCCGCCGCGAATGCTGGTGTTCGGGGCCATCGATTTCGCCGCCGCGGTGGCGCAGCAGGGGGCATTCCTCGGCTACCGCGTCACCGTGTGCGACGCCCGAGCGGTCTTTGCGACTCCGCAGCGTTTTCCTGCCGCCGAGCACGTGGTGGTCGCATGGCCGCACGACTACCTGTCTCAGCAGTGGTCGGCGGGGGAGTTGGACGAGCGCACCGTCGTCTGCGTGCTGACACACGACCCGAAGTTCGACGTGCCGCTGCTCGAGGTGGCGTTGCGGATTCCGGTGCTGGCGTTCGTCGGCGCGATGGGCTCTCGCCGTACCCACGACGACCGCACGGCTCGACTACGGGCGGCAGGGCTGACGGAGATCGAACTGTCTCGGCTGGCCAGTCCGATCGGTCTCGACCTCGGCGCGCGCACCCCGCAGGAGACGGCCGTATCGATCGCGGCGGAGATCATTGCCCACCGCTGGGGCGGTAGCGGTGAACCATTGCGCACTCGACCCGGCCGCATCCACCACGACTCGACCGAGGGGCCTCGCCGGAACCAGTACGACGCTGTGTAGGACTCGCGTTTCGGGTACTGCTGATCACCTCTTACTCTGGTGGTATGGCAACACCGGATCTCGACAACATCGACCCCTCGTCCGCTGATCTCGCAGCGGACGATGTCGGCGAGAGCACTGCCGCATCGGGTGCAGATCCGCGTTCGGCTACGACGACGGTGTTCGTCACTGCCGCCGCCATCGCCGGAGCTGTCGCGGCGCTCATCGTCATGCTGTCCGCCTCCGACGCGTTGGTGCTGCTCGGAATCCCGGATCCGGGCCCGGCCACCACATACGGTCTGCCCGCGCTGCGAGCAATCGGCGAGATCGCTGCCGTCATCGCCGTCGGATCGTTTCTGCTCGCCGCATTTCTGGTGCCACCGCAGAAGAACGGGGTACTCGACGTCGACGGCTATCGCGCGGTCCGTACCGGTTCGGCGGCATCGATGGTCTGGGCCGTCTGCGCGCTGATTCTGGTGCCGCTGACGTTGTCCGATACCTCCGGTCAGCCGTTCGCGGAGGCCATCAAGCCCGCGAACCTCTGGATCGCCCTCGATCAGGTGGAGATCGCGAGCGCGTGGCGTTGGACCGCCATCATGGCCGTGGTGCTCGCCATCGTCTCGCGCACGGTGTTGCGGTGGACGTGGACGCCTGCGCTACTCGCATTCTCACTGGCCACCCTGCTGCCGCTGGCGCTCAGTGGTCACTCCGCGGCCGGTGGTTCGCACGACGTCGCGACCAACAGCCTGATCCTGCACCTCGGGGCCGCGTCGTTGTGGGCGGGTGGCTTGTTCGCACTCCTGGCACACGTCCGCAGGCACGGTGCACACACCGACGTCGCCGCGCGCCGATTCTCCACCATCGCCGGCATCTGCTTCGTCGTCATGGGCATCAGCGGCGTGCTCAACGCGCTCGTTCGGGTCTCGCTCGGCGATCTGTTCACCACCACGTACGGAATGCTGATCATGGGCAAGGTCGGTGCCCTGATCGTGCTGGGCGGGTTCGGCTGGATGCAGCGTCGCCGAGCACTGCCCGCCTTGACGGCAGATCCCACCGACCGCGGAGCTCTGCTTCGCTTCGCGGGTGCCGAGGTACTCGTGCTCGCGGCGACGATCGGCCTCGCGGTCGGACTGGGCCGCACCCCGCCGCCCGCCGAGATCGATCCCAACCTCACTCCTACCGAGGCGGCACTCGGTTACGACCTGAGTGGGCCGCCGACGTTCGCCCGCATGGCCTTGGACTGGCGATTCGATCTGATCTTCGGCACTGCGGCGATCGTCATGGCCGTGGTGTACGTGATCGGCGTGCGGCGTTTGCGCCAGCGCGGTGACGCGTGGCCGGTCGGTCGAACAGTCGCCTGGCTCGCCGGGTGCGCGACGCTGCTGATCAGTACCTCCTCGGGAATCGGACGCTATTCGACGGCTGTGTTCAGCGTGCACATGAGCGGCCACATGCTGCTGTCGATGCTCGTGCCCGTTCTGCTGGCTCTCGGTGGCGCGCTGACCTTGGCGCTGCGAGTGCTACCCGCAGCCGGTAAGGACGGCGTTCCGGGTATGAGGGAATGGTTGCTGATCGGCCTGCACAGCCGACTGTCGAAGTTCCTGACGCATCCGCTCGTTGCGTCGGCGATCTTCATCGGCGGCTTCTACGCGCTCTATCTCGGCGGGATCTTCGGAGCCGTACTGGACAGTCACGGCGCACACTTGCTGATGAATCTTCACTTCGTGCTCAGCGGCTACCTGTTCTACTGGACCGTCATCGGCGTGGATCCGTCCCCGCGCAAAGTTGCGCCGGTCACGAAGCTGGCCGTGGTGTTCGGATCGCTGCCGTTCCACGCCTTCTTCGGGGTGGCCTTGATGAGTATGAACACCGTCATGGGTGCCTGGTACTACCGGACGCTGGGACTGGACTGGAACTCCGATCTGCTCGGAGATCAGAAGCTCGGCGGTGGAATCGCGTGGGCAACCGGCGAGATACCACTGGTGCTCGTCATGCTGGCGCTGTTGATCCAGTGGTCTCGCAGCGACGAGCGCGATGCCAGGCGCGGTGACCGCGCGGCAGAACGTGACCACGACGCGGACCTGGCCGCCCACAATGCGATGTTCGCCGAGCTCGCTCGACGCGATCGGCTCGGCGGACAATAGCCGATCCGGCTCAGTCGCCCCCGGCGATCTTGCCGAGCAGCCGGTTCAGCTCGACACGTTCGTGCGGCTGAAGGCCGTCGAACATTTCCGAGGACACCTGACGGCGCGCGTCGTCGATTCGGTCCAGTAACGCGCGGCCGGTATCGGTCAGCCCCACCAGGACCGCTCGTCGATCGCTCGGATCCTGCTGCCGTGTCACCAGGTTCGCGGCCTCGAGTGAGTCGACGATGTCGGTGGCCGATCGCGCGACGATCCGCAGATGCTCGGCGAGATCGCGTAGCCGGACCGACTCACGTTCACGCGCCAGGACATGCAGTGCCCGACTCTGTGACGGGTTGAGGCCGAACGGTTCGAGCGCAGTCATGTGGCT
Organism: Rhodococcus sp. MALMAid1271; assembly: GCF_049195265.1. Taxonomy (NCBI): domain Bacteria; kingdom Bacillati; phylum Actinomycetota; class Actinomycetes; order Mycobacteriales; family Nocardiaceae; genus Rhodococcus; species Rhodococcus sp. MALMAid1271. The sequence goes on along the minus strand of NZ_JBMIRQ010000057.1, from coordinate 95,234 downwards.
CCGGCGGATTCGCCTGGCGACAGCCATGAACGAATCGCTCAGGTTGGGCGAGGGTCCGGTGTCCATGGACGAATCATAACGAGGATTGCACGCAACCTCATAGTGAGGTAACCTCTGCATATTGTTGCATCGACCCATGGAGGTCTACTTGGAAAGCCGACCAGAGCGTTCTCTGCCCACTGCCGATCCAGCGCCCGTCCGACGCGTCCTCGCTCTCTTCACGCCCTATCGGCGCAAGATCGCGGTCGTGAGCTCGATCATCGTTGCCAGTGCGATCATCGCGCTCGCCTCTCCCTTGCTCCTTCGCGAACTCCTCGATCATGCAATTCCCGATCGCGATGTCCGGCTCGTCAGCCTCATCGCGCTCGGCATGATCGCAGTCGCAGTCGCCACCAACACCCTTGGCGTCGTGCAGACGTGGATGTCCAACGGCGTCGGTCAGCAACTCATGCACGAGCTACGAGTTCAGGTGTACTCGCACCTGCAGCGGCAGTCCCTCGGGTTCTTCGCGCGCACTCGCACCGGGGAAGTGCAATCGCGGATCGCCAACGACATCGGCGGCATGCAATCGGTCGTCACCAACACCGCGACGTCCATTGCGCAGAACGCGACGACCGTCGCCGCGACAGTGGTCGCACTGTTCCTGCTCGACTGGAAACTCGCTACGTTCTCACTGATCATCTTGCCGATCTTCGTTCGCGTCGCCCGCCGTATCGGCGACGAGCGTCGCAAGATCTCGACCAAACGACAGCGGTTGCTCAGTGAACTGTCGGTTCAGGTCGAGGAATCGCTGTCTGTCAGCGGTATTCTGCTGGGCAAGACCACCGGCTCCGCGCAGGCACTGACCGAGAAGTTCGCCGCCCGATCCCACGAGGTGGCCGGAGTCGAGCTCGCCGCGATGATGGCGGGCAAGTGGCGGATGGCCACTATTCAGATCAGTTTCGCCGTCATGCCCGCGCTGGTGTACTGGTTCGCCGGAATCACCATCGGTCAGGGCAGTGCACTGACGATCGGCACGCTGGTCGCCTTCACCGCTCTGCAGACCCAATTGTTCCGTCCCACTATGCAATTGCTCAATACCGGCGTCGAGGTGCAGGCCTCGCTCGCGTTGTTCGGCCGTGTCTTCGAGTATCTCGATCTGCCGATCGACGTGGCCGAGCCGGACGATCCGATAGCCCTGCCTCGCGAGCAAGTGCGCGGCGACGTCGTCATCCGCGGGGTCGATTTCACCTACGCTGGTGCCACCGTGCCGACGCTGTGCGATATCGACCTCGACGTGCCGGCCGGTAGCACTCTCGCCCTCGTCGGTGCCACTGGATCGGGAAAGACGACGCTCGGGTATCTCGTTGCGCGGCTGCACGATCCGACTGCCGGGTCGGTGACCATCGATGGTGTCGACCTGAGAGACATGGCATCGGAGACCATCGCAGATCTGGTGGGGGTCGTCTCTCAGGAGACGTATCTGTTCCATGCCACCATCAGGGAAAATCTGCGCTTCGCCAAGCCCGACGCCACCGACGACGAGATCGTCGCGGCAGCCGAAACGGCGCAGATCCACGAGTTCATCGACGGGCTCGACGACGGATACGACACGATGGTGGGCGAGCGCGGCTATCGGTTCTCCGGTGGTGAGAAGCAGCGCATCGCCATTGCTCGAACCGTGCTTCGTAACCCGCCGATTCTGGTGCTCGACGAAGCAACCAGTGCACTCGACAATCGCACCGAACGGGCAGTGCAAACGGCGCTCGACGGTTTGATGGAAGGGCGAACGACCATCCTCATCGCGCACCGTCTGTCCACGGTGCGTTCCGCTGACCGCATCGCGGTACTCGACCACGGGGTCGTGCGTGAGGTCGGAAGTCATGAATCCCTGCTCGAACTCGATGGGATGTACGCCCGATTGGTGCGAGCGGCCGACGATGTGGTGGACAGCGTTGCGGTATGAGTGCAGCACGGCACAGGAAAGGCCGGGTGATCATCGTGCGTACCATCGCGGGCCGCGTCGAGTGTGAGACCGAGATCAAGAAGTCACGGTTTGTCGCGGTCGTCGATCGTGCGGCCACCGAAGCGCAGGCCCGGGCGGTGATCGAGGCTGCTCGCAAAGCCGATCCCGCTGCCGGACATCATTGTTCGGCGTTCATCGTCGACGCGTCGTCCACCGACCCTCGCATCGAGCGATCCAACGACGACGGCGAACCCAGTGGGACTGCGGGGATGCCGATGCTCGAGGTGCTGCGCGGACATCGCGCGACCAACGTCGTCGCCGTCGTCAGCCGATACTTCGGCGGAACCAAGCTCGGCACCGGGGGACTGGCCCGCGCCTACGGCGGCGCGGTGACCGAGGCGCTCTCACACGCGAGATTCCTCACCAGGGAGCGCCGGGAGGTCCTGACGCTCGAACTCGACCACGTCGATGTGGGGCGCGTGGAATCGGAGCTGCGGGGGCACGGGGTCGTCGTTCTCGGTACCTCGTATGCGGCGGTTGCGGTGTTGACCGTCGCTGTCGTCGACCCCGATTCGACTGCGGCACTTGTTGCTTCGCTCACTGCCGGCCGGGTCGAGCCGGTTCGCAGCGGAGTGATGTACGCGGAGGTTCCCGAGTAGCACACCCAGCCGACACTCTCGGCGGGAGCAGGCCTCGGCCCGTGCCCTTCATCCACAGGCCGAGCGGCTGTCCACATTTTCCGAACCCGTCCACCACGAGCGTTCCCTGCGTAGCAGTGTCGATCTCGATCGCAATCACGCGATCCGCAACACGAGAGGAAGACACCATGTACGAGGCACAATGCGCCGTGGTCGGAACGGTCATCACCAACCCGGTCAAGCGTTCCACACCTACCGGCGACGAGGTTCTCAGCTTCCGGATGGCCAGCAATGCCCGACGCCAGGATCGCACCACCGGCGAATGGACGGACGGCGGCACCCTGTACCTGACGGTCACGTGCTGGCGCCGTCTGGTGCGCGGCGTGGCAGCGTCACTGATGAAGGGCGACCCGATCATCGCCTACGGGCAGCTGCGCACCAACGAATACACCAATCGCGACGGCGTCGAACGTGCCGATCTCGAGATGCGGGCCAGTGCCGTCGGACCGGACCTCTCGCGCTGCATCGTCTCGGTTCATCGGACCAAGGAGCCGGCTGCCGACACCGCCCACGACGGCGATGCGGGAACAACATCGGCGCAGGACCTCGATCGGGAGTCGATCGAGGACACCGAACGCGTCGACGAGGACGATCGCGAGTCGATCCTCGCGTGACCGGCTGCCTGCATCCGCCGTCCGCGCAGTGCCGCCACCTGCGGAGCAGCGCGGACGGCCGATGTAGGCACCACACCTACTCGGGCGATGGTGTTCGGACGCGCTCGCACCGATAAGCTGGGCGACATGGCTGAATTCATTTACACCATGAAGAAGGTGCGCAAGGCGCACGGCGACAAAGTCATCCTCGACGACGTGACGATGAGCTTCTATCCGGGAGCGAAGATCGGCGTCGTCGGCCCCAACGGCGCCGGCAAGTCCAGCATCCTCAAGATCATGGCGGGAATCGATCAGCCCGGCAACGGTGAGGCCTTCCTCGCTCCCGGAGCATCGGTCGGCATCCTGATGCAGGAACCGGAACTCGACGACACCAAGACCGTTCGCGAGAACGTCGAGGACGGTCTCGGTGAGACGATGGTCCAGCTCAAGCGCTACAACGAAATTGCCGAGCTCATGGCCACCGACTACTCCGACGAGCTCATGGAAGAAATGGGCGAGCTGCAGGAAAAGCTCGACCATGCCGATGCCTGGGAGATCGACTCCCAGCTCGAGCAGGCCATGGACGCGCTGCGCTGCCCGCCGCCCGAGGCGGCTGTCACCAATCTCTCCGGTGGTGAGAAGCGCCGTGTGGCCCTGTGCAAGTTGCTGCTGAGCAAGCCGGACCTGTTGCTGCTCGACGAGCCCACCAACCACCTCGACGCCGAGAGCGTGCTCTGGCTCGAGCAGCACCTGGCCGCCTATTCCGGTGCAATTCTTGCCGTGACCCACGACCGGTACTTCCTCGACCACGTCGCGCAGTGGATCGCCGAGGTCGACCGCGGTCACCTGTACCCGTACGAAGGCAACTACTCCACGTACCTGGAGAAGAAGGCCGAGCGTCTCGAGGTCGCAGGCAAGAAGGACCAGAAGCTGCAGAAGAGGCTCAAGGACGAACTCGCCTGGGTGCGCTCCGGTGCAAAAGCCCGCCAGGCCAAGAGCAAGTCTCGACTGGCTCGGTACGACGAGATGGTGGCCGAGGCCGAGAAGACGAGAAAGCTCGACTTCGACGAGATCCAGATCCCCAACCCGCCGCGACTGGGCGATGTCGTGGTGGAGGTCAAGAGCCTGGACAAGGGCTTCGACGGTCGGGTGCTGATCAAGGACCTGTCGTTCACGTTGCCGCGCAACGGCATCGTCGGCGTCATCGGCCCCAACGGTGTCGGTAAGACGACGTTGTTCAAGACCATCGTGGGGCTCGAGGAGCCGGACGGCGGCGAGGTGAAGATCGGCCAGACCGTCAAGCTCAGCTACGTCGACCAGAACCGATCGGGGATCGACCCGACCAAGACGGTGTGGGAGACGGTCTCCGACGGCCTGGACTTCATCACCGTCGGCAATTCGGAGTTCCCGTCCCGCGCCTACATCAGCTCGTTCGGGTTCAAGGGCCACGATCAGCAGAAGCCTGCCGGGGTGCTCTCCGGTGGTGAGCGGAACCGCCTGAATCTGGCGATGACGCTCAAGCAGGGCGGCAACCTGATCCTGCTCGACGAACCGACCAACGACCTCGACGTCGAAACGTTGGGATCGCTCGAGAATGCGCTCGAAGAATTCCCCGGTTGCGCCGTGGTCATCTCGCACGACCGGTGGTTCCTCGACCGCACCTGCACGCACATCCTGGCCTGGGAAGGTGGCTTCGGTGACAACGAGGCGGCCTGGTACTGGTACGAGGGCAACTTCGAGGGTTACGAGGCCAACAAGATCGAACGGCTCGGCCCCGATGCTGCACGTCCGCACCGCGTCACGCACCGGAAGCTGACCAGGGACTGAGGTGTCGAACAAGACCTTCACCTTCACCCTTCAGGTGCGGTGGGGAGACTCCGACCGCCTCGGGCACGTCAACAACACCCGCTTCGTCGAATACCTCCAGGAGGGCCGCGTTCAGTTCTTGGACGCGGTCTTCGGGGGGCCGGGGAAGCGTGGCGCGGCGGTGGTGCGCACGTTGACCACCGAATTTCTGCATCCGATTCTCGACGACTCGGGGCCGTTGACGATCGACCTGTGGATCACGTCGGTCGGAAACACCTCGTACGGTGTGCAGCACGTGGTGACCGACCGCGAGGGAACGGTGTGTGCACGGGCCGAGGCGCTGATGGTGGCGTTCGATCTCGACACCTCGACCTCCCGTCCGTTGGAGGAGCGCGAGCGCGCACTACTCGGGGAGTATCTCGTCGCCGAGTAGTGCCGAGTAGTGCCGAGTGAATCGGACGCGCTGGGTCTGCGAGGTCACTGCGGTAACAGGGTCCTCGACACTAAGGTCGAGGTGTCAACGACGACCGGCGATCGGCGGGCGTCGGGAAATATCCTCACGAGGGAGTACTCGAACACCATGCCGCGCTCGCTGGACCTGAACGACAACGACTGGGCCGACGGGCTCGACGACCGACTGCTGGCCGAGTTGGACACCCTGCGTGGCGAGTACTTCGAGCACGTGGACACCGAGGCTGTCGGAGCGTCCGCGCATGCCCCCGACAGCACGACCTTCCGGCACCATGTTCGGCTGGCCGCGCAGCGTCGGCCGGAGACGGCGAACGTGGCCGTTCATCGACCGAGCGACTCGGCCTCGGCCGCGGATCGGGCTGCGGGAAGCTACCTGCAGATCGTCACCGACGACATGCCGCTCCTGGTGGAGTCCGTCATCTCGTTGCTCTCCCGTCTCGGCATCGAGTACACCGATGTGGTCCACCCGATTCTGTCGGTCGATCGTGAGGCCGACGGTGTGCTGACCGGACTCAGTGCCAGCGGATCGCCCGAGTCCTGGATTCACGTTCAGCTCCACCCGTCGACTCCCGAGGATGCGGATGCACGTCTGGAGTCGGAGGCGAGTCGTGTACTGGCCGATGTGCGTCAGGTGGTCGCCGATACCGATCACATGCGTCGAGTGCAGGCAGAGGTCGCCGACCGCCTCGACGAGGTCGCTCGGGGCGCGAGCGATGCGGACCCGGACGGTGCCGACGAGCATCGTGACGCAGCTGCGTTGTTGCGGTGGCTCGGCGACGGCCACTACACGCTGCTCGGCTACCGGCGATACAGCATCGAGGGCGTCGGCGACGAGCGCAGGGCCACCGGCGACGAGTCGAGCAGCCTCGGTGTGCTGCGCGAATCGGTCACCGACAGGGACGGTTCGGAACCTGTCGGCCATCGCGATCTGGTTGCCTTGACGCAGGGGGCGAGCCCGGCCACGGTGCACCGCGCCGTGTATCCCTACTTCGTCAGCGTGCTCGATCTCGACGATTCCGCCGAACATCGGTTCGTCGGTGTGTTCACGGTGACCGCGCTGCACGAGAACGTTCTCGATATTCCGGTGATCGAGAGGCGGGTGCGCTCGGGCATCGCGCGCGCCGGCCATGATCTCGGGTCGTTCTCGGGTCAGGCGATGCTCGAAGTTCTGCAATCGATGCCGCGTTCGGAGCTGTTCGCCACCTCGAGCTCATGGCTGTACGAGACGGCGAGTGCTGTTCTGGCACTGGGGCGTCGGCGCAAGGTCAGGTTGTTCGTTCGACCCGATGCGAACGGCTCGTTCGTCTCGGCCTTGGTCTACCTGCCGCGTGACAGGTACACCACCCGTGTTCGGCTCGCCATCCAGGATCGCTTGCTCCGCGAGCTCGGCGGAACCTCGCTCGATTACACGGCGCGCGTGACGGAATCGGACCTGGCGTTGTTGCACGTGACCGTGCGTCGTGAATCCGGGGCCGCTACGACGGAGCTGTCGGCCGAGGACATCACCAGGATCGAGGCGTCGCTGACCGAGACCACCAGAACCTGGGAGGATTCGCTCGGCGACGCAGTGTCCCTAGATCGCGGCGTGGACCCGTTGCGAATTCAGCGGTACACCGATGCGTTCCCTGAGGCGTACAAGCAGGACTTCGGCCCGGCTCGGGCCGTCTCCGATATCGCCCGCCTCGAAACGCTCGGCGACGAGTCGATCGACATGCAGCTCTACCGCAACGAGGAGTCCGCGGTGGGTAGCTGGAGATTCTCGTTGTACATCGGCGGCGGGGGTGTCTCGTTGTCCCAGGTGTTGCCCATCCTGCAGAGCCTCGGCGTCGAAGTCGACGACGAGCGGCCGTACCCGGTGGTTCGACCCGACGGGATGTCCTGCTGGATTTACGATTTCGGGCTTTCTGCTTCGCGCGAGATGTTGCGCTCGGCAATCGACGGAGATATCGACGCCGAGTTGTCCGAGGCGGGTACCGCCGATCGTGAGAGCCGGGTCCAGCAACGGTTCACCGATGCATTCGAGGCAGTGTGGAGTGGGCAGGCCGAAGCCGACCGCTTCAACGAACTGGTGATGCGCGCCGGACTGCACTGGCGGCAAGCCGTGGTCTTGCGTGCATACGCAAAGTATCTGCGCCAAGCCGGTTTCCCCTACAGTCAGTTCAACATCGAAGGTGTGCTGCTGACGCACCCACACACCGCTCGACTGCTCGTCGGATTGTTCGAGGCGCAGTTCGACCCCGAGGCGAGCTCCGAGGAGGACGCGCGCTCGATCGGTGCCGAACTGGGAGAGCTGATCGACGAGGTCGTCAGCCTCGACGCGGACCGAATTCTGCGGAGCATGTTCGAGCTGATCCGCGCAACCTTGCGAACCAACTTCTTCGTCCGGGCAGCCGACGGCGAACATCGGGCATACCTCTCGCTCAAGTTCGATCCGCAATCGATCGCCGAATTGCCCAAACCGAAGCCGAAGTTCGAGATCTTCGTGTACTCGCCTCGCGTCGAGGGCGTGCACCTGCGGTTCGGTGCGGTGGCCCGCGGCGGCCTGCGCTGGTCGGATCGACGCGAGGACTTCCGGACCGAGATCCTCGGGTTGGCGAAAGCTCAGATGGTCAAGAACTCCGTCATCGTGCCGGTCGGAGCCAAGGGCGGATTCGTCGTCAAACGCCCTCCGGTGTCCACCGGTGACACCGATCGCGATCGCCAGGCATATGCGGAAGAGGGCAAGGCCTGCTATCGGCTGTTCATCGCCGGACTTCTCGACATCACCGACAACCTCGATCGCGCCTCCGGTTCGGTATCGGTTCCGGACGGTGTCGTGCGCCGCGACGGAGACGACACATATCTGGTGGTCGCCGCCGACAAGGGCACCGCCACGTTTTCCGACATGGCCAACGGCGTTGCCGCCGAATACGATTTCTGGCTCGGCGACGCCTTCGCCTCCGGTGGCTCGGCCGGCTACGACCACAAAGCCATGGGCATCACGGCCAAGGGAGCGTGGGAGAGCGTCAAGCGTCATTTCCGCGAGATCGGAATCGACACGCAGACCGAGGATTTCACCGTCGTCGGTGTCGGAGACATGAGCGGTGACGTCTTCGGAAACGGCATGCTGCTGAGCAGACACATCAGGCTGCTCGCCGCCTTCGATCACCGACACATCTTTCTCGATCCCAACCCGGACCGAGAATCCTCGTTCGCCGAACGTGAGCGGTTGTTCGCGCTGCCACGGTCTTCGTGGGCGGACTACGACTCGTCCCTGATCAGCGCCGGTGGCGGAGTCTGGGAACGCACCCGCAAGTCGGTTCCCATCAGCGCGGCCGCACGTGCTGCGCTCGGTCTGGACGAATCGGTCGAGTCGCTGTCTCCGCCGGAGTTGGTCAACGCAATCCTCAAAGCCCCCGCCGATCTGCTGTGGAACGGCGGCATCGGCACCTACATCAAGGCGTCGACCGAATCCAACGGCGAGGTCGGTGACAAGGCCAACGACACGGTCAGGGTCGACGGTTGTGACGTACGAGCCGCGGTGGTGGGGGAGGGTGGCAACCTCGGTGCCACCGCCCTGGGCCGCATCGAGTACGCGGCGGCCGGAGGCAAGATCAACACCGATGCCATCGACAACTCGGCCGGCGTCGATTGCTCCGATCACGAGGTCAACATCAAGATCCTGTTGGAAACGGCCATCGCCGACGGCAGGCTGGCCCGCGAGGATCGAGACGAGCTGCTGGCGTCCATGACCGACGAGGTCGGACGACTGGTGTTGTGGGACAACATCATGCAGAACGAGCTGCTCGGTACGTCCAGATACGACGCCCCCAATCTGGTCACCGTGCACAGCCGGGTGATCGAGGACCTGGAAGCTCGGCGGGGACTGGACCGAGAGCTCGAGGCCTTGCCGACGGAGGCCGATCTGCGTCGACGCAAACAGGACGGGCGCGGGCTGACCTCGCCGGAACTGGCCACGTTGATGGCTCATGTGAAGCTCGCGTTGGAGGCGGAACTGCTCAGCAGTGAGCTTCCCGACAGCGATGTCTTCGCTCCGCGGCTACCCAAGTACTTTCCCGAGCCGTTGCGAGAGCCGTACGCCGATGCGATCACCGCGCACCCACTGCGGCGTCAGTTGGTGGCCACGACTCTGGCGAACGAGGCCATCGACTGCGGCGGAATCACCTTCCCGTATCGCTTGACCGAGGATTCCGGTGCCGCGGGAACCGATGCCATTCGCGTGTTCGCCGCCGCGGCCGAGATATTCGGACTCGACGAGGTGTGGAATTCGATCAGGGCCGCGGACGTGCCGACCGACGTCTCGGCCGAGTTGTTACTCGAGTCGCGTCGAATGCTGGACCGTGTTTCGCGGTGGCTGTTGGCGAACCGGCCACAGCCGTTGGCCGTCGGCGCAGAGATCAGTCGCTACGCCGATCAGGTACGCGCCCTGCAACCGTCGGTGTCCACGTGGATCTCCGGCCACCAGGCCAGTGATCTGGATACGCGTTCCGCGGCGGCAATCGAACGTGGAGCACCGGTTGGGTTGGCCCGCCACATCTTCGGACTGCTCGATGTCTACTGCCTGCTCGACATCATCGATATCGCCGATATCGTCGACCGCGACGGAGCCGAGGTTGCCGAGCTCTATTTCGCACTCGATGCGCACATCGGAATCGACTGGCTGCTCTCCGCAGTGTCGAAGCTGGCGCGTGGTGATCGCTGGCATTCGTTGGCGCGCTTGGCTCTTCGAGACGATCTGTACACCTCGCTGCGGGGAATCACACAGGCGGTGTTAGCCGGAGGGGAACCGGACGAGTCGGTAGCGGAGAAGATCGCGGAGTGGGAATCGACGAACTCCTCGCGTCTGGCCAGGGCACGAGCCGCCCTGACCGAGATCGCCGAGACCGGAACCCTGGACCTGGCTACGCTGTCGGTTGCCGCCCGCCAGGTTCGCAACATGGTCCCCTGAGCCGGGTTCCGTGCCCGACGTCCCACCCCGGAGCCGGGACGAGGGATGTCACCGAGAAGTCGACCGAGAAGAGGAAACGTAGACGTGAGTGTGCCCGAGGACCATCTGTCCGACAGGCGACCGGAGGCCGAACCTGTCGGCTTTCATGCCGCCGTGGACGTGCGGTGGTCGGATATGGATGTGTACCAGCACATCAACCATGCCCGCATGGTGACCCTCCTCGAAGAGGCACGTATCCCGTGGTTGTTGGTGGACGGAAGACCGACGGCGAACCTGCGCCACGGTGCCGTGATCGCGGATCTGCACGTGAAGTATCGAGGTCAGCTTCGGCACGAGGACGGCCCGCTCGATGTGTTCATGTGGATCGACGCCGTCCGAGCGGTCGACTTCGTGGTCGGATACGAAGTGCGGGCCGCAGGTGCATCTCTGGATACACCTGCGGCCGTGGTGGCCTCGACACAGATCGCGGCCTTCGACATCGACGCACAGCGGTTGCGTCGACTCACCCCGGACGAGCGTGCATTTCTTCTGAGTTGGCAGCGTGTATGAGCGCGTACTGACCGTTCCCGACGCGGTCGAGCGGGAGAACCTGGCGGCGTTCTGCACGCGGGCGATGCGCTTGGACGACGCGGCCGTCATCCGCATGCGCGCCCGCGACGGTGGAGGCGTGTCCTGTTGGGCCGCTACCGGTTTCGATGCCCTGGCGGCGCGGGTGGTCTCCGGAACCGTCGCTCCTGTGGACACATGCGCAGGCGCGGATGTTCTGGTTGCTGCACTGCGGCAGGCCGACGACGGCGTGATCGACCCAGGATTCTCGATGGATTCGGCCTGGCGCGGCGCATTGCCGCCGGACGGCGGATTCGAGCACCTCGACGATGTCCCCGCTCGAATCCTCGTCGGGCTTGCGCAGCGCGGCGCGGCACTGGCGAAAGAACACGGAAGCAGCCACGGTCCGCCGAGTTCGCTGCTCGAACAACAAGTGCTGCACGTGTCCGGGGAGACCGACGAGGTGTCCATCTCCATGCGGACTGTATTCGCCTTGACGGCAATGGGTTTCGTTCCGCACAGTGGAACCGATCCCATGACGATCGATGTCGATCCGGATCGGATCGCAGCAGACGAGGTCGTTCGAGTACGCGCGACGCCGGTGTGGCTTCGCCTCGATGCCCGCTACGGCTCGGTATACGTCCGCCGGGCGGGCAACCCGCTGTCGCTGACGGTGGAGCGTTAGTGTCCTGAGTCTTTAATTTGCTCGCAGTAACGTGCTTTGATCTTCCTCGCCCGCAGACGAACCAACGTCCTGTACGTGATGCTTAAGACCGGTTCGGAGTATCGCGGAGGCGTCGTATCGTCACGTGGCGGCGACGCGCTCGCCGCGTAGGCGGGCACGCTGTGGGGCGCATCTCCCTGGTCATCGTAAGTCTCGTGGCCGGGGTGGCGGTCGGTGCTTGTTTGAACGCTTGGTGCACAACGTATGTTTCGAGATCAGCTGTTCAGTACGAGGTGCACTCCAGAAGCGGGTATGCCGAATTCTGGGTACGACGCGAACAGCGTCAGGGACGTGCCAGGGTACGGGGAAACGAAGTACTCGGCTCGGGCTTCAACGCCGTGGTCGGCAATTCCTCTGCCGCTAGTCCCGCCAACAATCCACAAATTGTCTGCAAAGGAAGGGAACTCACCAGGATGCGCAGTGTTGGTCATCAGATCACCGCCAACATCCGCATAGGCGAGTAGCCGAATTCTGTGTGGTAGATCCGGCCGAATCCGGAAGCTCAGGTTGAGTGCGTCCTGGGGATCTCCGCGGTATGCGGCATCGGGTTGCACTGCAGAGATCCTGAACAACAGACCGTGTTCGAAGCGGCGGAACGGACCGACACGTAGCTCCAGATCCGCTCGCCGGTACAGCGTCGCCCAGTGCTCGTCGCTGATGTCGTCGACGGGCGTCCGCTCCGGCGGGCGCCGCCAATCGGGTACCTCGCGGCTCCGGAGCATCAACGCGCGGCGGTCGTCTGCTGAAACATGCTGATCGGCATCGGGTTCGTGTTCGCCGAGGATGGTTCGCGCACGGATAGCCCATTCCGGATAGCCGGTCCAGTCTTCAGCTGCAGCGGGGCTACACGTGACAGACATTGGACCCGCGGTAGGGAAGTCTTCGCTCATTCTCGCCATTAGATCAGTCGCTGTTCATCTGGAGCGCTCTCTCGCTTACCGCTGACATACGCGGGCAGTGGCTCGAACCTCAGGTCGATTGGTGGAAGTTGTATGGCCACGCCTCGCCGCCAAAATGCCACCAGCGGTGAGGAGGCGGCTCGCGATAGATCAAGGGGGCGAGTCCGCGCATGATCGCGGCGGGTCGAGGTCCACCTGCGGTTTCGTTTCTTAATAGGCTTGAGCCGTTGGCGGGACGACGCCTTGAGTTCAGCACTGCCCGAGGAGCGGTGGAAGACGCGTTCAGCGCTCAAGACTCCTGCGGTATCGCTGAAACCACAAGCGATTAAGTCCGAATACCCGATTCTGCGGTCTCGCGAATCGGGTTTTTCATGCCTGAATCAGGCACCAAAACTTCTGCCGCGACCACGCTCGGAAAGCTCACGATCGGGCACCGGATTTTCTTCAACATCGTCGCCCACACCGACACCGTAGAGGCCGACACCGACAGCTGGGTGGCGGTTTCCATCTAACGCCCAGTCATCCCTCGCGAGCAGCTGAGACACTCACGACATGAACCACTTCTTCCCCAACCGAGAGCAAGTGCTGACCGGGAGATGGACGCCGTCGCGTGGAGTCGAGATAACGCACGCCGACCTGCCGGACCCGTGGTTGCGTGCTATACAACGACTCAGTCATGACCTGCATGTGCGCCAGTACAACGGCGTCATCGAACATATCGGTTGGGTGGCCGAGTACGACCCCGACGGCGGCGCGGTGTGGCTTGCGAGCGCAGTGACCATCGCCGGTCAGCGAGCCAACGGCCTGAACGGCAACGGCACCGGCGCGAATATCGATGCCGAGGAGGATGCTGCGTTGTGGTCGATGGCGGACCTTGTCCAGAATGCAGTGGCCGAGGCGCACACAGCGTGGCCGTGGGGCGATGCAGGTGGGTTCATGTGCCCTCGGCTCGTTGACGAGGTAGCGGTGTGGCGCGATAGGAACGGCGGCAACATACGAATGGGTCACCTCGCAGAGAAACCGTGAGCACTCGTTCAACCGCACGCAGGGGCCAACGGGAGGAGGCTTGCCGCGCTCGGATCTGTAGCTGCCTTGCGGAGAAGGTAGAAACCCTGGGCTCCCTGGACGACGCACCACCACCACCAGCGACCTCTGCTGCTCACTCCCAGGCTAAGGCCAGTTGTGCTGACGAACGTCCTCTCTGTAGTAGAAGAAGAATGCCGAACCAATGATCGGCACAAGCCAAGCTGTCAGAATCGAAATCGCCGTACGCCGCGCAGTCAGAGGTGGCCCCGCAGCTGCAGACACATAGGTAGCGAGACCGAACCACAGCAACACGAAAAGCAAACCGATACCGATTTTCAAGAAGAAAGCGTCAAATTCAGCGCCGCAGACGCCAGCGTTCACGCACTCGCTGAAACCAGCTTCGGCCAGATAAGTACTCACCGCCTCAGGCTAGCCCGCGTACATCGCTGCAGTTGCGAAGAAGATAGAAGCACTCGAGTTCGGCGCGTTCGTCGTCCGTCAACGTGATCTCCGCAGGACGCGGACCTCGGGTTGCCATGCCGCAGTTTGTCAACTGCGGTCTTATTTACGACTCAGGACACTAGACCAGCCAGGCCGCAGCGTTGGCAGCAAGCCTGCCTTCGACGAGAGGCGCACTGGCCAAGAGCAGCTCGCCGGGAGGCAGCGGGATCGATTCCTCCGATGCGTTCAGGGCACAGATGAGACCGCCGGCCCGGCGGAAGGCCAGACAACCGGGAGGCGCTCCGTACCAATCGATTCCGGTGCCGGTGAATTCCGGACGCAGCGCTCGTAGTTCGAAGGCCGTGCGGTAGAGGCTCAACATCGAATCGACGTCTTCGAGCTGCGCTTCGGCAGTATGGCCGTCCCACTCCGGTGGCATCGGCAACCAGGTCTGATCGGTGGAGGAGAAACCGAACGGGGGTTCGTGGCCCTCCCACGGCATCGGAACACGGCAGCCGTCGCGTCCTCGTTCGGCGTGTCCGGATCGCTCCCACACAGGGTCCTGCAACGCACTGTCCGGCAGCTGCACATTCGGTAACCCGAGTTCGGCACCGTTGTAGACGAAAATCGTTCCCGGCAGGGCCAATTCGACCAGGATCATCGCGCGGGCGCGGGCCTGGCCGACATCGCCGCCGCCGTACCTGGTGACCTCGCGCTCGACGTCGTGATTCGACAGCGTCCACGTCGGGGTGCCTGCGACGAGCTCGACGGCAGCGAGGGAGTTCGAGATGGCGTCGCGGATGGTCTCGGCGTCGAAGTCGACGCTGGCCAATCGGAAATTGAACCCCAGGTGCAGCTCGTCGGGCCTGATGTACTCGGAGAACCGAACATTGTCCTGAACCCAGATCTCGCCGACGGTGACCGTTCCGGGAAACTCGTCCATCACAGTTCTGATCTGCCGATGGATGTCGTGGACGTGGGGATTGTTGAATCGTGGATCGTCGTCGTCGTTCTTCATCAACGCGTTCAGTTCGAGACTCATATCGGCCAGGTCTGCAGGTTTGGCCATGCCGTGCGCAACGTCGAGTCGAAATCCGTCGACCCCGCGGGAGAGCCAGAATCGCAGTGTGCGCGCGAAGTCCTCGAACACTTCCGGGTTGTCCCAGTTCAGATCCGGCTGTTCGGGCGCAAAAATGTGCATGTACCACTGCCCTGGGGTGCCGTCGGCCTCGGTGATACGGGTCCAGGCCGGGCCGCCGAAGATGCTGGGCCAGTTGTTCGGAGGCTGCGATCCGTCGTCGCCGCGACCATCTCGAAAGATGTATCGGGCACGCTCGGCTCCGTCGCGCGGTGCCGTCAGGGCCGACCGAAACCACGGATGCTCGACGCTGGTGTGATTGGGCACCAGATCCATCGTGACCTTGATATCGCGCGCATGAGCCTCGTCGATCAGCGCATCGAAGATCTCGAGGTTGCCGAACATGGGGTCGATGTCGCGGGGATCGGAGACGTCGTAGCCGTGATCGGCCATGGGGGAGCAGGTGATCGGTCCGATCCAGACGGCGTCGATACCCAGCAGTTCGAGATAACCGAGTTTGTCCCGAATCCCGTCGAGGTCACCGATACCGTCTCCGTTGGAGTCCGCGAACGATCGGGGATAGATCTGATAGAAGACGGCGTCCTGCCACCACAACATCTCGGAGCTCTCGGTCGGATCGGTCACAAGTGGCAATAGTGCCAAACGAATGGCCAAGGAACGATTCAGGGGCGCGCAGATTCGGGCGGACGTGGCGTCTCCGGTCAACACCGAGTAAAGACTTGTGCTCATTCATATGACCGACACGTGCCTTCTGCTTTGGAAAGTGTTGTATGTTCTGCTTCTGGTATCAGTAGCGGCGTAGGCCGCGCCCGACGGGTAAGGACGCGACGCAAGCCATGACTCTTTCGACCATCGAAGCCGTACGGCTCGGCGATATCGCGCTCGACGACAGTCCCATCGAGCCGGACTGGGTCCTCGAGGGGAACCCACAGGCGCGCGTCGCCGAGTGGTCGAAGAGTATCGACGGCACCACCACCACCAATGTCTGGGACTGCACGGCCGGACGCTTCCGCTGGTATTTCGCCGTGGACGAGATCGTGCACATCATGGACGGTTCGGTGACCGTGTCGAGTGACGACCACGCACCGCGCACTCTGGTTGCCGGAGACGCTGCTTTGTTCCGCGCAGGCACCTGGTCGGAGTGGCACGTGGAGAACTACGTACGCAAGCATGCGATCTTGCGTCAGCACCTGCCCGGGCCGCTGTCCTTCGTTCTCAAGGTCGCAGGCTCCCTGCGAGGGGTCGGGGGCAAGCTCAAGAACGTCGCCGGGGGACAGGGGCAGCGGCGCGGGGCGTCGCTGTAGCTCAGATCGCCGAGTTCACCATCGAATTCGCCGCCATCTCCATGTAGTCGACGAGTTGCGCGCGGTGTGCGGCGTCCAGTACCGACGGATCGATCGACGCGATCGCGATGTGCATGCATCGAAGCCACGCGTCTCTTTCCATCGGACCGATCCGGAACGGACTGTGGCGCATCCGTAGTCGAGGATGGCCGCGTTCGTCCGAATACGTCCGAGGGCCACCCCAGTACTGTTCGAGGAACATCCGCATCCGCCGTTCGGCCGGTCCGAGATCCTCCTCGGGGTACAGCGGGCGCACAATCTCGTCCTTGGCGACTTCCTCGTAGAACTTCGCTGTGAGTGACCGGAACGTCTCGGCACCGCCGACCGCGTCGTAGAACGTCTGCTGCGGTTCGGTCATCACACTCTCTCTTCCGGATGGGCCGATCGCTCTGATCGGCCTCGCACGGTAATCATCGTCTCTCTAGTTGTCGCGATCTGCCGCGACCCCACCGGGACGCCCCAGCGCGTACGGAGCCTTGATGCCAGCGTCGTCGAAGGCCTCCAGGATGTCCTGATGAAGACGGCGCTGGACAGCCCACTGGCGGCCGGGGCGCGTTTTGATGGTGACGCGGATGGTGACGGTGTCCGCGCTGACGGCGTTGACTCCGAGCATCTGCGGCGGTTCGAGAATGTCGCTGTCGAAGTCGCCGGATTCGACCAACGACGCAGCGGCGCGATCGGCGACAGCGCAGGCTTCCTCGATGTTCGCGGTATGCGAGACGGGCAGATCCAACACTGCGACCGCGAAGCCCTGGCTCATGTTTCCCACCCGGAGCACCTCGCCGTTGCGGCAGTACCAGACCGTGCCGTTGATATCTCGGATCGTCGTGACCCGCAAACCGACGCTCTCGACGGTGCCGGTCGCCTCGCCGAGGTCGACGACATCGCCGACGCCGTACTGATCCTCCAGCAGCATGAAAATGCCGGACAGGAAGTCTCGAACCAAGTTCTGGGCACCGAAGCCCAGTGCAACACCGACGATTCCCGCCGACGCGATGAACGGTGCCACGTTGATACCGAGCACGTCGAGAACCGAGAGCACGAACCAGGTGAGAATCAAGACCGACACGGCAGACTTGAGCACCGAGCCGATCGTGTTCGCCCGTTGCTTTCGCCGTTCGTTGAGAATTGCGCCCTGGACCGTGCTCGAAGACCGGTCCCGCAGTGGCCGGAGCAGCATCGGTGATCTGCCGACCTCGTTGCGGGTGAAGCGGGTGATCATCCGGTGCAGCACGAGGCGCAGCACGATGGCCAGAACCAGATAACCGAGAATCTGCAGCGGACGATCGACCAGCCAGTCGCGTCCGGTTTCCGTCAGCTCGAAGGCTCGGGTGTCGAGCTGCCGAAGCAGTGACAGGTCGGTTGGGGGCGATGCGGACAGAAGGGTTGATGCAGACACCCGAAAAGTCTACGGAGACGCAGAATTCTCGCCAGTCGCGCAGCGCATGGGCTCCCCGGTGGCCGATCGCGAACGCGTCGACGCGCAAAGTTCACCGATCGGCAACAGAAAATGCCCGGAAAAAGGCTGTGCGCAGGCGGTGTATTCGTGTTCCACTGTCACTCGTGTTCCACGCAAGCCATGCGCGGGCGCCGACTGCTTCTGGAGTGACGCATGAAGAACTCGCAACACCGCCATCGACAACTCCCGCCCACTGAGGGCCGCACCACGCACGACCAGCGTGAGACGGCCTCGGGGGCTTCTCCGCTGCGCGTGGTGCCGACGGCCCACGATGCCACGAGCGACGACGCCGTACCGGCGTGGGTCAAACGCCGTGTGCTGCTCCTCAATGCCACATTCGAACCACTGACCGCGCTTCCGATGCGCCGGGCGGTGGTTCTTCTCGTTTGTGGGAAGGCCGACGTGGTGCACGACGATCCGGAAGGGCCGTTCATCAGATCGGCCGGCTTCTCGGTGCAGGTTCCGTCGGTGATTCGGCTGAGAACCTTCGTTCGGGTTCCGTATCGAGCGCGAGTGCCGATGACGCGTGCCGCCCTGATGCACCGCGATCGCTTCCGCTGCGCATACTGCGGAAGCAAGGCCGAGACGGTCGACCACGTCGTGCCGCGCAGCCGAGGCGGGGGCCACTCGTGGGAGAACTGTGTGGCGTGTTGTGCTTCGTGCAACCATCGCAAGGCGGACAAACTGCTCAGTGAGATCGGCTGGACGCTGCGGGCGCAGCTGGTGCCGCCGAAGGGGCCGCACTGGCGTCTGTTGGCGACGACCAAGGAGTTGGACCCGAGTTGGCTGGCGTATCTCGGTGAAGGTGCTGCCTGACACTCGACCGGTGTATACGGTTCGGTCACAACACCAGCCCCGACGTGGTTCGAAGCGCAATTGTCGACTAACGTCACACCCTGTGAGCATTTTGGAGACCACGCTGATATTCGGGGTGATTCCGGTTGCGGTGATCGGACTCATCGGCGCGTTGACCTACTTGACCGACAAGCAGCCCGGTATGGACGTGCCTCCGTACCGACTGACGGACGAGTGGACGCGCGAACCATTGCTGTGGAGCGCTACGGACGAGGTGACTCCCTTCGGAGGACACGGATCGCACGACGCCGACGCGGCCGATTCGATCGGAGGTGCTGCAAGTGGCAAGTGGTGAACTCGTTCGTCACGACATCGAGGAACGGGATCTGCCCTTCGGATCCGCCCTCACCGCCAGCGGCCGCGTCTCGGCTGCGCACGAGTTCGGGACCGTCAACCCCGATCACCTACCGTTCGCGACGCAGGATCTGGTTGCGCTCGACGACGCGCTGACCGAGGCGACCCGGCAGACCAAGATTCGCTTCAACATCTACATCGGTGATCTCGGCGACGATCCGTCCACCGGCGTCGAATCCGTCTTTCCCGGCACGCCCGATGCCATTCGGTCCGTCCTGATCGCCGTCGATCCCAATCGGCACGCCGTCGAGATCCGGAGCGGGAAGCGAGTGTCCAATCGCGCGACCGACCGGGTTGCGCAGTTGGGTGTCACGGCAGCACTCGGGCCGTTCCGCGACGGCAACCTCATCGACGGTCTCGTCACCTCGGTGCGGGTGATGACAGCGGCCATTCTCAGTCCCTAGTGGTTCGTGTTCGAGGTCGTTTCACGGGTCGCTTTTCTCGAGGATTTCATCCGGTGTTCTGGTCCACACGAACGGTGTGGCGCTGGTATCCCTGCCATTGACGAAGGCACGAATCGTGGTGGTGAGATCGGTGGCGGAGGTGAACACTTCGCGCCCGAGTGCTTGGCGTTGGAAGACCCCGAACCACACTTCGACAAGGTTGAGCCACGACGCGGACGTCGGAGTGAAACGCACTGCAATACGGGGATTCTGAGCGAGCCAGGCCTTGACTTCCGGAGTCTTGTGGGTGGCGTAGTTGTCGGGGATCAGGTGCAGTTCCTGGCTGGGGTAGGCTCGCGCGACCTGCTCGAGAAACCCCAGTCCAGGGTCTGGATCTGCGACTTCTCGTCCAGTACCAACACGATCGCGTTCTCGGGTGGATTCAAGTAGAGACCGACGACGTCGTGGACCTTGGCGATCAGTTCCGGGTCGGTGGAATATACGAACGTCTCCGCTCGCCACGGCTGCACGCCGTACTCACGCCAGGCGTTGGCGACGCCATAGAAACTGACCCCCAGATGATCGGCCAACAACCTCGAATTCCAATGCCTCATGCGGAGTTTCTTCGGTGGCGGGGCCCACGTGGCAGTGACGACCGCGGCATGATCGAGCGTACGAGGACGACCGGAGCGGTGCAGGTCCGACAGGCCATCGACCCCACGTTCGGTGTACCGGCCGCGTCAGGTGATCACCGTCGGACGCGAGAGACCGCCGCGCACGGTTCGACACCGTCGGGAGCCTCGGCGTAGCGTGTGGGGCAGTCGTACAGGTCGAATGCCCTACACAGTGCGGAGGTGGTCATGCCGAGCCCAGCGGCGGCCCGCGGACACGAGGTGCGCCAGCGCTTGCTGGCCGCCGCGGCCGAGTTGATCCCCGAGCTGGGCTGGTCGGCGGTGAGCACACGGATCCTGGCCGACCGGGCTGGGGTCACTCCCAGCGTCGTGCACTACCACTTCACGTCTCTGCAGCTGGTTCTGCAGGAGGCGGCGCTGGCGGCCATGGCCGGGGTCGTTGCCGAGATGGACGCCGCGATCGACAGCGCGGACAGCCCGGGAGCGCTGCTGGACAGCGCGCTCGCCACCGCGCAGCCCTTCACCGGCTCCGATCCGATGACGCTGCTGTTCGTCGAGGCATACCTGGCGGGCACCCGCGACGCGACGTTCGGTGAGCGGATCGCACAGCTGCTGGCGGACTCTCGGACCCGCTTCGCCCGGCGGCTGGCCGACCACGGTGCACCCGATCCCGACGGCACGGCCGCGGTGGTGTTCGCAGCCCTCGACGGGATGGCGCTGCACCGCGGCTTGGGCATCGGCCCGGGCAGCGCGACTGCCGGAGCCGCCATGAGACGGCTCATCGGTGACGAACGGAAAGGACGGTCACGATGAAGGTGGTGATTTGCGGGGCGGGTATCGCCGGGCTGGCCCTGGCGCGGCAGCTGGCCACCCATGGCGACGAGGTCGTGGTGCTCGAGCGTTCACCGCACCCGCGCGAGCAGGGGTACATGATCGACTTCTTCGGTCCCGGTTACGACGCCGCCGACCAGATGGGCCTGTTGCCGGCGATTCGCGGCGTCGCATACGAGATCGAGAACGCGAGCTTCGTCGACGAGCATGGCAGCACCAGGGCGACGATGCCCTACGACCAGCTCCGCCGCGCCGTCGGCGGCCGGTTGTGCAGCCTGATGCGACCGGATCTCGAAGAAGTTCTGCGCCAGCACCTCCCGGCCACGGTGGACCTCAGGTACGGGGCTGCGCTGACCGGGCTGGACGACAACGGCGAGCAGGTGACCGCCACTTTGGCCGACGGGTCGACCCTCGAGGCGGATCTGCTGGTCGGTGCCGACGGGATCCACTCCACGGTGCGCCGACTGGCGTTCGGTGAAGAGTCCGCCTTCCTGCGCTTCTTGGGCTTCCACACATCGGCGTTCGTGTTCGATGCGCCGCGGATCCGCGACGCATGCCGGGGGCGATTCGCGATGACCGACACCATCGGCCGCGAAATGGGTTTCTATGTGCTGCGGGACGGGTGCGTCGCTGCTTTCGGTGTGCATCGCGCAGAAGACCCGACGCTGCCCGATGACGCCCGCCGCGCCGTGACAGAGGCCTACCGCGGCCTGGGTTGGGTGGTGCCCGAAGCGCTCGAGCACTGCCCGCCGTCGGCACAGATCTACTACGACCAGGTCGCCCAGATCGAGCTGCCGCGGTGGAGTGCGGGACGGGTCACGCTGGTCGGGGATTCCTGTTACGCGGTCTCCCTGCTGGCCGGCCAGGGCGCGTCGCTGGCGATCGCGGGCGCGAAGGTCCTTGCCGATCAGCTCCACGGCGCGCCGACATTGGCAGCCGGGCTGGCAGCCTACGAACGACAGTGGCGCCCGGTCGCCGAGGACAAGCAGAAGGCCGGACGGGCGGCGGCACGCTGGTTCCTCCCGCGCTCACGCTGGGAACTGGGGGTCCGGCGAGCGGCTCTCGGCCTGGCGCGGATCCCGTTGGTGAACCGGTTGGTCGGCCAACTGATTTCGGGGAAATGACGAAAGTGTGCAGACTTTCGACGGACTGGGTTACGTAATCGATCCATGCTGCGGCGATCTTCCGATCGTCCTGAGTCAGCTGGTCGTAAAGGCGGGATGGGACATCGCCCGGTAATACGAGGTCGGCGTACCGGCGCGAGATCTCGACGTTGCCACACGACCGCGAACGCGGCACGGACCGGTTGCTCGCCGAAAGGCGACGCAACCGGCCCGTGCCGTCTGTTCCGCCGAGATCAGCCGGCGTCGAACTCCCGCGCAGCAAGCGATCGAACGATTCCTGCACGGCCCTCGATCACCAGGCGTCGTAGCGCGGGCGGCAAGTCCGCGTCCAGGAACCTGTCTGCGGCCGCCAGCGACTGTTCGCTGATCGACCAGGACGGGTACAGGCCGACCACAACGGTCTGCGCGACCTCGCTGGATCGACGAGACCACACACCTTCGATGGCGTCGAAATAGCGGGCGACGTACGGCTCGAGCAACTCGGCCTGCCCTGGGCCTGCGAAGCCGCCGATGATCGAGCGGGCCGTGATGTTGGGGACGGCATCGTCGTCGACGACCGTCGTCCAGGCCTGCTCCTTGACTTCAGCGCTCGGCCGGGCCGCTCGCGCGGCCGCGGCGGATCGAGCACCGGCCGCGGTGTTGTCCCGGTCGGCCTCGGCGTCGATCACCGGCGAGTCGAGCCCATCGGCGTCGATGGCACCGGCCCCCGCCAATGCGGTCACGATGCGCCACCGAAGATCGGTATCGACACCCAGACCCGACAGGGACTGACCATCGACATCGCCGTCCAGTAGTGCCCGCAACACCTCGACGTGACGATCACAGAGTTCGGTAGCGGTGAGGGCGTTGACGAACGCGAGCTGGTGATCGGAGCCTGCCTCGGCTCCCCTGGCCAATTCGAGCACTGCATCGGCGAATTCGGGGGACCCGTGCTCGGCGGCCCAGGTGGGGTCGGCATATGAGTCGACTGCAGTCTTGGCTTGCAGCAGAAGACGTTGCACCACACCCACTTCGGTTTCGCCGCCGATGCCGCGCTGGACGAGTGCGACGAAGTCCCGGGCCTTCATTTCCGCCGAGCGGGTCATCTCCCAGGCCGCCGACCAGGCCAGGGTGCGGGGGAGCGGCTCGGCGATGTCGCCGATTCGAGAGAGCAGGGTGGCGAGCGAGTCCGGATCCAGCCGCACCGCGCAGTACGTCAGATCGTCGTCGTTGACCAACACCAGCTTGCCGCGGGAGACTCCGACCAGTGCGTCGACGGTCGTCGATTCGGCGGCATCCAGATCGAGTTCGACGCGCTCGGTGCGCACCAACTTGCCGTCGACGTCGTCGTAGATGCCGACTGCGACCCGGTGGACCCGATGCTCGCCCGCACCGGGCGCCGCTCCGGTCTGTCGAACAGCGAAGCGGGTGAACGTGCCGTCGGCGTCGACGTCGAAGTCCGGGCTCAGTGTGTTCAACCCGGTGGTGCGCAGCCACTGTGCACCCCAGTCCGAGAGATCCCGACCCGAGGACTTCTCCAGGGCCGACAGCAGATCCGAGAACGTGGCATTGGCGAAAGCGTGATCGACGAAGTAGGACCGCAACCCGGCCAGGAAGTCCTCCTTGCCGACGTAGGCCACCAACTGCTTGAGCACACTCGCGCCCTTGGCGTAGGTGATGCCGTCGAAGTTGACCTCGACCGCAGCCAGGTCGGGGATGTCCGCAGCGATGGGGTGGGTCGAGGGCAGCTGGTCCTGGCGGTATGCCCAGGCCTTCTCGACGTTGGCGAATGTGGTCCATGCGTTGGTGTATTCGGTTGCCTCGGACTGGCAGAGCACCGAGGCGAACGTGGCGAAGGACTCGTTGAGCCACAGGTCGTCCCACCACGTCATCGTCACCAGGTCGCCGAACCACATGTGCGCCATCTCGTGCAGCACGGTCTCGGCACGGCGCTCGTAGGAGTACCGAGTCACCTTGGACCGGAACACGTAGTCCTCGAGGAAGGTCACCGCGCCCGCATTTTCCATGGCACCGGCGTTGAACTCGGGTACGAACAGCTGGTCGTACTTGCCGAACGCGTAGGGAGTGCCGAAGTTCTCGTGGTAGAAGCCGAAGCCCTGTTTGGTCTCGGTGAACAACCGTTCAGCATCCATGTACTCGGCAAGCGATGCGCGGCAGTAGATTCCGAGTGGGATGGTGCCGTGGTCGTCGGTGTACGAGTCGGTCCATTCCGCATACGGACCTGCGATGAGCGCCACGAGGTAGGTGCTCATCAACGGTGTCGTGTCGAACACGTGCTCGCCGGATGCCGGTTCGGCCGCGTGTGCGGCATTGGAGATGACGGTCCAGCTTTCCGGTGCGGTGACTTTCAGATCGAAGGTTGCTTTGAGATCCGGCTGATCGAAGCAGGCGAACATGCGTTTGGCATCGGCGGTCTCGAACTGCGAGTACAGGTACACCGAGTCGTCCGACGGATCGACGAACCGGTGCAGGCCCTCGCCCGTGTGCGAGTAGATGCAGTCCGCGTCGATCACCAGCTCGTTGTGCTCGGCCAGGTTCTCGAGCGCGATGCCCGTCGACTCGTCGTAACTCGTGGTGTCCAGGTCCGTCCCGTTGAGGGTTGCGGAACGGATCGTGCGCGCAACGATATCCACATACGTCGACGCTCCGGCCGTGGCCGAGAACGTGATGGTGGTGAGCGAGCGGAATACCTTCTCGCCGGGATTGCCCTGGCCGTCGGTGAGATCGAGAACGATCGCGTACTTCGTTTCCCCGATGATCGCCGAACGTTCGGAGGCTTGGTCACGCGTCAGGTTGGGAGCAACCACTTCTGTCGACACCTCTTCGTGTAGTTATGGGTAGTGCCCTCCATCCCATCACGTCACGAGTAGCCGGCGCTGGCCGACAGACGTCGCGGAATGTCTGTGCGGTGGGAGGTTGTTGTGCATGAAGATAGGTTGACCTCGACTTGCAAGGAGAGCACTGTGGCCGGTTCAGGACAGAAAGACACCGCCGATTTTTGGTTCGACCCACTGTGCCCGTGGTGCTGGATCACCTCACGGTGGATTCTCGAAGTGGAGCAGGTACGCGACATCGACGTGAACTTCCACGTCATGAGCCTCGCCGTGCTCAACGAGGGCCGCGATCTGCCCGAGGAATACGCCGAGATGATGAAGAAGGCATGGGGCCCGGTGCGCGTGGCCATCGCCGCCGCCAAACTGAAGGGCGACGAGATTCTCCCACCGCTGTACACGGCAATGGGAACGCGAATCCACAACGAGGGCAACAAGGATTTCGAAGTCGTCATCAAGGAGTCCCTGGCCGAGCTGGACCTGCCGGCGGATCTCGCCGACGCGGCAGGCAGCACCGACCACGACGAGGAATTGCGCACCAGCCATCACGCCGGAATGGACAAGGTCGGCCCCGATGTCGGTACCCCGACCATCCACGTCAACGGCGTCGCGTTCTTCGGTCCGGTGCTCTCGCGCATCCCACGGGGTGAGGAAGCAGGCAAGCTCTGGGACGCATCGGTGACCTTCGCGTCGTACCCACACTTCTTCGAGCTCAAGCGCTCGCGGGACGAGGATCCGCAGTTCGACTGATCACGTCGCCCCCTCGTGCACGGAAATTCATAGCAGGAGAAGAACTTTCGTGCGCGCGGGGTCAGGCCACGATTCGGTCCGATGCGTCCTCGGTGCCGAAAACACGATGCTTTCCGGCGTGGAAGCGCTGCGCCGACCATGCCGCCGCGGCTGCGTCGAGAAAATCGTCCACGGCCGGTCCCGGCGGTAGGTCCGCCAGGTCGATGTTCTCGCTCCACCGCCCGAGCGCGGCCAGTCGCTGCCCGATGCCGCGGCCGGATTTCTTCGATGCGTAGTCGGTCGCAGGCGACATCGCGCGAAACGAGCATTCCGGAATGCACCTCGACGTACGTGTCCACGTCGACATGCGCCTCCCGCCAGGCACGTACTGCGGGCAGGATGTGCCAGGTCTGTTTGCTGATCGCCTTGCCGGTGATCTCGCGGGAAATCGAGCACGCCTGCTCGTAAGTCGAAGCCTCGAGCACATCGACGACGGGGGTGTGGAAGATCGAGCTGCGAGCCGGTCCGAGAAACTTCTTCGCCTCGAGTTCGCTGACTCGGTAGCCCTCGGTGGGCAGGGACAGCGGCATGTCGACGCCGACTCGCGCGCACTCTCGGGTGAGATCGATCACGTCCGGCACCGAGGAGCAGGCAGTCCACGTCAGTGTCGTGCCATCGAAGATCGCGAGGACCCACGCACCCTTCGCGCCGTCCACGCCGGCGAATTTCTCGGCTCCGGAGTTCACCTGTCAGACTCTAGGCATGCGCGTATACCTGGGTGCTGACCACGCCGGCCTCGAGTTCAAGAATCAGATCATCGAACACCTGACAGCGACCGGGCACGAGCCCGTCGACTGCGGTGCCTTCGACTACGACCCCGTCGACGACTATCCGGCCTTCTGCATCGACGCAGCCCGTCGCGTCGTTGCCGACCCGGGCAGTCGCGGCCTGGTGCTCGGTGGTTCCGGAAACGGCGAGCAGATCGCTGCGAACAAGGTCACAGGCGCTCGCTGCGCACTCGCGTGGAGCGTCGAGACCGCCAAGCTGGCCCGCGAGCACAACGACGCACAGCTCATCGGTCTCGGTGGCCGCATGCACACACTGCCCGAGGCCCTCGCCATCGTCGACGCGTTTCTCGATACTCCGTTCTCGGGAGAAGAGCGCCACCAGCGACGCATCGACATCCTGTCCGAGTACGAGCGCACCGGCGAGGCACCCGAGGTGCCGGGAAAGCCTGCATAGGTGCCAGAAGGCCACACCCTGCACCGACTCGCCAGGGTGCATCAACGTCGATTCGGCGGGGCACCGGTGGCCGCGAGCAGCCCTCAGGGGCGGTTCACCTCCGGTGCTGCGCTGATCGACGGGCTCGTGCTCGAGAAGGCCGAGGCTTGGGGCAAGCATCTGCTGCACCGCTACGAGTCCGATCTGATCGTGCACATTCACCTCGGCCTCTACGGGAAGTTCACCGAACAGGCCGTGCCACTGAACGAGCCGGTGGGTGCCGTCCGGCTGCGCATGGTGGGGGAGAAGTACGGTGTCGACCTGCGCGGCCCCACTGCCTGTGAGATCTACACCGAAGAGCAGGTCGACGCCCTGGTGGCGCGCTTGGGGCCGGACCCGCTGCGTAAGGACGCCGACCCGAACAGGGCGTGGGCGCGAATCTCGGCATCACGCACCTCCATCGGCACGTTGCTGATGGATCAGAAGGTGCTTGCCGGCGTCGGAAACGTCTACCGCGCCGAGATTCTGTTCCGCCACGAGATCAACCCGATGCGGCCGGGCAAGGACCTCGATCGAGCCGAGTGGGATGCAATCTGGTTCGACCTCGTCGAGCTGATGAAGATCGGTGTTCGACGCGGCCGCATCATCACCATCCGGCCCGGGGACGATCACGGCGATACGTACGCCGCGGGCAGGCCCCGGTCCTACGTCTACCGCAGGCAGGGGTTCCCGTGCCGGGTGTGCGGCACCGAAATCCTGCACTCGACGATGCAGGCGCGAAACCTGTTCTGGTGCCCGGTCTGTCAGGCGACCTGAACGGTGTCAGAACAAGTCTCCGAAGCCGCCGTCGCCGAACAAGCCATCACCGCCCCCGTCGTCGATCGAACCGTAGTCCGAGTCGCCGCCCAGGTCGTTGCCCTCGTCACCCATGCCGCCGTCCTCGGCTCCTGTGTCGCCGCCCGCTGCGGTGTCGTCCGGAACCCCGGCCATGCCGGAGAACATCGCCGAGAACAGGAACATCGAACCCATTCCCCATGCGCCTGCGACCAGGGCCGGACGCCACCACGGCTCGGAGTACCAGCCGGCGGGAACCGGACGGCCCGCTACGCGGCCACCCGGGTAGTAGTTCGGGGTGCGTTCGGACGGATCGGGTGACGCCGCGACCTCACGGCCCTCGAAGTCGACCGTGCGATCCTCGGTGACTCGACCTGCCTGCTGCTGGCCGTCGATGCCCTGGACCTCGGGTCCTGGATCCATGCCCATCGCCAGGCGTGCAGCGCGAATGTAGTAGAGCCCCTCGAGGGCCGTCTGCTTGGCCAGTCGAGCCTGTTCGGGGGTCGTGGCCTGGTCGATTTGCGAACCGGCCGCGATATTGCGCTCGGAAGCATCGGCCAATGCCTGTTTGGAGGGCGTGTCGGTGCCGATCAGGTTGTAGACCTGGCCGCCGAGGCGTTCGATCGACTGGCGGGCATCGGCCTTGGCGTCGGCCAGAGCGGTTTCGGCGGCTGCAGCCGAGTTCTTCTTGCTTCGCAACACCAGCAGTGCCACTGCGGCGATGACGATGACGATCAGGACTATTTCCACTTCGGGCCTTCCGCCGACGGTGCATGTCCAGTTCGGACAATTCGGACTCGTATTTCAGGATACGCGGACACGAAAAAGCCCCGCACTGACAGTGCGGGGCTTTTCGATGGAGCCGATGACGAGAATCGAACTCGCGTAGCCTGTTTGGAAGACAGGGGCTCTACCATTGAGCTACATCGGCGTGCAAACAACAGTCTTGGGATCGCCAGTTCCGTCGCCTGCGTTTCAAGACTGTACCCAACGCCGCTGCCGGATTCCAAACCGGCCCGCCGCGCCAGGTCCGGCCGAACGCCATCGGTGGGGCGCCCATCAGGGTCTACTATCGGTTGCTGTTCAATGGTGTCCGTACGACGGGGTGTGGCGCAGCTTGGTAGCGCATCCGCTTTGGGAGCGGAGGGTCGCAGGTTCAATTCCTGTCACCCCGACAAATGAGGTCCGTAGAGACGGTTCGCCGTGATTCGCGGCGAACGAGGCGAGACCGTAAGCCAGCACGATCAGCAAGCAAGAATCACCACAAAGGAGCATGTCCCGTGAAGAGCACCGTCGAGCAGCTGAGCCCGACGCGAGTCCGTATCAACGTTGAGGTGCCCTTCGAGGAGCTCAAGCCTGATTTCGACCGCGCGTACAAGGCTTTGGCTCAGCAGATCCGCCTGCCAGGATTCCGTCCGGGGAAGGCTCCGGCCAAGCTGCTCGAAGCACGCGTCGGTCGCGGTGCCGTACTGGAGCAGGTCGTCAACGACGCTCTTCCCTCCCGCTACTCCGAGGCCGTGACCAACGAGAACGTCAAGGTCATCGGCCAGCCCGAGATCGAGATCACCAAGATCGAGGACGGAACCGAGCTCACGTTCACCGCCGAGGTCGATGTGCGCCCCGAGATCGAACTGCCGGACTACTCGACCATCAGCGTCGTCGTCGACCCGATCGAGATCAGCGACGAGGCCGTGGACGAGCAGTTGCAATCGCTGCGCCAGCGGTTCGGCACCCTCACCGGCGTCGACCGTCCCGTCCAGGACGGTGACTTCGTCTCGATCGATCTCTCGGCCACCGTCGACGGCGAGAACGTCGAAGAAGCCACTGCGAGCGGGCTGTCCCACGAGGTCGGCTCAGGACAGCTCATCGACGGTCTGGACGACGCCATCATCGGTGTCTCGGCAGACGAGTCGAAGGAGTTCACCTCGACGCTGGTAGCCGGTGAGTACTCGGGCAAGGAAGCCGTCGTCACGGTCAAGGTCGTCTCGGTCAAGGAGCGCGAGCTTCCCGAGGCCGACGACGAGTTCGCCCAGCTGGCGAGCGAGTTCGACACCTTCGACGAGCTGCTGGAGGACCTGAAGGCTCGCGTCGAGCGAGGCAAGAAGGTCGAGCAGGCCGGTCAAATTCGCGACAAGGTGCTCGAGACCCTGCTCGACACGATCGAGATTCCGGCCCCCGAGGCCGTCGTCAAGGCAGAGGTCGACTCCCAGGTGCACGAGGCCATCCACGGCCTCGATCACAACGAGGAGGCTCTCGCCGAGCTGCTCGAGTCGCAGGGTTCGAGTCGCGAGGAGTTCGACAAGGACGTCAAGGAGGGGGCCGAGAAGTCGGTCCGTACCCAGCTTCTTCTCGACGCGATCGCCGAGGCCGAGAACACGCAGGTCGGCCAGGAAGAGCTCACCGAGCGGATCATCTTCCAGGCGCAGCGCTACGGCATGCCGCCCGAGCAGTTCATCCAGCAGGTGCAGCAGGCCAACCAGCTCGGTGCTGTGTTCGCCGATGTCAAGCGCGGTAAGGCCTTGGCCTCGGTTGTCGAGCGCGTCACCGTCACCGACACGACCGGCGCGAGCGTCGATACCGCGGAGCTGTTCGGCAGCCCCGCCGATGCTCCCGGCGAGGTCGAAGCGGCCGATTCATCCGAGGGCGAACAAGAGAAGTAACGCTGACAGCGAACGACGGCGGTTCCGGGACTCCGGAGCCGCCGTCTTTCGTTAGTGTCTGTGTCAGGAATCAACGATTTGTTATGGAAAAGGCAGGTACCGTGACTGTTCAGAATCCGGCGGCTTCGCACGAGCAGAGTCCCGTCATGACTTCGGCTGCATCAGGGCTGAATCTCAGCGACTCCGTGTACGAGCGTCTGCTTCAAAACCGCATCATTTTCCTCGGTACCCAGGTCGACGACGATATCGCGAACAAGTTGTGCGCCCAGATCCTGCTGCTCTCGGCCGAGGATCCCACCCGCGACATCGCGCTGTACATCAACTCGCCCGGTGGCTCCGTCACCGCGGGCATGGCCATTTTCGACACCATGGAATTCGCCGAGTGCGATATCGCGACCTACGGCATGGGGCTGGCCGCCTCGATGGGGCAGTTCCTGCTGTCCGCCGGTGCCAAGGGCAAGCGCTACGCGCTTCCGCACGCGCGGATCATGATGCATCAGCCTTCGGCCGGTATCGGCGGCAGTGCGTCCGATATCGCCATCATGGCCGAGCAGTTCGCCCACACCAAGCGCGAGATGGCCGAGCTCATCGCTCTGCACACCGGCCAGACCGTCGAGCAGATCACCGAGGACTCCGACCGCGACCGATGGTTCACCGCGCAGGCGGCCAAGGAATACGGGTTCGTTGACCACGTCGTCTCCCGCGCGCGGCAGGCCGGTGGACTCGGCGAGTAGTTCGGCCGTTACCGGCGACCTCGATCCCTCACATCTTGGAGAAACGATGACAAACCTGTTCGATCCCAACCAGTTGCCGTCCTCGCGGTACATCCTCCCGTCCTTCGTCGAGCACTCCAGCTACGGCGTCAAGGAGTCGAACCCGTACAACAAGCTGTTCGAGGAGCGCATCATCTTCCTCGGCGTCCAGGTCGACGACGCGTCCGCCAACGACATCATGGCCCAGCTGTTGGTGCTCGAGGGCCTCGATCCCGACCGGGACATCACGATGTACATCAACTCGCCCGGCGGTTCGTTCACCTCGCTGATGGCGATCTACGACACGATGCAGTACGTCCGCGCCGACGTCGCGACCGTCTGCCTCGGCCAGGCGGCCTCGGCAGCTGCGGTTCTGCTCGCAGCCGGAACCCCCGGCAAGCGCGCCGCTCTGCCCAACGCTCGGGTGCTGATTCACCAGCCGTCCAGCGGCGGAATCCAAGGCCAGGTCTCCGACCTCGAAATCCAGGCTGCCGAGATCGAGCGCATGCGGCGACTGATGGAGACCACCCTCGGTCGGCACACCGGAAAGGATCCCGACGTCATCCGCAAGGACACCGATCGCGACAAGATCCTGACCGCTGAGCAGGCCAAGGAATACGGCATCATCGATACCGTGTTCGAGTACCGCAAGCTCTCTGCACAGAGCTAGCAGAGCGAGCACCACCGGTCGGACCGGTACGGTCCGGCAGAGGATTCTCGGCGCCGGGCGCGAGTGAGATACTCCGCCCGGCGGTCGCGATTTACCAGCCGATCACCGAGATCGACGAAATCGGGTGGCGAATCACCGGAAACAACCCGCCCATGTTCGGCGAACACGGGTAGCGTCGCACCCAAGAACTCGGGCGATCGATCTCGGCGTGACGAAAGCCGAGAACAAGCCCCACCGCGGACTCGGCACAATCCGACCGCGTGGGTCGTACGCGGACAAGGAAGTAGGAACCTCCGAATGGCACGCATCGGTGACGGTGGCGATCTGCTGAAGTGCTCGTTCTGCGGCAAGAGCCAGAAGCAGGTCAAGAAGCTCATTGCTGGACCAGGGGTGTACATCTGCGATGAGTGCATCGACCTGTGCAACGAGATCATCGAGGAGGAGTTGGCCGAGTCGAGCGAAGTGAAGCTCGACGATCTGCCCAAGCCCTCCGAGATCAAGGACTTTCTCGAGAATTACGTGATCGGCCAGGACGCTGCCAAGCGCACGCTCGCCGTCGCGGTGTACAACCACTACAAGCGCATCCAAGCTGGTGACAAGGCCCGCGATGTGCGAGGCGAATCCGTCGAATTGGCGAAGTCGAACATCCTGATGCTCGGCCCGACGGGCTGCGGTAAGACGTACCTGGCGCAGACGCTGGCCAAGATGCTCAACGTCCCGTTCGCCATTGCCGATGCCACCGCACTCACCGAGGCCGGCTACGTGGGCGAGGATGTCGAGAACATTCTGCTCAAGCTGATCCAGGCGGCGGACTACGACGTCAAGCGGGCCGAGACGGGCATCATCTACATCGACGAGGTCGACAAGATCGCCCGCAAGAGCGAGAACCCGTCGATCACGCGCGATGTGTCCGGTGAAGGCGTGCAGCAGGCGTTGCTGAAGATTCTGGAAGGAACCCAGGCCAGCGTGCCGCCGCAGGGTGGACGCAAGCATCCGCATCAGGAGTTCATTCAGATCGACACCACCAACGTGCTCTTCATCGTCGCCGGTGCTTTCGCGGGCCTCGAGAAGATCGTCTCCGATCGCGTTGGAAAGCGCGGACTCGGCTTCGGTGCCGAGGTTCGTTCCAAGGCCGAGATCGACACGCAGGATCACTTCGCCGAGGTGATGCCGGAGGATCTGATCAAGTTCGGTCTGATTCCCGAGTTCATCGGTCGGTTGCCGATGATCGCCTCGGTGACGAATCTGGACAAGGAATCGCTCGTGACGATTTTGTCCGAGCCGAAGAACGCGCTCGTCAAGCAGTACCGGCGCTTGTTCGACATGGACGGCGTGGAGCTCGAGTTCACCTCCGAGGCGCTGGAAGCGATCGCCGATCAGGCAATTCTCCGCGGGACCGGTGCGCGTGGACTTCGGGCCATCATGGAAGAAGTTCTGTTGCCGGTGATGTATGACATCCCCAGCCGCGACGATGTCGAAAAGGTGGTGGTCACGGCAGAAACGGTGAACGACAACGTGCTGCCGACCATCGTGCCGCGCAAGCCGGAACGTCCCGAACGCCGAGACAAGTCCGCCTGACGAACATCCTGTTCCACGAACGAGCCCCGATCATCGAGACGATGATCGGGGCTCGTTGTCGTGGGGCCAGGTGGTTCGCGATGTCCGATAGGCAATGGATCCCGCCGGTCAGCTGAGGCGCTCGAACACCGCCGCCAGTCCCTGCCCGCCGCCGATGCACATCGTCTCGAGTCCGTAGCGGACCTCGCGGCGTTCCATCTCGCGCAGCAAGGTGGTGAGAATTCGAGCTCCGGTAGCGCCTACGGGGTGCCCCAGCGAGATTCCGGAACCATGTGGGTTCAACCGCGGGTCGTCGGCGTCGATGCCCCAGGTTCTGGTGACGGCGAGGGCTTGAGCTGCGAACGCCTCGTTGAGCTCGATGATCCCCATATCGTCGAGACCGAGTCCGAGGCGTCCGAGCGCTTTCTCGCTGGCAGGCACAGGACCAATGCCCATGGTGCGCGGGGCCACTCCGGCCACCCCCCAGCCGGCGAGGCGGGCCAGTGGCCGAAGGCCAAGGGCTGCAGCCTTTTCCGGGGTGGTGACAACGGCGAGTGCGGCTCCGTCGTTCTGCCCGCTGGCGTTTCCTGCCGTGACCGTCGACTCGGGATCGATGGCGGCGCGGATCGGCTTCAAACCGGCCAAGGACTCCATGGTGGTTTCTGCGCGGGGGTGCTCATCGGTGGTCACGAGCACGGGATCCGATTTACGTTGGGGGACAGATACTCCCACGATCTCCTCGGCGAACACGCCGCTGTTCTGTGCGGTGACCGCCCGTCGGTGCGATTGCACGGCCAACGCGTCCTGATCGGCGCGACTGATGGAGAATTCCGCCCGCAGGTTCTCGGCAGTTTCGATCATGCCGCCGGGTACGGGAAAGTTCTTGCCGCCCGCGGTCACTCGCGCACGGGCAAGCCGATCGGACAGCGCCACCGCCTCGGCTTTGACACCCCATCGCATGCCGGTGGCGTAGAACTCGGTTTGGCTCATGCTCTCCACGCCGCCCGCCAGAACCAGGTCGTTGCCGCCCGACTGCACCTGCATGCACGCCTGGAGCACCGCTTGCAATCCGGAGCCACAGCGCCGATCGACCTGCATACCGGGGACATCGATTCCCAGGTGCGCATCGAGCGCGGCAATACGGCCGATTGCAGGCGCGTCGCCGTTGGGAGACGCTTGTCCCAGTATCACGTCGTCGATATCTGCACCGGAAATGCCGGTGCGAGCAACGAGTTCGGCGATGACCGTGGCGGCCAGAGTCTGGGCGGAGATATCGCGAAACTGGCCGCCGAAGCGGCCGACCGGGGTGCGAAGTGGTTCACAGATCACTGCATCAGGCATGGGGGGTTCCTCGTGTGTCGTTGAGTCCGGTGCTCACCCGGAGCAGGTCGGTTTCGATGGCGCGGATGGCGTCGAGCAGGGCAGGAAGAAGTTCGCTGCGGACGGCGTCGGCAGAATGCCGCGCGGCCTGAGTGGAGACGTTCGCCGCGGCGACGACCGCCCCGTTGCCGTCGTGGATGGGTGCAGCGATCGACCGCAGGCCCTCTTCGAGTTCTTGATCGACCAGGCAGAAGCCCTCGGCGCGTACGCGATCGAGCTCGCGGTCGAGCTCCTGGGCCGAGGTGATCGTTCTCCCGGTGAGCGGAGTCAGCTGCACTCGGGCGAGGTATGCGGTGCGTTCCTCGGCCGGTAGCCCGGCCAGAAGCACCCGCCCCATCGAGGTCGCGAACGCGGGGAATCGGGTGCCGATGTTGATTCCGACGGTCATGATGCGGCTCACGGGGACTCGGGCGACATACACGACATCGTCACCGTCGAGTATCGAGACCGAGGACGATTCTCGTACCCGTTCGGCCAGTGCCTCCAGGTGTGGCCCCGAGACTTCCGGGAGGGTCAGGCTCGACAGGTAGCTGTAGCCCAGTTCGAGTACGCGCGGGGTGAGCCAGAACATCGCACCATCGGTACGGACGTAGCCGAGCTCGACGAGCGTGAGGAGAAACCGTCGGGCTGTGGCACGGGTGAGGTCGGTTGCCCTCGCGACATCGGAGAGTGTTCGACGCGGATGCTCGGCGTCGAAAGCTCGAATCACCGCGAGGCCGCGGCCGAGCGACTGAACGTAGTCCGAGGAAGGAGGCGGCGCGTCCTCGGCGTTCACGAGGTACCCTCCTCGGCCTCGATAGCAGACGAGGCGTCGGTGATCGCGGAGTTCGCGAGGGCGAAGGCACTGTTGCTGTTCGGAACTCCGGCGTACACCGCGGTGTGCAGAAACACCTCGGCCAGTTCATCAGGCGGCACTCCTGCGCGTAGGGCAGCGCGGATATGCATATCGAGCTCGTGCTCATTACCCACCGCCGTCAGAATCGCCAGCGTCAGCAGTCTGCGCGTCTTGTGGTCGAGCCCGGGGCGGTTCCAGATATCGCCCCACGCGGTGCGGGTGATGAAGTCCTGGAACGGGGCGGTGAATTCGGTCCGCGCCAAGATGCTGCGGTCGACGTGGGCATCGCCGAGAACGCTGCGCCGCACCGCCATACCGACATCGTGCGCAGCGGCGCGGCCCGTGGTGTACGAGTTCGATCCGATGTGTGCGGCGATCGCGGCAGTGACCGGTCCCGCCTGCTCGACATTGGCCAGGTGCGCGGCCGGGTCCAGTACTCGGAACGTCGATCCGGCGACACCGTCGGCGATGATCTTCAGGTCGGTGGGGGTCGTTGCGGGATCCTGTAGCCCGGCGAGGACGAGGGTGGGTGCGCTGATTCGTCCGAGGTCCGCCCGGGAGTCCCAGCCCGCCAACGCCTCACAACACGATGCGTAGCCCTCGCCGGGGGTGTCGACGATCATCGTGCGATACCGATCGACGAGATCGGTATCGCGAGCGAGTAGTTCCGCGGTGAACCAGCGTGTGAGGGCGGCATCGGCCAAGGACTCGGTTCCCGACGCACGCACGCCTGCTGCGCGGTCGATCCATTGCGCCGGGTCCCCGAACTTCGTCGAGGTGCACAGCAGTGTCAGTGTCTGCACGCGCTCCGGACGATGGATGGCGATCCACTGCGAGATGGCACCGCCGATCGAGAGCCCGACCAGGTGCACACGTTCCAGATCGAGCGAGTCCAGCAGCGCCAGAACGTCTTCGGCGAGCTCGGCCATCGAGTACGGACCTGCTGGAACAGGTGACTGCCCGTGGCCACGGAGATCGACCGCGAGTACGTGCACGGAGGCAGAGAGCGGACCGATCTGCGGGTTCCACATCGATCGATCGGAACCGAGGGAACCGATCAGCACGACGGTGTCCGCGTCGGCGCGCGGTCCTGGGACGTGTTCATGAGCCAGTGCAACGGTCATCAAGACCCCTTCGAGTCGGTGGGGTGTTCGGTCTCTGGTGTCAGCTGGGCGAGGATGCGGTCGACCAGTTCGGGGGCGTGGCCCAGATATCCAGCCGGATCGAGCAATTCACGAACCGTCGACGGCGTGAGAAATTCGGTGATGGCAGCGTCGGTGTCCAACGGTTCCTGTGCTGCGCACCGAGCAGTCACGATGTCCCGAGCCCGCTCGGTGTGCGGTGCCAAGGCGGCTGTGACCCGTTCGGCGAGCAGTGCGCCGTCGGTGGCTCCGAGATTGCGGGCCATGTTCTCCGGATGTACGTGCAGTCCATCGAGGCTGGTGGCAATCCGGTGTGCGGCACCGCCGGTGAGGCGCAGCAGGTCGGTGACGGTCTCCCACTCGGCGTGCCAGGCGCCCGCAGCGCGTTGATGTTCGTGATTCATGTTCGAGAGCACGGTCGACACTGCGCCTGGCACACGGCGGGTCGCAGCACGGGCGGTGATGGCGGCCACCGGATTGCGTTTGTGTGGCATCGCGGAGGAGCCCCCGGGCGCATCCTCGGACACCTCACCCAGCTCGGTGGACGACATCGACACGATGTCCCCGGCGATCTTGCCGATCGATCCGGCGGCCGTACCCAACGCGCAGGCGATGTCGGCGATGGCTGTGCGCTCGGTGTGCCAGGGGGCGAGCTGCGGTGCCAACTCCAATTCTGCGGCCAGTGCCGTGGCAATGGTGATCCCGTGGGGAAACGCCGCCGCGAGAGTGCCTGCGGCACCGCCGTACTGCACCTCCAACGCAGCTCGCACCGCTGCCAGGCGCGTGCGTGCGCGGTACAAACCCAATGCCCAGTTCGCGGCGACGAGGCCGAAGGTGGTCGGCAGTGCCTGCTGGCCGAGAGTGCGTGCCGCCATGGGGGTGGTGCGATGGGTCGCGGCGAGATCGCGTGCGGCGCGGCACGCGCCGTCCAGCGTGGCTTCGATCTCTCCGAGTGCACCGCGCGATACGACGATCAGCGCCGTGTCCATGATGTCCTGGCTGGTGGCACCGGGATGTACTGCACTGGAGGGAACCCCGGATGCGGCCACGGCATCGCGAAGCAGCTGCACCAGCGCAATGACGGGATTTCCGCCTGCGGCCGCTGCGTTCCCGAGGCGAGTGATGTCCAGGTTCTCACCGAGTTCGGCGGCGGCAGCGGTGATGATGTCGGCGTCGCCGACCGTCACCAGTCCGGCCGAAGCCGCGGCCCGCGAGAGGGCTGCTTCGACGTCGAGCATCGCTGTCACCCAGGCGCGGTCACCGACCATCGGCGCGATGACATCGCTGCCGAACGTCGGGTCGAACAGTGCACCTCGCTCGGATGTCATTGCCCTCCTTCGAGAATCGATTGTCACAGTTCGAAGAACGGGGTCTCGTCGCCGTGCGGGTCGGTGTTCTGCAGCACGATATCGAGGTGATAACCACCCTCGACCGACCGTGCAACGAGTCTGGCACGCCTGTGCTCGGGCAAGGCGGACAACACCGGATCGACCGCGTTGGCCTCGGCCTCGTCGGGGAAGTACACCCGGGTCACGACGCGCTCGAGCATTCCGCGGGCGAAGATGCCGACGTCGATGTGCGGAGCCTCCACGGCACCGTTCTCGGCGGGCAGTGGTCCTGGCTTGA
Source organism: Rhodococcus sp. MALMAid1271 (assembly GCF_049195265.1). Lineage (NCBI taxonomy): Bacteria > Bacillati > Actinomycetota > Actinomycetes > Mycobacteriales > Nocardiaceae > Rhodococcus > Rhodococcus sp. MALMAid1271. Next base: position 56,820 of record NZ_JBMIRQ010000057.1, on the reverse strand, counting down.
TCGTCGTGATGGACATCGTCCCGGTCTCGTCGGCGAACGTACGCCCGAATCCGCGAAAGCCCGCGGTGCGTGGCACCACCGCGCCCCGAGGGTCGTCGGGATGATCGAACCGACCGTCCGCGTCGGCCTGCCAGGTCTCGATCATGGCATCGGCCATGGGGGTTCGCGATCCGTCTATCAGGGTGAACGTCACGGTGACGGCACCCTCGGTGCCGGGAGGTACCACGTTCTCGCCGTCGGGCCAGAGCAAGCCGATGTGCACGTACGGCCCCACCGTCTGGGACGGGGTCTGCCCGAACGAGGCGGTGGTGAAATCGGCTCCGGTCATCACTGCGTAGCGCGGCGCGAACTCGGAATCAGTCATCGTGCTCGTCTTCCTCGAAGGGGGTGGCGTCGCGGCCGCGCAGGACGATGTCGAACCTGTAGCCCAGAGCCCAGTTTTCCTGTGTGGCTTCGTAATCGAATGCACTGATCATGCGAGCGCGAGCGTCCTCGGGTGCAGAGTTGTAGATCGGATCCTGGAAGAACATCGGATCGTCCGGAAAGTACATCTGGGTCACCAGGCGTTGGGTGAATGCCTGGCCGAACAACGAGAAATGAATGTGGGCTGGACGCCACGCGTTGTGATGGTTGCCCCAGGGGTACGCACCCGGCTTGATCGTGGTGAAGCGGTATCCACCGTGCTTGTCGGTCAGTACCCGCCCCACTCCGTCGAAATGGGGATCGAGCGGCGCAGGCCAGCGGTCTCCTGAGTGTCGATAGCGTCCGCCCGCGTTCGCCTGCCATACCTCGACGAGCGTGTGGGGCACTGCCTTGCCGTCGCTGTCGAGTACGCGACCGTGCACGATGATGCGTTGCCCTAGTGCTTCACCGCCGTTCGCGAGAGTCAGGTCTGCGTCGGCAGCGGTGACCCTGCCCTCGCCCAAGACCGGCCCGGTGATCTCGGTGAGCCGCTGGGGGAGCAGCGTCAACGGCTGTGCCGGGTGGCGCAGCGCGGTGGTGCGGTACTCGGCGAAATCTCGTGGGGCATTGATGCCGGATTGATCGCGATAGTCGGGCGGCAGATGAAGCATCGAAGGTTCCTCACGATCGTGGTGATCTACGCGATGGTCACCGTAGCCGAAGTGTTCGCATAGTGGCAAGGTGTTCATATATCGCACAAAGTCGGGTAGCGTGGATCGCATGTTGGACAAAGTCGTGGCCAGCGCCACCGAAGCGGTAGCAGATATTCCGGACGGATCCTCGATCGCCGTCGGCGGATTCGGCTTGGTGGGGGTGCCGGAGATCTTGATCGATGCTGTGCTGGCGCAGGGGGCGACCGATCTCGAAACCATCAGCAACAATTGTGGAACCGATGGATTCGGGCTGGGAGTTCTGTTGACGCAGCACCGAATTCGCCGAACCATCAGTTCGTACGTGGGCTCGAACAAGGAATTCGCCCGGCAGTACCTCTCCGGCGAACTGGAGGTCGAGCTCACTCCCCAAGGCACGCTCGCCGAGCGATTGCGAGCCGGCGGTGCCGGGATTCCCGCCTTCTTCACACCCGCAGGTGTCGGAACACAAGTTGCGGACGGTGGACTGCCGCTGCGCTACGACGGAAGTGGCGGGATCGCCCTGGTCAGTCCGGCGAAAGAAACCCGCGAGTTCGACGGTGTCACCTATGTGCTCGAGCGAGGCATCGTGGCCGACTACGCGCTGGTGCACGCGTGGAAGGGCGACAGGCACGGAAATCTGGTGTTCCACGCCAGTGCACGGAACTTCAATCCACCCGCAGCAGAGTCGGGTCGCATCACGATCGCCCAGGTCGAGAACCTGGTCGAGCCAGGGGAGATCGGGCCGGACGAGGTGCACACCCCCGGAATCCATGTCCAACGGGTGGTACACGTCGGGCCCGTCGAGGTCGGCATCGAGCAGAGGACGGTACGAGCATGACCGAGAAGATGACCCGTGAACAGATGGCCGCGCGAGTGGCACAGGAACTCGGTGACGGCCAGTACGTGAACCTGGGCATCGGTATGCCGACGCTCGTTCCGAACTACATCCCCACCGATATTTCGGTGATCCTGCATTCGGAGAACGGAGTGCTCGGCGTCGGCCCTTACCCCACCGAGGACGAACTCGACCCCGAGATCATCAACGCGGGCAAAGAAACCATCACGGTACTTCCTGGTGCCTCGTACTTCGATTCGGCGGCGTCGTTCGGAATGATCCGAGGTGGCCGGGTGGACGTCGCGGTATTGGGGGCGATGCAGGTCAGCGCCACTGGTGACCTCGCGAACTGGATGATCCCAGGGCACATGGTCAAGGGTATGGGCGGCGCGATGGATCTGGTGCACGGAGCGCGGCGCGTGATCGTGATGATGGAGCACCTCTCACGCAAGGGCGAGCCGAAGATCCTCGAACAATGCACCCTTCCCCTCACCGGAAAGGGCTGCGTACACAGGATCATCTCGGACATGGCCGTGCTCGATGTGACCGAGAAGGGCCTACGCCTCGTCGAGACCGCGCCCGGCGTGTCCATCGACGAGGTCCTCACTGCGACTGCCGCCGAAATCCTCGTCGATTCGGTCGTCTGAGACCAGGACGCGGTCGGAACGTGAGTAGATGTTCATCGACCGACCGCGAAGGAATCCGATCACTGTCAGGCCCGATTCCGCCGCGAGGTCCACGGCCAGTGAGGACGGAGCCGAGACCGCCGCGAGAATCGGGATTCCCGCCATCACGGCCTTCTGAGCCAACTCGAACGAGGCACGGCCGCTGACCATCAGCACCGTGCCGGTGGCAGGAATGCGATCATGGGTCACGGCCCAGCCGACGACCTTGTCGACGGCATTGTGGCGTCCGACATCCTCACGCAGAACCAACATCTCACCGTCGGCGGTGAACAAAGCGGCGGCGTGCAGGCCCCCGGTGGCATCGAAGACCTTCTGAGCTGCGCGCAACGAGTCGGGTAGCCCGGTGAGCGTCCGCGATGTGACGACCACGGTGTCGGCCTCGGGGGAGTGCTTGGTACGCAGTCGAATTGCCTCCAGAGACCCCTTGCCACACACTCCGCACGACGAGGTCGTGTAGAAATTGCGTTCGACGCCCGTCTCCGGTGGCGAGACACCCTCGGCCAGGGTGATGTCGAGGACGTTGTACGTGTTGGCACCCTCGTCGTCGACTCCATCGCAGTAGCGGGCCGCGGCGATGTCGGACCCCGCCGAGATCACCCCTTCGGTCAGCAGGAAGCCGTGAGCGAGTTCGACGTCGTGGCCCGGGGTTCGCATGGTCACCGCCAGCGCCTTACCGTCGACCCGCAATTCCAGTGGCTCTTCCACCACCAAGGTGTCCGGCCGCTCGACGCGGTGCTCGCCGCGTAGCCGGACCACCGGCCTGCGAGCTGTGATCCGTCCCATCAGTACCGGCCGTTCTCGGAACGCGCTGCGTAGTTCATCCTTCGATTGTGGACCTCGGTGTCATCGGTCCGTCGACTCGGTAGCCATGGCATGTACCAACGACACCATCCGCGGGTGATCGACGAGATCGTCGACCAGCACCCGCTTGCCGTCGGCATCGGCCAACGGAACCTTCCAATTGCCGTATTGGGTTTCGTCGGTACCCGGTTGGTTCTGGATTCGGTGCTCGCCGACTGCGTCGACGAGCGCGACACCGATCAGCAGTGATGGACTGCGCTGCACCAGGCGATGAAGGGCTTCGACCGTCTCCTGTCCGTCCGCATCGGCGGTGAGCAACCCCCGCTCGCGCGCCAGATCGAGAACGGCCTCCCGTTGGACCGCGTCGATCTCCTTCTCGGCGTCGAGATCGCGTTCGAGAAGTCCGAGACGTGAGCGCAGCTCGATGTGTTCACCAGCGAGGTACCCGGCGGTCGGTGGTAGATCGTGCGTGGTCACCGACGTCAGGCACAGACGGCGGTACTGCTCGGGCGGAATCGGACCCGAATCGTCGGCCTCGAACCACAGAATCGAGGTACCGAGGATTCCGCGTTCGGTGAGGTACTCCTGCACCCTCGGTTCGAAAACCCCGAGATCCTCACCGACCACGACCGCCCCAGCCCGTTCGGCCTCCAACGCGAGGATGCCGATGAGGGCCTCGTGGTCGTACTCGACATATGTTCCGCCGCCTGCGTTGTCGGCCTGTTGCGGAATCCACCACAGGCGGAACAAGCCGAGAATGTGGTCCACTCGGATGCCGCCGGCGTGACGGAGGATCGTCCTGAGCATGTCGCGGTAGGGGATGTACGCCAGTTCCCGGAGGCGATCGGGGTCCCACGGCGGCTGATTCCAGTTCTGACCCTGCTGATTGAAGTTGTCCGGAGGGGCACCAACGGTGACGCCCGAGGCGAGTACATCGCCGAGCGCCCAGGCGTCGGCCCCGCCGCGGGCCACGCCCACCGCGAGGTCGTGCATGATCCCGATGTCCATCCCGGCATCGAGTGCGGCGCGCTGCGCAGCGGCCAATTGTTCGTCACAGATCCACTGCAGCCACATGTGGAAATCGATGCGCTCGGCGAGCTTCGTGCGTTGTTCGATCACGAAATCGGTGCGTGGATGGGCGGCCCGATCCGTCCATGCCGAATCGTGCGGGCCGAACTTCTCGGCCAAGGCGCTCCATACCGCGAAATCACGCAAGCCGGAGCCCTCGCGCTCGATGAACGCCCGGTAGGAGGATTCCCGCGCAGGGCTGCGTTCGACCTTGTGAACGCGTTCGAGGGCGCGAAGTTTCGCTGTGAACGTGGCGTCGCGTTTGAGCTTGTCGGTGCGCTTGTTCGCCTTGTCGAACCGCCGCGCAGCGCTGCGCACCTTGCCGAACTGTTCCTGCGAGAGCATGGCCGCCTCGCGAATGTTCTCCACCCGGATGTAGAGCGAATTGAAGAATCGTCGAGTGGTCGGCAGATAGGGCGAGGCCTCGACCGGGGTGGTCGGTCGGTCGGCGTGCAATGGATTGACCAGGAGGTAGTCGAATCCGTGCACGCGACCGGCGATATCGGACAGATCCTCCAGGTCGCCGAGATCGCCGATTCCCCACGATCGTTGCGATCGCACCGAGTACAGCTGCGTCAGCAGTCCGGTTCGTTGCCGATCAGCCAGTTCGGCATTGGGCGACAACGACTTCGGCGTGACCACAACCACAGCGTCGGATGTACGGACCGTGTCGTCCTCGCTGATCGTCGTCGCGGTCAGACTGTGCCAGCCGAGCGGCGCGTCGGCGGGAACGACGAACGTGGCCCTACCGATCAGCCGGCCGTCGACCTCACGCGGATCGAACCAGACGTCGGCCTGGGGCACCTCGATGGGCTCGCCCTCCTCGGAGACCATCGACACCTCCACCGGATTGCCGTGCGGCACATGCACCCACACCGAGGTATCGGTGCCCTGGGTGGCCACCACCACCGGAGGCAGCAGCCGCCGCCACGGGGCATCGTCGATATCGGCCAGCGCTCGTTCGACGTCCTCGGTCGACTCGGTGGCGTAGCCCCGCGCAGCGAGGACCTGCTGCAGGGTCTCGTCGCTCACGGTGTGTTCGGCGTCGTCCCAGCCCCGATACGAGGTCGAGGTGCCGAGGCGCCGGGCGAGTGATCGAAGTGCGTGCGAGTAATCCACAGCCGAGTAGTCCACAGCGTCGATCGTGCCAGTTCGCGGCACTTGCGTCATCCGGGCGGTCCGGTCGTTCATCGGGCGTTCGCCGGTGGGACTCGCGTGCCGAGTTGCAAGGATTGAAACCGTGTCGGCTGGGTAGTCTGGACCGGCAAACGATTGAACACTGCGTGGCGACGATGGGAAGTGCGGATGGCTGGGGTCAGCAAGATCGAAGAACTGGAGCGAGGTTCCGGTGCACCGGTCGAGCTGAGGGTGCGCGCCGAGGCGGACCAGTTGCCGGTGGTTCGCGCCGTTGCCGAAACTCTCGTGGTGCTCAGCGACTTCACGCTCGACGACATCGCCGATGTGAAACTGGTGGTCGACGAAGTGTGTTCGCAGTTGATCAAGGGTTCGGTGTCCGATGCCGAACTCTCGTGCACGTTCGAGGTGGGCGATTCCGGCATCCGAATCGTCGTGGCTTCGGTGCTGGCTGCTCAATCCGTACCGAAGAAGGACAGCTTCGGCTGGCACGTGTTGCAGACCTTGACCGACGCCATCGAGTTGCGCGCCGCTGACGCCGTCGAAGGCGATGCCGGTCGCGCCGTGGCGATCGACGTGATCAAGCGGAGGAGCAAGGTCTAGTGCCGGTGCACGAACGAAGCACACGGCGAGAATCAGACGATTACAGCGACGTTGTTGCACTGATCCAACAGATGCAGGCGCTCGACGAGAATTCACCGCAGCGCCGAGTATTGCGCGATCGCATCATCACCCGATGCCTTCCGCTCGCCGAACACATTGCCCGACGCTTCGGTGGTCGCGGCGAAGCCCACGAGGACCTGCTGCAGGTCTCACGACTGGGGCTGGTCAACGCCGTCGACAGATTCGACATCGAGCGCGGCTCGGATTTCGTCTCGTTCGCGGTACCGACGATCATGGGCGAGGCACGCCGTTACTTCCGCGACGCAGGTTGGTCCGTCCGGGTGCCGCGGCGGATGAAAGAACTGAACTCGATGATCTCGCAGGCGGTGGGATCGTTGTCGCAGAAGCTGGGTCGGGCCCCGACCGCCACCGAGATCGCCGCGGAACTCGGAATAGAGGTCAAGGAAGCGTCGCAAGCTCTGCTGGCGCGCAGCGCATATCAGACGGTCTCGGTCGACTCGGTCGTGAGCGAAGATCGGCTGCCGCTGATGGACACCCTCGGTGCCGACGATCCCGAGCTCGAGAAGATGGAAAGCTACCTGGCCGTGCGCCCCGCACTGGAGAAGCTGCCCGAGCGCGAGCGTCGAATAGTGGTACTTCGGTTCTTCGGATCGATGACGCAGACGCAGATCGCGGAGAAGGTGGGGATCTCGCAGATGCACGTCTCGCGGATCCTGGCGCGCACTCTCGCCCAACTGCGCGAGGAGCTGGGCGAGGACTGAACTCGTGCCGCTAGGCTCGGACGATGAGCATCTACGACGACGTCGACGAGTACATCGGGGCCCGCCGAGTCACCGATCTGTCCGTCTCCCACGATTTCTCGCGTGCGGTTGTTTCCATTGCCGCACTCGATGATTCGCGCACCGAGTACCGAACGTCCCTGTGGGAGGTCGATGTCGAGGGCAGCGCACCCGCCAGGCGTCTGACGCACGGTGAGTTGGGCGAGAACGCACCGGTGTTCACCGCCTCCGGCGACCTGTTGTTCTCGCGCCGGTCGAACAAGGACGATCCGGCCCAGCTGTGGATCCTGCCGGCATCGGGCGGTGACTCGCGAGTGCTCGAGACCCGAGCGGCGGGTGTGAACGGGGTCCGCACCGCTCGCGCCGGAGCGTCGATGGTGGGGTTCTCCCCGGTGTTCGGCGCGTCGAGTACCGATGAGGACGACGACGCGCTGCGCACCGAACGCACGGCGAACAAGGTCGATGCGATTCTGCACACCGGCGTTCCGGTGCGTTTCTGGGATCACGACCTGGGCCCTGCAACCCCTCATCTGTTCGCCGGATCGGCAGCGGATCCGACCGGGCTGCGTGATCTGACCGAGGGTGCGGCCGGAGCGTTGCACGAGGCGAAGTTCGATGTCAGCAGTGACGGCTCGTTCGTCGTGTCGACCTGGGCGGTGCCCGGCGCGTTGGCAACCGTGCGAACCGTGCTGGTGCGCATCGACACCGAGTCGGGTGAGCGGACCACGATCGTCGACGACGTCTCTGCGGATCTGAGCGCGCCCGCCATCTCGCCCGACGGTTCCGCCGTTGTCTTCGTCCGTGAGTCGCTGAGCACCCCCGAGGATGCGCCTCGAATGACGCTGCAGCGATACGACTTCGAGGACTCCTCGGTGTCCGATGTCGCGGACGGTTGGGATCGATGGCCGATGGACCCGGTGTGGCTGCCGGACGGATCAGGGGTGCTGGTCACCGCGGACGAGGACGGCCGCTCACCGATCTTCGTTCTCCGTGACGGGGCGCAGCCGCAGCGGCTGACGCACACCGATGACGCGTACACCCACGTTCACGTGTCCTCGGACGGCACGCGGGTGCTTGCTCTCGCCGCGTCGTATCTGGCGGCGCCGCATCCGGTGTCGATCGAGATGTCGGACGGTAGCGTCACCGCACTCGACACCGGGATAGACCAAGCCCCGGTGCCCGGCACCCTCACCGAGGTCGACACCGTCGTGTCGGACGGTTCCCGGGTGCGCGGTTGGCTGGCGCTGCCGGACGGTGCGTCCGAGCTCTCGCCTGCGCCACTGCTGCTGTGGGTGCACGGTGGTCCGCTCGGTTCGTGGAACAGCTGGTCGTGGCGGTGGAATCCGTGGCTGATGGTTGCTCGTGGGTACGCGGTGCTCCTGCCGGATCCTGCGTTGTCCACCGGGTACGGACAGGATTTCGTGCAGCGGGGATGGGGAGCGTGGGGCAAGGCACCGTTCACCGATCTGATGGCGTTGACCGACGTCACCGCCGCACGGTCGGACATCGACGACACCCGCACCGCTGCGATGGGCGGATCGTTCGGTGGGTACATGGCGAACTGGATCGCCGGTCACACCGACCGGTTCGACGCCATCGTCACTCACGCGAGCTTGTGGGCGCTCGATCAGTTCGGCCCGACGACCGATGCGCCGTGGTACTGGGCGCGAGAGATGTCTCCCGAGATGGCGGTCGAGAACTCTCCGCACCTGTTCGTTGCGGACATCTCGACCCCGATGCTGGTCATTCACGGAGACAAGGACTATCGCGTACCGATCGGCGAGGGGCTCCGGCTGTGGTACGAGCTGCTCAGCGAGTCGGGTCTGCCCGCGGACGACGAGGGCAACACCGAACATCGCTTTCTGTACTTTCCCGGGGAGAACCACTGGATACTGAGTCCTCAGCACGCAAAGGTCTGGTACGAGGTCGTGCTCGCGTTTCTGGCCGAGCACGTGCTGGGTGAGAGCGCATCGATGCCGCGAATCCTCGGCCACTAGAATCGACCGGTGACCAGTTCAGCGCCAGAGCCCTCAGCGAACCCTGCCGATTCGATCGACCTGCCCAAGAGCTGGGATCCCAGTGTGGTCGAGGCGGAGCTGTACCGGTCCTGGGTCGACGCCGGATACTTCGAGGCAGACGCCACCAGCGGAAAGCCGCCGTACTCCATCGTGCTGCCCCCGCCCAACGTGACCGGCAGCCTGCACATGGGGCACGCGCTGGACCACACCCTGATGGACGCGTTGTCCCGCCGCAAGCGCATGCTCGGGTACGAGGTGCTGTGGTTGCCAGGCATGGACCACGCGGGCATCGCGACGCAGACCGTGGTGGAGAAGCAACTCGCCGCCGAAGGTAAGACCAAGGAAGAGTTCGGCCGCGAGCTGTTCATCGACAAGGTCTGGGACTGGAAGCGCGAGTCGGGCGGAACCATCGGCGGCCAGATGCGACGCATCGGCGACGGGGTCGACTGGAGCCGCGAGCGTTTCACCATGGACGACGGCCTGTCCGAGGCCGTGCAGACCATGTTCAAGCGGATGTTCGACGACGGCTTGATCTATCGCGCCGAGCGACTGGTCAACTGGTCGCCGGTGCTGCAGACTGCCATCTCCGATATCGAGGTCAAGTTCGAGGACGTCGAGGGCGAGCTCGTGTCGCTGCGATACGGATCGCTCGACGATTCCGAGCCGCACGTGATCGTCGCGACGACCCGTGTGGAGACGATGCTCGGAGATACCGCCGTCGCCGTGCATCCCGAGGACGAGCGGTACAAGGATCTGGTCGGTACCACCCTCGAGCATCCGTTCACCGGACGGCAGATCCCGATCATCGCCGACGACTACGTCGACCCCGAGTTCGGCACCGGCGCAGTCAAGATCACCCCGGCCCACGATCCCAACGACTTCGAGATGGGTGTGCGGCATTCGCTGCCGATGCCGTCGATCATGGACAAGGTAGGCCGAATTGTCGGCACCGGAACACAATTCGACGGGATGGACCGCTTCGAGGCGCGCGTCAAGGTTCGTCAAGCCCTTGCCGAACAGGGCCGCGTCGTCGCCGAGAAGCGACCCTATGTGCACAGTGTCGGACACTCCGAGCGCAGCGGTGAACCCATCGAGCCTCGTCTTTCACTGCAGTGGTGGGTCAAGGTGGAGAGCCTGGCGAAGGCCGCCGGCGACGCAGTACGCAACGGCGACACCGTCATTCACCCGAAGAGTCAAGAACCACGCTGGTTCGCCTGGGTCGACAACATGCACGATTGGTGCATCTCACGCCAGTTGTGGTGGGGTCATCGGATTCCGATCTGGTACGGACCCGAGGGTGAAACCGTCTGCCTCGGACCGGGAGAGAGCGCACCCGAGGGCTGGGAGCAGGATCCCGACGTTCTCGATACGTGGTTCTCGTCCGGGCTGTGGCCGTTCTCGACGATGGGATGGCCGGACTCGACCCCCGAGCTCGAGAAGTTCTATCCGACCGGCGTACTCGTCACCGGATACGACATTCTGTTCTTCTGGGTCGCCCGCATGATGATGTTCGGTACCTACGTGGGAGCAGACGACGCGATCACCGCAGGCAAGCAGGGGCCGCAGGTCCCGTTCCGAGATGTGTTCCTGCACGGTCTGATTCGTGACCAGTTCGGCAAGAAGATGTCCAAGTCCCGAGGCAACGGAATCGACCCGCTCGACTGGGTCGATCGCTTCGGTGCCGATGCGCTGCGATTCACGCTCGCTCGCGGGGCGAACCCCGGTGCCGACATGTCCGTCGGCGAGGACCACGCGCAGTCCTCGCGAAACTTCGCGAACAAGCTGTTCAACGCGACCAAGTTCGCCCTCATGAACGGCGCGGCACCGGCGGAACTGCCGACGCGCGGGGAGCTGACCGACGCCGACCGATGGATCTTGGATCGACTGGAACAGGTTCGGGCAGAAGTAGATTCGGCATTCGACCGGTACGAGTTCAGCAAGGCCTGTGAGGCGCTCTATCACTTCGCCTGGGACGAGGTCTGTGATTGGTACCTCGAGATCGCCAAGGTGCAGTTCGCCGACGACACCATCGCCGCGACCACCCGGGGAGTACTCGGGAACGTGCTCGACGCCCTGCTGCGCCTGCTGCACCCGGTGATTCCGTTCGTGACCGAAACACTGTGGAAGGTGCTCACCGGCGGCGAGTCGCTGGTGATCGCGTCCTGGCCGACCCCTGCCGCCGAGCCGGCCGATCATGCTGCGGCGCAACGAATCGAGGACATGCAGCGACTCATCACAGAGGTCCGCCGATTCCGCAGCGACCAGGGGCTCAAACCGTCGCAGAAGGTCGCGGCCCGCGTCGTCGGAGTGTCCGAGGCCGATCTGGACGGGCAGATCACGGCGGTCACGTCGCTGGCTCGGCTCACCGAGCCCGAAGACGGCTTCGAGGCGACGGCTTCGGTGGAAGTGCGGCTGAGCAAGGCCACCGTGGTCGTCGAACTCGACACCTCGGGCACCGTCGACCTGGTCGCCGAACGAGCCCGACTGGTGAAGGATCTCGCCGCAGCGGAGAAGGAATTGGCGCAGACCACCGGCAAGCTCGGGAACGAGGCGTTCCTGGCGAAGGCCCCGGATGCGGTGGTGGACAAGATCCGAACACGCCAGACGATCGCAGGCGAAGAGATTGCACGCATCTCCGCGCGACTCGAATCGATGGGAACCTAAGTGACCGAAGCCGACGACGCCCTTCCGACGCCGCCGCCGAGTCCGGTCGATCTCGCCGAACTGACGCTGGTCGAGTCCGAACTGGACAAACGCTGGGGAGAAACGAAGATCGAGCCGTCGACGGCTCGGATTTCGGCTCTGATGGACCTTCTCGGGTCGCCGCAGAAGGCGTACCCGTCGATCCATGTGGCAGGCACCAACGGCAAGACCTCGGTGACCCGCATGATCGACGCGCTGCTCACCGCGTTCCATCGACGAACCGGGCGCACCACCAGCCCGCATCTGCAGTTGGCGACCGAGCGGATCAGTATCGACGGGCACCCCATCTCGCCGCGGCTCTACGTCGACACGTACAACGAGATCGCCCCGTTCGTGGAGATGATCGATGCTCGGTCCGAGGCCGAAGGCGGGCCCCGGATGAGCAAGTTCGAGGTGCTCACGGCAATGGCGTTCGCCGCGTTCGCCGAGGCTCCGGTGGAGGTCGGCGTCATCGAGGTCGGGCTCGGCGGGCGTTGGGACGCCACCAACGTCGTCGACGGCGAGGTGGCCGTCATCACCCCGATCGGCCTCGATCACGTCGATTTTCTGGGCGACGATCTCACGTCGATAGCGGGGGAGAAGGCCGGGATCATCAAGAAGGCCCCGGAGCGGCTCGTGCCGCGGGACACGGTCGCCATCCTGGCCGAGCAGAAACCCGAGGTCTCGGAGGTGTTGCTGCGGGCAGCGGTACAGGCCGATGCTGCCGTGGCTCGGGCAGGATCGGAGTTCACCGTGCTGGGCAGGCAGATCGCCGTAGGTGGCCAGCAATTGGAGCTGCAGGGACTCGGCGGGGTCTACACCGATATCTTTCTGCCGTTGCACGGGCAGCACCAAGCGCACAATGCCTCGCTGGCCCTGGCTGCGGTGGAGGCATTCTTCGGAGCCGGGCCCGAACATCAGCTCGATCAGGACACCGTGCGCGCGGCATTCGCGACGATCGTCAACCCGGGCCGTCTCGAACGGGTGCGCAACGCTCCCACCGTGTTCCTCGACGCTGCGCACAACCCACATGGTGCCGCCGCGCTGGCTGCCGCCCTCACCGACGAATTCGACTTCCGCAAACTCGTCGGCGTCGTCAGTGTCATGTCGGACAAGGACGTCGGTGCAATCCTCGACGAACTCGAGCCGGTCTTCGACGAGATCGTCGTCACCCACAACGGCTCGGCTCGCGCAATGGATGTGGATGCATTGGCCGACATCGCGGTGGCCAAGTTCGGCGACGAACGGGTGGTGGTGGCCCCGACCCTGCCCGATGCCCTCGAGACGGCCATCGGGCTGGCCGAGGACGTCGCCGAGCCGGGAGAAGCAGTATCGGGTGCCGGAGTCGTCGTCACCGGATCCGTGGTGACCGTCGGTGCGGCCCGCACCCTGTTCGGAAAGGACCCCGCGTGAGCGAGGCACAGTTCAAACCACCCACCACCGACCCGTGGAAGGGCTTCCGCGGCGTGGTGGCGGGCACTCTGGTGCTCGAAGCGATCGTCACTCTGCTCGCGTTACCCGTGGTGGCAACCCTCGGCGGAGGTGCCACCTGGTTCTCGACCACGTATATCGTGGCCTTGGCCGTCGCGATGATCCTCGCGGCAGGCAAGCAGGGAAAACCGTGGGCGATGAAGCTCAACCTGATTCTCCAGCTGTTCGTGCTGGCCGGGGCGGTCTTCCATCTCTCGATCGGGGCGGTGGGCCTGATCTTCATCGCAGTATGGCTGTATCTGCTGTACCTGCGCCGCGACATCACCGAACGGATGCGGCGAGGAATGCTGCCGGGACAACGCGATTGACCCGAAACAGTCCGGTTTCGGCGATGCGCCGCGCGAGATCACGCTCGGGTCCATTACTGTCGTCGACGTGACCGACCGCACCCTTGTACTGATCAAGCCCGACGGAGTTGCCCGGCGTTACGTAGGAGAGATCCTCGGCCGCGTGGAGAAGAAGGGATTGAGCATCGTCGCACTCGAGCTCAAGAACGTCTCCCGTGATTTGGCCGCGGCTCACTACGCAGAGCACGAGAGCAAGCCGTTCTTCCCCGAACTCCTCGAGTTCATCACGTCCGGACCGGTGGTGGCCGCCGTCCTCGAAGGTCCCCGCGCGATCGCGGCCTTCCGGCAGATCGCAGGCGGCACCGACCCGGTGGCCAAGGCCGTTCCCGGCACCATCCGCGGCGATCTCGCCCTCGACGGCCAGCAGAACCTGGTCCACGGCTCGGATTCCGTCGAGTCGGCCGAGCGCGAGATCGCGCTCTGGTTCCCCGGCCTGGCCTGACCGCACCGCACTCCGTATCCATGCGCAGTTCGCGCGCAGCCACGCCGCACCTGCTCGGCACCCGATCGGTGCGGCGTGGCAAGTACGCGTCGACGCGTGTGGGATACTCGACGGAGATCGACTCCACAGCACAACTCAGTACAAGTTTCACGCTCCACCGAAGTCAAGGCTTCACCTAAGTTCGCTAGCCCGGTGTCGTGGATTCGATCGGATGACTGTCGTCTATCCGCTGCCCGTCATCGCAGATGCTCGAACGAGAGACAGGCTCGTTCGCGTTCTTGCTTGATGATCAGGCGCTCGGATCACCGAGACACCACCATCCAGCCAGGCACCGCACACGCTGTCGTCGACCACCGAGAATGCCGAAGTGGTCATCGACTCGAGTGCGGGGCGAGACCGAACAGCTGACGTCCAACCCGACGTGAGTACACAAGGATTGCCCTCGCGTGGCCGCGTCACACCCGAATTCGGATGAACGCGCCCGGGGGCCCGAGGAGAATACGTGGCCGATCAAAGCCCGCCCGAAGATGTACAGAACGCCAACGCACAGGGTCAGGAGCGCGTCGACGAGGTTTCGTCTGTGGAATCAGCCGAGGTGTCGCCTGCACAGCCCGACGCCACCCCGCTGCCTACCAGGCTGCGTGTTCACGCACTCGCCAAGATCCTGGGCGTCACCAGCAAACAACTACTGGTCACCCTGGGTGAGCTCGGCATCGAAGCGCGTAGCGCGCAGTCGAGTCTCAGTCGCGAGGTTGCGGAGTCCGTCCGAGATTCCGTCAACGGCACCGATGCCGGCCCAACCGAGACGTCCCCGGCCGATCCTTCCCCCGCCGAGCAGGCCGAGTCGAGCGCCCCGATAGAGGCACAGTCCGCCGAAGCTCCCTCCGCCGAAGCGCCGTCCGTCGAGGCCACGTGGTCGGAGCCGCAGTTGTTCACCAACGCGGCCACACCGGAACCCGAGGCCACACAGCCCGCCGCAGCCACATTTGCCACCCCGCTGTTCCTGCAGCCCGCCGCCGTCGACGCTGCGGCACCGGAGTCGGCCGAGTCGCCGGCGCAACCGCCTGCCCGTCGTCGACGCAGCCGCAAGGCAGCGCCGAAGGACGAAGGCTCGAACGCCGAGAACAACGAGAACACCTCCGGTACCTCGACCGAGGAAACCGCGACGGTGTCGGCACCCGACACATCCGAGTCCACCGCACCCGACACCTCGTCCGGCGACCGCTCGTCCTCGGCCGAGTCCGGGGAGCAGAACGCCTCCGAGAGCTCGGGTGACGGCGACGACGACCAGTCACAGCCGCGTCGTCGTCGGCGTGGCCGCCGTGGCCGTGGCCGCGGCCGCGGGGAACAGTCCTCCGACGACAATTCGAGCGAGGACAACTCGGAGGACGATTCCGAGGGCGACAACAGCTCGGAAAAAGCCGTTTCGAGCGACGCGGAGTCGTCCGACACCGACGCTGCAGACTCGGACGAGTCGTCCTCGAACGATGAACAGCAGTCGGGCTCGGGCAGGCGTTCGCGTCGATCCCGCACCCGCAACCGCGGATCGGACCGGCAGAATTCCGATTCGAGCGAGTCCTCGGACGACACGGGGTCCGAGGACTCCTCGGGCCAGGACAGCGAATCCGACTCCGATGCGAGTGCGCAGGACAACCACGACGACTCCGACAACGGCGGTCAGGACGGGGACGGCTCCAGTCGTCGTCGCCGTCGCCGACGCCGCCGCAAGACCGGAGCCGAGGCGGCTGCCGAGGGCGCATCCTCCGAGGACGATCCGCCCAACACCGTCGTGCACGAGCGTGAGCCGCGAAACAAGAGCCGTGCGCCCCGGGACGAAGTCCAGGGCATTACCGGATCGACCCGGCTCGAAGCCAAGCGTCAGCGTCGTCGCGACGGACGTGATGCCGGGCGTCGGCGTCCGCCGATCCTGACCGAGTCGGAGTTCCTGGCCCGTCGCGAATCGGTGGACCGTGTCATGGTCGTGCGTGAGAAGGCGACGCCAGATCACCCGCTGACCACGCAGGTTGCCGTGCTCGAGGACGGGGTGCTCGTGGAGCACTTCGTGACCAGCAGTGCCACCGCGTCGATGGTCGGCAACGTCTATCTGGGTCGTGTTCAGAACGTGTTGCCCAGCATGGAGGCGGCGTTCATCGATATCGGCCGTGGCCGCAACGGTGTGCTGTACGCCGGTGAGGTCAACTGGGACGCTGCAGGACTGGGCGGAAACTCACGGAAGATCGAGCAGGCACTCAAGCCGGGCGACCAAGTTCTCGTCCAGGTCAGCAAAGATCCGGTTGGCCACAAGGGTGCCCGCCTGACCACGCAGCTCTCGCTTGCAGGACGCTTTCTCGTCTACGTCCCCGGCGGCAGCTCCACGGGTATCAGCCGCAAGCTTCCCGACACCGAACGCAAACGCCTGAAGGAAATTCTCCGCGAGATCGTGCCGCCCGAGGCCGGCGTCATCATCCGTACGGCGGCAGAGGGCGTCAGCGAGGAAGAACTCGCACGCGACGTCTCTCGGCTGCAGGCGCAGTGGGCCAGCATCGAAGCACGATCGGCCAACGCCGAAACCGGCAAGGGCGTCCAACCACAGACGCTCTACGAAGAGCCGGACATGCTCGTGAAGGTCATCCGTGACCTGTTCAACGAGGACTTCTCCAAGCTGGTCATCGAGGGCGACAAGGCGTGGACGACGACGTCGAACTACGTCGAGACCGTGGCACCGGACATGATGGAGCGGCTGCATCGGTACGAGGCCGACGGCAGTTCGGTCGACGTGTTCGCGGCGCATCGAATCGACGAGCAACTGGCCAAGGCGCTCGATCGCAAGGTCTGGCTGCCCTCGGGCGGCACCCTGGTGATCGATCGCACCGAGGCGATGACCGTCGTCGACGTCAACACCGGCAAGTTCACCGGCTCGGGGGGCAATCTCGAAGAGACCGTCACCCGCAACAACATCGAAGCCGCCGAGGAAGTCGTCCGACAGATGCGTCTGCGCGACATCGGCGGCATGATCGTCGTCGACTTCATCGACATGGTGCTCGAGTCGAACCGCGATCTGGTGCTGCGGCGGCTCACCGAGTCCCTGGGGCGTGACCGAACGCGCCACCAGGTGTCGGAGGTGACCTCGCTCGGGCTCGTACAGATGACTCGCAAGAAGCTCGGCACGGGACTCGTCGAGGCGTTCTCCACCACGTGCGAGCACTGCCAGGGTCGTGGGATCGTCGTGCATCAGTTCCCGATCGACGCCAAGCCGGACAACGACAACGGGCGCTCGAACTCCTCTCGCTCGGAGTCGAGCAACTCGGGCAACAGTGGCAGGCGTCGACGCGGCAAGGACAACAAGTCCGACGGCAGCGACGGTCACGAGCGCAGCTCGTCGTCCGCGCAGTCCGGCCCAGCAGACGCACACGAGCCCCCCGCGGTGGATCCATCGATCAAGCGCGCACATCCGGTTGCCTTGGCTATGGCGGCGCATCACGATGACGTGGTGTCCGACGTCAGCCCCGCCGATGTCGAGACCCCGCAGGCGAGCACGAAGTCCGACGCCGAAGCGACGGTCGTCTCTGCCGACGAGGTGACGGTCGTCTCCGCCGACGAGGTGGCCGTGGCAACGGCAGCTGCAGCCGATCCGGAGGCAGCGGATGCAGCTGCACCCGAGGCCCCGGCACCTGCACAGGATCGGTCTGCGCAGGATCGGTCCGTGGGCGATCAGTCGGCAGAGCAGTCCGTTGCCGAGCCGGCCGTGTCGGTCGAACCTGCCGCACCGAAGGCTCGTCGTGGGCGTCGAGTGGCGCGCAAGGCCGCCGCGCCGACCAGTGCGGCACCGGACGCCGGGGTAGTCCTCGTGGTACCGGCCACGGACAACGCCGACGACGCTGCCTCTGCCGACCCGGCTGCCTCTGCTGAGGCAGAGGTGCCGGAACCGCTGACGTCGGCGGCCGAGCAGCCCACAGAGGCGGTGGAAGTGCCCACCGAACGACCACGTAGGCGGCGTGCAGCAGCGCGGCCGGCAGGTCCGCCGGTGGACATCGACGCCTAGCAGCACAGGGCAGTTTGACCCTGGCCGTCTCTCTGCCGTAACCTTGATAAGTCGCTCCCGGTGACACCGTTCTGCTGTGCCGTAGTGGTTCTACAGAATGCAACGGTTCTCGACCGGGCCGAGATGGATGCCATCGCGGCCGGCCGATAGGGAGCAAGCAAACACGTCACACCAGACCAGTCGTGTTGCCATGCGCAACGCGAGCAAGTTCGAAAGAAGCAAGGGGTAGCCCTCCGATGGCAACGTACGCGATCGTCAAGACCGGCGGAAAGCAGTACAAGGTCGCTGTTGGTGACCTCGTCAAGGTCGAGAAGATCGAGGGAGCGCCCGGCACTGCTGTCTCGCTTGCTCCGGTCCTCGTCGTAGACGGATCCGACCTGACCACAGATGCAGACAAGCTGGCGAAGATCTCGGTCGCCGGTGAGATCGTCGAGCACACCAAGGGCCCGAAGATCCGCATCCACAAGTTCAAGAACAAGACCGGATACCACAAGCGTCAGGGACACAGGCAGAAGCTCACTGTCCTCAAGGTCACCGGCATCAAGTAACCAGGTCTCACCGGACCCGCGTTCTTTTCAGCTGATTCACCCCGAGGAGGGTATGCAACATGGCACACAAGAAGGGCGCATCGAGCTCCCGTAACGGTCGCGACTCGAATGCTCAGCGCCTCGGCGTCAAGCGCTTCGGCGGCCAGACCGTAGGCGCAGGCGAGATCCTGGTTCGTCAGCGCGGCACGCACTTCCACCCCGGCGTCAACGTCGGCCGTGGCGGCGACGACACCCTGTTCGCACTCGCCGCAGGCGCAGTCGAATTCGGTGCCAAGCGCGGGCGCAAGACCGTGAACATCGTTCCGGTCGCTGTAGAGGCCTAGTCCTCCTGCAGCGTTCGCGCCGCGATTGCCCACTCGAACAAGGAACTACTCGAACAGGACATTCACGGCGTACGTTCACAACTCCCGATAGGGGCGGACCAGGGTCATGAGACCGGTCCGCCCCTATCGCTTTTTTCTCCCGCTTTTCTCTCCAGAAAGGATCGAAGACAGCTATGTCACGATTCATCGACCGCGTGGTGCTGCACGTCAGCGCCGGCAAAGGTGGCAACGGCTGCTCTTCGGTTCACCGCGAAAAGTTCAAGCCTCTCGGTGGCCCTGACGGTGGAAACGGCGGACAAGGTGGCGGGGTCGTCTTCGTCGTCGACCCCAACGTGCACACCCTGCTCGACTTCCACTTCTCCAGTCACGCCAAGGCGGGCAACGGCACCCAGGGCATGGGTGGAAACCGTGAGGGTGCGAACGGCGAGGATCTGATCCTCAAGGTGCCCGACGGTACCGTCGTGCTCGACAAAGAGGGCAACGTGCTCGCCGACATGATCGGCGAGGGAACACGTTTCGATGCGGCACCGGGTGGACGCGGCGGCCTCGGCAACGCAGCACTGGCGTCCAAGGCCCGCCGAGCACCGGGTTTCGCCCTACTCGGTGAGGAGGGCGTCGAGCGCGATCTCGTCCTCGAGCTCAAGTCCGTCGCCGATGTCGGTCTCGTGGGATTCCCGTCGGCAGGAAAGTCGTCGCTGGTCTCGGTGCTGTCGGCAGCCAAGCCGAAGATCGCCGATTACCCCTTCACCACGCTGGTCCCCAACCTCGGTGTCGTATCCAGTGGAGAGACCACGTTCACCGTCGCCGATGTACCCGGGTTGATCCCCGGCGCCAGTCAGGGCCGAGGACTCGGTCTCGATTTCCTGCGTCACCTCGAACGGTGCGCGGTGCTCGCGCACGTAGTCGATTGCGCCACACTGGATCCAGGCCGCGACCCGGTTTCCGACGTCGACGCTCTCGAAGCCGAGTTGGCCGCCTACAAGCCGGCCCTCTCCGGTGATGCCGGTCTCGGCGATCTCGCCGACCGTCCGCGCATCGTCGTGCTGAACAAGGCCGATATTCCCGAGGGCGCAGAGCTCGCAGAGATGGTCACCGCCGAGTTCGAGTCTCGCGGCTGGCCCGTGTTCACCATCTCGGCAGTGACGCGCGCCGGTCTCAAACCGCTGACATTCGCGTTGGCGAAGCTGGTCGAGGACTACCGCACCGCCCATCCGGCACCGGAGCCGCGCCGTCAGGTACTGCGCCCGGTCGCCAAGAACGACGACAGCTTCAAGGTCGTCAAGGATCCGGACGTACCGGGAGGATTCATCGTGCGAGGCACCCGCCCCGAACGGTGGGTACGCCAGACGCAGTTCACCAACGACGAGGCGGTCGGCTACCTCGCAGATCGGCTCGCGCGTCTGGGCGTCGAGGACGCACTGATCAAGGCAGGAGCCCAGCCGGGTGCGTCGGTCACGATCGGCGACGTGTCCTTCGACTGGGAACCGCAGACGCCTGCCGGTGTCGAGATCACCATGACCGGCCGTGGGACCGACGTCAGGCTCGACCAGGTCGAGCGCATCGGTGCCTCCGAACGCAAGCATGCCCGCCAGGTACGTCGTGGGCTCGATTCCGAACAGGAGTAGACGTGGTGTCGGTGCGTGAATCCGATGTGCCCGCAGAGGCTCTCACCGATACCCGTCGCACGATTGCCGCTGCCAAGCGCATCGTGGTCAAGATCGGGTCCTCGGCTCTCACCAGTCTCGACACCGGTCTGGATCTGGGTCGACTCGACCTGCTCGCCGACGCCATCGAGTATCGGATGCGCAGCGGAACCGATGTGGTTGTCGTCTCCTCCGGCGCGATCGGTGCCGGCATGGCGCCGCTCGGGCTGACGCGTCGCCCGCACGATCTCGCGACCAAGCAGGCCGCAGCCAGCGTCGGACAGCTCGAGCTGGTGCACGCCTGGGGTTCGTCCTTCCGCCGGTACGGGCGCACTGTGGGGCAGGTACTGCTCACGGCCGAGGACATCGCGCGTCGAACCAATCACCGGAACGCGCAGCGGACATTGGATCGACTGCGTTCGCTCGGCGCTGTCGCCGTTGTGAACGAGAACGACACCGTCGCCACCGCAGAGATTCGCTTCGGCGACAACGATCGGCTCGCGGCGCTCGTGGCGCATCTGGTGGGTGCGGACGCACTCTTTCTGCTCTCGGACGTGGACGGGTTGTACGACGGTGACCCCCGCAAGGGCAGCGCGACCCTCATTCCGGAGGTCACCAGCCCGGAGGATCTCGATGGCGTCGTCGCCGGCTCGGGGGGAGCACTCGGTACCGGTGGAATGGCCTCCAAACTGTCCGCTGCACGCCTGGCAGCCGACGCCGGTGTTCCCGTGTTGTTGGCCGCTGCTGCCGATGCCGGACACGCACTGACGACCTCCACGGTGGGTACCGCATTCGCGGCGAGACCGACGCGGTTGTCCGCTCGAAAATTCTGGGTTCGTCATGCCGCAGATGCTGCGGGGGAACTCCACCTCGACGCCGGTGCCGTGCGAGCGGTCGTGGACCGCAGGCGGTCGCTGTTGTCCGCGGGGATAACGTCGGTGACGGGATCGTTTCACGGTGGAGACGTGGTGTCGCTGGTGGATCACGAGGGCACACTGGTGGCCCGCGGAGTTGTCGCGTACGACTCCGGGGAGCTGGCGGGAATGCTCGGCCGGTCGACGGGGGAGCTCGCTGCGGAACTACAGCGTCCGGTTGTTCACGCCGACGACTTGGTCCCCGCCTGAACCAGCGTATCGGCCAACGCCCCAGCGGTCTCCGAGCATCCCGAGTGCATTGTGAGGGTGGCGAATTCGTCCCCGCGAGTCGTGCCTCTGTTGACGATGACGATGAGCTTGCCGGTTTTCGAGGCGTATCGGACGAAACGCAGGCCCGACATCACCGTGAGGGAGGACCCGAGTACCAGTAGGGCATCGCTTCGGTCGACGAGGTCGAAGGCTTGCGCTACGCGCGGTTTGGGCACGCTCTCGCCGAAGTAGACGATATCGGGTTTGAGTATGCCGGAACATGATTCGCAGTCGACCATGTGGAAATGTGCGGTCGAGGAGATGATTGCGTCGGCGTCGGGTGCGATCTCGACGCCGTCCGCAGGTGCGACCGACTCGAGAAAGCCGGGGTTGGCACGATCGAGTCTTCGGGCCAACTCGAATCGCGAGATCAACCGCTCGCAGCTCAGGCAGCGAACTCGGGCGTAGACGCCGTGCAAGTCGATGACCTTCCGGCTCCCGGCTTTGGTGTGCAGCATGTCGACGTTCTGAGTGATGACCCCGGTGACGATGCCCGCTCGTTCGAGCCGGGCGAGAGCTCGGTGGCCGGCGTTGGGGACCGCGGCGTCCATATGCCGCCAACCGACGTGGTTGCGGGCCCAGTAGTGCCGACGGAACTCGGCGTCACCGATGAACTGTTGAAACGTCATCGGGTTACGGGGTGGTGACTGTGGGCCTCGATAGTCGGGGATTCCCGAGTCCGTCGACATACCCGCACCGGTCACGACGGTGATGGACTTCCCGTCGAGCAGCGACGCCAGTTCCCCATCGATTGCGGCGGACCCCGGGTGTGCACTCACCCCATCCAGAGTAGCGCCCGATCGCAGCGCCGGCACAGACGCAACGCACACGGCCCGCACGAACGCCGTGGCGTCGGTGCGGGCCGTGTGAAGTAGCGGTTGCTACGCGGGTACCTCGACGAGTGGGTACACGCCGTTCTCGTCGTGCGTTTCGTTGCCGACGACGGGAGGGTTGAACACACAGAGCATGCGCATCGTGGTGCGTGGCTCCACAGTGTGCCGCTCGTGACCGTTCAACAGGTACATCGAGCCTGCGCCGAGCTCGTATGTCTCTCCGGTCTCGCGATCGGTCAGTGTGCCCTCGCCTTCGATCAGCCAGACCGCCTCGATGTGGTTGGCGTAATGGAAGTTGTTCACCGTGCCGGCTTGAATCGTGGTCTCGTGGAACGAGAATCCGACCTTGTCGCCGCCGAGGATGATTCTCTTGCTGCGCCAGTTACCGTCCTCGCTGGAAATATCACGGTCGGTCCCGGTGATCTCTTCGGTGCTGCGAACGATCATGCGATGTCCTCCTTCGATATCGATGGTTGCGAGGAACTCTTACGAGAGAACCTTGGCAACGGCGCTTTCGAGAATTGCCAGGCCGCGGTCCAGCTCGTCCATCGTCGTGGTCAACGGCGGGAGCAGCTTGACGACCTCGTCCTTCGGCCCTGCGGTCTCGACGAGCAGGCGCTCGTCGTAGGCCAGCTGCGAGACCTTGGAGGCCAACTCTGCGTCGTCGAAGACAAGGGCCTGGACCATGCCGCGACCGCGGGTGGAGATGCCGTCGAACTTGGCGCACAGCTTCATGAAGCGATCCTGAATGTGCTCGGCCTTGGCGAGGATCTCCTTCTCGAAGGAGTCATCGGACCAGTAGTGGTCGATAGCTGCCTTGGCGGTGACGAACGAGTGGTTGAAGCCGCGGAAGGTGCCGTTGTGTTCACCCGGCGACCACACGTCCAATTCCGGCTTGAACAGCGTCAGCGCGAGAGGCGTGCCGTAGCCACCGATCGACTTGGACAGCGTGACGATGTCCGGGGTGATGCCGGCTTCCTCGAACGAGAAGAACTGGCCGGTGCGGCCGCAGCCCATCTGCACATCGTCGACGATGAGAAGAATCTCGCGGCGCTTGCACAGTTCTGCCAGTGCGCGCAGCCATTCGGGACGCGCGACGTTGATGCCGCCTTCACCCTGAATGGTTTCCACGATCACTGCAGCCGGGCGGTTGAAACCGCTGCCCGAGTCGTCCAGAACGCGCTCGAACCACTGGAAGTCCTCGGTGACGCCGCCGAAGTAGTTGTCGTACGGCATCGGCGTGGTGTGCACCAACGGAATTCCGGCACCAGCTCGCTTCATCGAGTTGCCGGTGACCGACAGCGCCCCGAGTGTCATGCCGTGGAATGCGTTGGTGAAGTTGATGATTGCCTCACGGCCGGTGACCTTGCGGGCCAGCTTGAGTGCGGCTTCGACCGTGTTCGCGCCGGTGGGGCCGGGGAACTGGACCTTGTAGTCCAGGCCGCGGGGCTCGAGGATGTTCTTCTTGAACGACTCGAGGAATTCACGCTTGGCCACGGTGGACATGTCGAGGCCGTGGGTGATGCCGTCGCTGGTGATGTAATCGACCAGCGCGCTCTTGATCATGTCGTTGTTGTGTCCGTAGTTGAGAGCGCCTGCGCCACCGAAGAAGTCGAGGTAGTCGTTGCCATTCTCATCGGTGATCACAGAGTCCTTGGCAGTGGAGAACACAGCCGGCCACTGACGGCTGTAGCTTCGCACGCCGGACTCGACGGTCTCGAACACATCGGGCTTCTCTGTTGTCACGGTGCTCTTCTCGGTCATATTCTGCTTGTTCCTTTCGTAATCCCGCGAAGCATCCGGGCCTACCGTGTAGAGCTCTTCGGCTTCGTGGCTATCAGGGAAATCGTTGGGCGCGAACAATTCCGACTTGACGATGTCGGTTCCTCGCTTGCGTGCGAGGCTCGTGAAGGTTGCGATGGACGCTTCGTTGTCCGGGCTGATCGTTGTTTCGAGATGCGTAATACCTTGGGGCTCGAGGCGGTCGAGCAGCTCCATCAGCATGCGACCGGCAAGTCCCTTGCCTCGTTGGCTCGCGTCCACAGCGACCTGCCACACGAACAGTGTGCGCGGTGCATCTTGACGGATGTACCCGGTGACGAAACCGACTGCGCGGCCGTCGATGTCGGATACGATCGTGGTCGCCGCGAAGTCGCGACACCACAGCACGTACGAGTAGCTGGAATTGAGATCCAGAACTCGCGAATCTCTTGCGATCTCCCAGAGCCGGACTCCGTCGGAGATCTTGGGCTTACGGAACTTCACTGCGTCCGGCGCAGTGATCGGGGTACCTCTCAGCAATACTGGCTTCATAGGAAATACAAACGTAACAACGTTGCCGAGGCATATCGAGTGCAGACGCAAATCGATGCCCGAAACGGACATGGTTCCGCTGGTGAGCCAGCAAATGTGACGTTGGTCACATGTTTGTGACCCCGGTGGCGGTACCCGTTCCTCCCGGAATCAAACCACGATCTTTCCGGAGCCGAAACTCGGGTCTCGAAAACCCTACTTCGGCGTCGCCAGCGCGAACGGAAGCACGGCCTTCGCACCGGCCGCCCGAAGCGCCGACGTGGCGCAGGTGAATGTCCATCCGGTGTCGGTCACCAGATCGACCAACAAAATCGGCCCTGTAGCGGACGATACGTCCGGAACCTCCCATGAGTCCACCAGCCCGGCCACCCGAAACGCCGAATTGGCGGCCGAGACCGGCGGATGATCGGGTCTGACCTGCATGACCCCGAGATTGGTCAATCTTCCGATCGTGGCCAGTCTTTCCGCGATCGAGCGCACCAGAAGTGGATGAGTGGGGGAGTCCAAGGCCAGAACGGCGCTGGGACGCTCCTTCCAATCCCAGTTGGCGAGCACCGAGATGCAGGCCTTCTCGAGCGCGTCGGTGGCAGGCCCATCGGGCGCGTCGAGGAGCGCGCGCAGGCGGCTGCCCCAGCCCAGGTCGGTGAGTCGGCCCAGGACGCGGCCGGGTTCGTGCGGGTCGGAGATCTTGCCGGACAGAGACACCCCCAACTTCTTCATGCCACTCGGCCACTGCTTTCTCGGCTGCAGGTCGATTCCCGGCCGATCGAGCCGCGCTTTCGCCGAGTCGACCGAGGCCGAGTCGACCGAGGCAGACAGATGCTCGCCCGTGCAGTTGTCGCACCGTCCACACCGATCGGACTCACCACCCGGCGCGCCCAGACCCGGGTCGTCGAGTTGTCTACGCAAGAACTCCATCCGACAACCATCGGTGCGCTGATAGTCGATCATGGCCTGTTGCTCGCGATCCCGGGCCTGCTCCAGGCGTTCGTAGCGGTCCGCGTCGTACGTCCACTGCTCCCCGGTTGCCAGCCAGCCTCCACGGACGCGTTTGACTGCGCCATCGACGTCGAGGACCTTGAGCACCATGTCGAGACGGCTGCGATTGAGTTCGACGAGGGGCTCGAGAGCCTGCGTGGATTGGGCCTTGTCGGTGTTCAGTGCATCGATGACCTGCCGTACCAGGTGTTCGCGCGGAAACGCCACGGAGGCGAAGTAGCTCCAGATCTGTCGATCCTCGTGGCCGGGGAGCAGTACTACATCGGCGCGCTCCGTGGCGCGCCCGGCGCGGCCGACCTGCTGGTAGTACGAGATCGGCGACGACGGCGCCCCCACGTGCACGACGAACCCGAGATCGGGTTTGTCGAATCCCATGCCGAGTGCGGACGTCGCGACGAGGGCCTTGACCCGGTTCGCCAGTAGATCGCCCTCGAGCGCTTCGCGTTCGGTCGGATCCGTCTGACCGGTGTACGAGGCAACGGCGTGACCCTGGTCGGTGAGCAGCGCCGCCAGGTCTTTCGCTGCCGATACCGTCAAGGTGTAGATGATCCCCGATCCGGGCAGCGTGTTCAGATGGTCGCCGAGCCACGCAGCCCGCTCGGTCGCGTTGTCGATCTGTACCACCGCCATGCGCAGCGAGTCTCGGGCGAGGCCACCGCGCAATACCAGCGTGTCCCCGCCGCCGACTCCCAGCTGCGCCGCGACATCGTCGACTACGCGGTCGTTGGCCGTTGCGGTGGTCGCCAGCACCGGGATGCCGTCACGCAACTCGGCGATCAGAGTTCGGATACGTCGATAGTCCGGACGAAAGTCGTGGCCCCAGTCGGAGACGCAGTGAGCCTCGTCGACCACGACGAGGCCGGCGTCCCCGGCAAGGGACGGCAGAACCTGGTCGCGGAAATCGGGGTTGTTCAACCGCTCCGGGCTGACCAACAGCACGTCGAGTTCACCGGAGGCGACCTGGTGGTGAATGTCCTCCCATTCGGTCATGTTCCCGGAATTGATAGTGGCCGCACGCACGCCCGCGCGTTGGGCGGAGGCGACCTGGTTGCGCATCAAGGCCAGCAGCGGGGAGACGATGACCGTAGGGCCCAAGCCCTGCGCGCGCAGCAATTTCGCGGCGATGAAGTACACGGCGGACTTTCCCCAGCCGGTTCGCTGTACCACCAGAGCGCGGCGACGGTGCACCACGAGCGCCTCGATTGCCGTCCACTGATCTTCTCTGAGCACCGCGTCGGGGCCGGCGAGCTCGCGTAGCAGCCGCTCGGCGTCCTCGCGAAGATTGCCCGCGGGCGTGTGCGTTGCTGTCGTCATACGGTCCATCGTGCAGCATCGGTACGACAATGGACGGCAGTCGGCGGGCAGTGGCTCGCCCGCCGACCCTCGGACCGCCCTCAGGCCTGGCTGACGCGCACCATGTTTCCGGCCGGGTCACGGAAGGCCGCGTCGCGAGCCCCCCACGGCTGGCTCGTCGGTTCCTGCAGAATCTCGCCGGTGCCTGCCGCCCTGATCCGCTCGAAGGCCGCGTCGAGGTCGTCGGCGCGGAAGAGCGGGCCCGGCAGTTCGCCCTTGGCGAGCAGCGCGGAGAGCTGATCGCCGAGCTCGGCCGAACGTCCCGCATGCGGCTGCGACAACACGATTTCGATTTCGGGTTGATCCTTGGGAGACAGGGTTATCCATCGGTAGCCGTCATTGGCGACTTCGCTCTTGACCTCGAGCCCCAGGGCATCTCGGTAGAACGCCAACGAGGCATCGGGGTCGTCGGTGTAGACGTGTACGTGGCTCAGTGAAAGTGTCATGGGAGAAGGCTAGGACGACGCGGCCGGCGACGCTTCTTCGATTCTGCTCGCTTCGGTGACGGTGACTGCAGTGTTGCCCTTGATGTGCCGGCCGAGCACCATCGCGGAGCAACTCGGTACCGCCCGGCTGTCGCGGTGATCGCGGGCACGGTACGCGCTCGGTGTCTCACCGACGATCTCGGTGAACCGCGAACTGAACGAGCCGAGACTGGTGCAGCCCACCGCGAAGCACGCTTCGGTGACGGTGACATCTCCACGGCGCAGTAGGGCTTTGGCGCGCTCGATGCGCCGCGTCATCAGATGGGCGTACGGCGTCTCACCGTAGGCCTCGCGGAAGCGCCTGCTGAAGTGTGCGGTGGACATCAATGCAGTTCTGGCCAGCGTCGGCACGTCCAGAGGTTCGGCGAACTCGCGATCCATCCGATCGCGCGCTCGACGAAGCAGGGCGAGTTCTGCCAGGTCCTGTTCGCTCATCGGGTGGCCGTCCGGCGGAGGGCGTCGATCTCTTCCCGGGTGCCGGAGGAGGTGCTCGCACCCGGGCGTGTTGCAGCGAAAGAACCTGCAGAACAAGCCCATTCGACAGCGTGACGTGGACCGGAGGTCCAGCGGGCTGCCAGCGCTCCGGCGAAGGCGTCTCCGGCACCGGTGGTGTCGACGGCCTCGATGCTCGGAGCCGCCACCTCGAACGATTCCGATCCGCGGTAGCGCGCGCCCCTGGGGCCGAGCGTGGTGATCACCTCGTTCACCGAGTCGGCTCGGTGAACGAGGCGCGCGTGTTCGGCCTCGTTGACCACGAGCACGTCGGTGTGGGTCACCAGGGTATCGGGGAGATCCTGTACCGGTGACGGATTGAGCATCGTGAGCACGCCGTGATAGTGCGCGTACTCGAAAGCGGCGACGACGGTGTCGATTGGAATCTCCAACTGGCACAACAGGATATCGGCGTCGGCGATGGCGGCGCGGTCATCGTCTGTCAAGTCCCGCACGGCAGCGTTCGCTCCCGGGACGACGACGATGCTGTTCTCGGCACTGTCGTCGACCGTGATGGCGGCGATGCCGCTCGAGCCTGCTGCCGTACGCAGCGCACTGTCGTCCACGCCCGCGCTCGTGAGCGTGCGCCGCAACGATTCCCCGAACGCGTCGTCGCCGACCGCGCCGATGAATGCAACTGGTGATCCGGCTTTGGCGGCAGCGATGGCCTGATTGGCACCCTTGCCGCCCGGGGCAGTGGTGAACGAGGTTCCCAGCACGGTCTCGCCGGGCTCCGGTAGTGACGGGGTGCGGGTGATCAGATCCATGTTGATGCTGCCGAGAACGACGACGCGCGGGTTCGAGACGGACACGAACGAACTGTAGCCGTCGTGACCGTCGCCGTTGCGCCGAACTATCAATTGCAGATTGTTGACAATCTGGAATCGGTGCGTGACGATGGCACGCATGACAGCGTCGACTCGAACCCATCTCAGCCCGGCACTCAAGCAGGCGACCCCGATCGTCGTCGATCACGGAAAGGGCTGCTGGATCATCGGCACGGACGGGCGCAAGTATCTCGACTTCACCACCGGTATCGGCGTCACCAGCACCGGACACTGCCATCCACGCGTCGTCGAGGCCGCTCGCGAGCAGGTGGGCAAGATCATCCACGCGCAGTACACCACCGTCATGCACCAACCCCTGCTGGCACTGACCGACAAACTCGGCGAGGTGTTGCCCGCGGGACTCGACAGTGTGTTCTACGCCAACTCCGGTTCCGAGGCCGTCGAAGCGTCGATTCGATTGGCACGCATGGCAACCGGCCGACCGAACATCATCGCCTTCCACGGGGGCTTTCACGGTCGCACGGTAGCGGCCGCGTCGTTGACCACAGCCGGGACCAAATTCCGCTCCGGGTTCTCGCCGATCATGGGTGGTGTGCACATCGCACCGTTCCCGTACGCGTTCAGGTACGGCTGGGACATCGATACCGCAGTCGCGTTCGCGCTCAAGGAGCTCGACTATCTGCTGATGACGATGTCCAGCCCCGCCGATACCGCCGCGTTCATCATCGAACCGGTTCTCGGTGACGGCGGATACCTACCCACACCGCCCGCCTTCCTCGAGGGACTGCGTGAGCGCGCCGACACACACGGCATCGTCCTGATCGTGGACGAGGTACAAGCAGGTGTCGGAAGGACCGGAAAATTCTGGGGACATCAGCACTCGTCGGTGACGCCCGACGTCGTCATCACCGCGAAGGGGCTCGCGAGTGGGTTTCCGATCTCGGCCATCGCAGCATCGACGGAGTTGATGAGCAAAGCATGGCCGGGGTCGCAGGGCGGAACATACGGCGGTAACGCCGTCGCCGCTGCCGCAGGCGTCGCCACCCTCGACGTCGTCCGGGACGAAGGTCTGGTCGCCAATGCAGCAGCACAGGGCGATGTTCTGCTCGACGCACTGCGCGCACTCAAGGCCGAGCACTCGGCCATCGGCGACGCGCGCGGACTCGGCTTGATGCAGGCACTCGAATTCGTCGACAGTGCAGGCAATCCCGATGCTGCGGCCGCGCTTCGGGTACAGCAGGGTGCGATCGACGAGGGGCTGTTGCTGCTCACCTGCGGCGCGCTCGGCAACGTCGTCCGCATCATCCCGGCACTGGTCGTGAGCGACGACGAAATGCGTCAGGGCATCGACGCGCTGTCGCGGACGCTGAAGAACGCGCTGTGACGGCTGTTCACCCCCGATCCGACGTTCCCGCACTCGTGGACCGAGTGCGGGAGATGGGGATCGACATCGACGACTCCTCGAGACGGCTCGCCGAGTACTCCTACGACGCATCGAACTACCGAATCCCGCCTGCCGCCGTCGTCTTCCCGCGCGATGCCGACGAGGTGGCGACCGTGGTGACCGAATGCGCCGCCGCCGGAGTTGCGGTCATCGGCCGCGGCGGTGGTACGTCGATGGCGGGCAACGCACTAGGCCGCGGATTCGTGCTCGACTTCTCCCGCCACATGAACCGGGTCGTCTCGGTCGACACGGACTCGCGAACTGCCGTGGTGGAACCGGGAATCGTCATCTCGGAGTTGCAACGTGAACTGGTGACGCGCACATCCGGGGCGTTCACGTTCGCCCCCGACCCGTCCAGCAAGACCCGCGCCACGGTGGGCGGGGCAGTGGGCAACGACGCGTGCGGAAATCACTCGGTGCGCTACGGCCGAACCTCGGACCACACGGTGGCCATGGACGTCGTGTCGGCGGAGGGGCATCTGCTTCGAGTGACCCGCACCGGTGTGTCCGCAGTGCACCCCGAGGATGCAGCCGCAGTGGAGGCGGCCGAACGTATTTCGCGAGACTTGCGCGCACTCGCGGCCGACAATCTGGCACTGTTCAGAGTCGAGCTGGGCCGAATCCCGCGGCAGGTCTCCGGGTTTCATCTCTCGCATCTGCTACCCGAGAACGGGTTCGACATCGCTCGCGCACTCGTGGGCAGCGAGGGTACCTGTGCGGTGATCGTATCGGTCACCGTCACCGTGGTGCCCGTATCGCCTGCGGCTCTGCTGCTCTGTCTCGGGTACGACGATGTGGTGGCCGCAGCGGCCGATGTCACCGCAATCCTGGAGTTCTCCCCGGCCGCAGTGGAGGGCATCGACGACAACATCGTGCAGACGATGGAGTACCGACGCGGACCGGACTCCGTGCGTGGTCTACCCGCGGGAAACGCCTGGCTGTACGTCGATCTCGACGGTGCCGACGCCGCCGAGGTGGAGGACAAGGCTGCCCGCTTGCTCGCCGCGCTCGGCGATCTCGGACGGGTCAAGGAAGGTCGCATCGTCGCCGATCCCGCCGATCGGACAGCTTTGTGGCGGGTCCGTGAGGACGGTGCGGGCCTGGCGACTCGGTTGGCGAGCGGAGACGAATCCTGGGGCGGCTGGGAGGACGCCGCTGTGGCCCCCGAGAACCTCTCTGCGTACCTGGGCGATCTCAATTCTCTTCTCGCCGAGTACGAGCTGACCGGAGTGATGTACGGCCACTTCGGCGCAGGATGCATGCACGTGCGTATCACGTTCGACCAGCGCACCGATGCCGGGCGGCGGGTGATGTACGACTTCCTGCGTGCGGCTGCGCGGGTGGTGGTCAAGCACGGCGGCAGTCTGTCGGGAGAGCACGGTGACGGGCGGGCTCGCTCGGAATTGCTACCGGTGATGTACTCACCGCGCATGCTCGACGCCTTCGCGCGGTTCAAGGACATCTGGGACCCCCGCGGGATCCTCAATCCGGGATCGATCACCGAGCCGGAGCCGATGATGGACAACCTGATGTTGCAGGGCATTCCGCAGCGGGAGTGGAAGACGACGTTCGATCTCCATCAGATCGGGTCGCGAAAGGATCTGGATCCGTTCGTACATGCGAGCCAATCGTGTGTCGGGATCGGCAAGTGTCGGACGGCGTCGGGAGGCGTCATGTGTCCCAGTTTCCGCGCGACCGGGGACGAGAAGGATTCCACTCGTGGTCGGGCCAGGGTTCTGCAGGAAATGGTGCGCAATTCGCCGACCGTCGCCGACGGGTGGGCGTCGAACGACGTGGCGGAATCACTCGACCTGTGCCTGTCGTGCAAGGCCTGTTCCTCGGACTGTCCGGTCGGGGTGGACATGGCGACCTACAAATCGGAGTTCCTCGACCATCACTACGCCGGTCGGCTGCGGCCTCTCTCGCATTACTCGTTGGGCTGGCTGCCGCGGTGGCTGAAGGTGACCCGGCGAACGGCACCACTGCTCAATTCCGTGCTCACGCCACGGGTCGCCGCGCTCGCGGCCAGGCTCGGAGGTTTGACCGGCGAGCGAGCGTTGCCACGTTTCGCCTCGGCGAAGGAGCTCGCGGGCGCGGTCCGCATCGGCGGTGGCCGCGAGTCCGACGTCGTCCTGATCGTCGATACGTTCACGCAGGGTTTTCGGCCGGAGGTAGCCGGAGCAGCGCAACGCGTCCTCGAAGATTCCGGTCGCAGCACCGAATGCCGAACCGACGTGTGTTGCGGGCTGACGTGGACGTCGACGGGTCAACTGAAGACGGCGCGTCAGAAGCTGACGAAAGCTGTGGCCGCACTGGACGACGGCACCGATCGACCGATCGTCGTCACCGAACCGAGCTGCGCCGCGGCATTCAAGAAGGACATGCCCGAGCTGGTTCCCACGGCAGCCGCGAGAAGGGTTGCCGCGCGCGTGCAGAGCTTCGCGGGGGCGGTCATCGACCAGGCCGCCGACGGATGGCTGCCGCCGGGGGAGGTGCCCGCCTCGGTGACGGTTCAGACCCACTGCCACGAATACGCCGTGTTCGGAAACGCCACCCAGCGCGCCGCACTGGCCGCCGTCGGTATCGAGGCGGTACGGGAAGCCACCGGATGTTGCGGGGTGGCAGGAAATTTCGGCTTCGAGAAACGTCACTATGCGCTCAGCATGGAGGTCGCCGAACAGGCCCTCGCACCGGCTGTCCGCGACACCGGGCCCGACACGCCGATTCTGACCGACGGCTTCAGCTGCCACATGCAGGTGCGTCAACTCACCGGTGACCTGACGAACGACGCGTCGGTACACCTTGCTCAGATACTCGACCCACGTGCGACGAAAGGACCGCGACGATGACCGCAAGCTCGACCACCAGCCTCACTCGTCCGACCATCACGGCCCCCAACGACCTGTTCATCGGAGGAACGTGGACCGCTGCGGCCTCGGATGCCCGTTTCGACGTGCTCGATCCCGCCACCGGAGAGGTGATCGCCCGAGTGGCCGACGGCGGCATCGCCGAGGCCGAGAACGCCATGGCTGCGGCTGTCGACGCGGCTGCAGAGTGGGCCTCGACCGCACCACGCGCACGCAGCGAAATCCTCCGCAAGGCATACGAATTGATCATGGCTCGGTCGGAAGAGCTGGCCGAGATCATCACCGCGGAAATGGGTAAGCCGCTGGGCGACGCTCGCGGCGAGGTGGCCTACGGCGCGGAGTTCTTCCGTTGGTTCTCGGAGGAGGCAGTGCGCATCTCGGGTGATCACACCCTCACCGGAGACGGCAAGAACCGCATCGTGGTCACCCGCGCGCCGGTCGGGCCGTGCATTCTGGTGACGCCCTGGAACTTTCCGCTGGCGATGGGAACGCGCAAGATCGGTCCGGCTCTGGCTGCCGGCTGCACCGTGGTGTTCAAGCCGGCCGAGCAGACCCCGCTCACTGCACTGGCGTTGGCGGCGATTCTGCAGGAAGCGGGTGTGCCGCCGGGAGTGGTGAACGTCGTGACGACCACCGACGCGTCGGGCGTGGTCGGTTCTTGGATGAGCAGCGGTGCGGCCCGCAAGATCAGCTTCACCGGATCGACCGCCGTGGGAAAGATTCTGCTCGAGCAGGCGGCGTCCACGGTGATGCGGACCTCGATGGAACTCGGTGGCAACGCGCCGTTCGTGGTCATGGAGGATGCAGATCTCGGGCGGGCGGTGGACGGCGCGATGGTGGCCAAGATGCGCAACATGGGTGAGGCATGCACGGCAGCCAACCGGTTCTTCGTACACCGCAGTGTCGTCACGCAGTTCGCCGAGAAGCTGGCCGAACGCATGGGTGCGTTGACAGTGGGTCCCGGGAGTGCGCACGGCACCGAGGTGGGACCGCTGATCGACGACGCGGGCCGAGACAAGGTGCAGAGACTGGTCGACGATGCTCTCGGGCGTGGCGCGCGAGCGATCGTCGGGGGAGTGTCACCGGAGGGGCCGGGCTACTTCTATCCGCCGACCGTTCTCGCGGATGTGGATTCGGCCTCGGATCTGATGTCACAGGAGATCTTCGGCCCGGTCGCGGCGATCGTTCCGTTCGACACCGAGGACGAAGTGGTCGCCCTTGCCAACGACACCGAATGGGGCCTCGTCGGATACGTCTTCACTCAGGACATCGACCGAGCGCTGAGGATGGGGGAGCGAATGGAGGTGGGAATGGTCGGTCTCAACACCGGTTTGGTGTCGAATCCGGCGGCGCCCTTCGGCGGCGTCAAACAGTCCGGGCTCGGCCGCGAAGGCGGACGAGTCGGAATCGACGAGTTCCTGGAATACAAGTATTTTGCCATTCCCCGAGGCTGAGAGAGGTTTTCGATCATGCCCAGTTCGAGACGTTTGACACCGATCGACGCACGCAACACGTCGATGGTGATCGCAGACCAGATTCGAGACCGCATCATCGACGGGTCCTACGCGCCGGGAGAGCAGATCAACGAGGCCAACGTCGCTGCGGAACTGGAGATCTCGCGAGGGCCGGTGCGTGAAGCACTGCAGCGCCTCAATCAGGAGGGATTGCTCGACAGTTATCGCAACCGCGGCGTGTTCGTCGTGGAGCTCAGTAGCGACGACGTCGTCGAGATCTACGAGGCGCGTGCCGCGATCGAGGTCGGTGCCGCGTGGACTCTGGTGCACGGAGACCGGGCACGCCTGACCAGGACTGCCGACGAGCTCTCGGCCATCGTGGTGCAGATGCAGCCGTTCATCGACCGAGCGGATTGGCGGGGTCTGGCCGAACGGGACCTCGCTTTTCACACCGCTCTGGTCGGGGCGACTCGCAACAGCCGGATGTCTCGGATGTATGCCACGCTCGCTGCGGAGGCGCGCATCTGCATGGGGAACCTCGAAACCGCGTACTACCGTCCCGAAGCGCTGGTGGAGGAACATCAGTTGATCGTCGATCTCCTGCTCGGTTCGGATTGGGATGCGCTGGAAAAAGGGGTACACGAGCACATGGACACGGCCATCCACGACCTGACCCGGGCGATGGTGGAGGAAGATGCCGAGCATTCGGCACTGGCCACTCCTGGATAGGTCGCCCCGCGCAACACAGCATTTACATCTCGTGTCTTGCGGACCGCCGAGGCGAACGCTTAGCCTGATTGTCAACAATCTACTAAATCGACAATTCTGAAGGGGGTGCCCGTGAACGATTCATCAGACGTCACCTACGTCACTGCACTTGGACCGGACGACGCTGTAGGACGGGCCGCTCCCGGCCTGGCGCGGTACCCCGACGTCCCGAACAGCACGCCGATCACGTTCACCGACGAGGAGTACGCCACTCGACTCGCTGCCGTCCGGCAGCGCATGGCGACGCAGAGCCTGACGGCGCTCATCGTCACCGACCCTGCGAACCTCTACTACCTGCTCGGGTACAACGCGCTCTCGTTCTACACCCCGCAGATGCTGTACGTGCCGCTCGAGGGCGACATGTATTTCTTCGCTCGCGAAATGGATGCCAACGGCGCATTTCGCACCTCGTGGCTGCCGCAGGACCACACGTTCGGATATCCGGAGACGTTCGTGCAGCGCAAGGACACTCACCCGTTCGTGTGGGTGGCCGCAAAGTTGCGTGAACTGGGCCTGGTGAACAACTTCGAGCACGGGCAGGTGGGGCTCGAGATGGACTCGTACTACTTCAGCCCCAAGGCATTCGAGGCGCTGGTGAAGTCTCTGCCCGAGTACCGTTTCACCGACTCCTACGAACTGGTCAACTGGGTGCGAGTGGTGAAATCTGCCGCCGAGATCGCGCTCATGCGCGGTGCCGCCCAGGTGTGCGAGTCGGCGATGTCGGCGGCCTATCAGGCGATTTCGGTAGGGGAGCGCCAGTGCGACGCAGCCGCGGCGATCATGAACGCGCAGGTGCGCGGCACCGCAGATTTCGGCGGCGATCATCCGGCCATCGTGCCGATGCTGCCGACCGGTGCTGGAGCCGATACCCCGCACCTGACGTGGTCGAATCAACCGTTCGTCCGTGGTGAGACGACCGTGGTCGAACTGGCCGGTGTCTTCCGGCGCTACCACATACCGATGGCGCGTACGATCGTGCTCGGAAAGCCAAGTCCCCGTTTGGATTACCTGGCGAAATCCACCGGCGAAGCGCTGAACGACGTGCTCGCGGTCGTGCGAGCAGGTGTCACCGCGACCGATCTGGCACAGGTGTGGAGCACCAGTCTCGCCAAGCACGGGCTGCACAAGCCGTCGCGTATCGGATACTCGATCGGCATCGCCTACGCCCCCGACTGGGGTGAGCGCACTGTGAGCCTGCGCACCGACGAC
Organism: Rhodococcus sp. MALMAid1271; assembly: GCF_049195265.1. Lineage (NCBI taxonomy): Bacteria > Bacillati > Actinomycetota > Actinomycetes > Mycobacteriales > Nocardiaceae > Rhodococcus > Rhodococcus sp. MALMAid1271. The sequence continues at coordinate 20,074 of NZ_JBMIRQ010000057.1, read as the reverse complement.
GAGACGGTGCTCGCCGAGAACATGACGTTCCACATCATCGGTGGAATGTGGATGGACGACTACGGATACGAGGTCTCCGAGGCGGTCCGCGTCACCGAGACAGGCGTCGAGACCTTCACCGCGTATCCCCGAGAACTACTGACGAAGGAGTGAGACATGACCGCCACTACACAGGGTCGCTCCGCAGGCTCCACTCCTGCCGGCAACATCCCCTGGGCCCTGCGGACCGACAAGCTGACGGGTTCGGTGATCGATTCGTCGACATCGCTCCTGGCCGCTCAGAAGCACGACATCGTCCGCTTCGCGATGGGATCTCCTGCCGCCGAGACGGTTCCGGCCGCCGCGTTCACCGACATCGCCGGCACCGTCCTCACGGCGGATGCATTCGACTACGGTGCGACCGAAGGTGACCCCGGCTTGATGGAGGCACTGCTCGCGTATCTGGAGTCGGTGGGTGAGCCTACGTCCGAAGATCGGGTGGTGATCACCTCCGGCGGAATGCAGGGCCTCGATATCGCATGCAAGTTGTTCGTCGATCCGGGAGACCTGGTGATCGTCGAAAGTCCCACGTACACCAACGGAACAGCCACTGTGCTCAGCTACGGGGGCGATATCCTCGAGGCCCCGATGGACAGTGACGGTCTGATCGTCGAGGCGTTGCCCGAGCTCGTCGAACGTGCGGGCCGGCTGCCGAAGATGATCTACGTGATTCCCAACTTCCAGAACCCGTCCGGGGTGACCATGTCGCTCCAACGCAGACTGCTGTTGATCGAACTGGCACATCGCTGGGGCTCGGTGATTCTCGACGACGATCCATACGGTCTGTTGCGGTTCTCGGGTGAATCCATCCCCGGTTTCGGCACTCTCAGTCCGAACGACCCACTGATCTTCTCGGTGCGCACCTTCTCCAAGATGATTGCGCCAGGACTGCGGGTGGGGTGGGTCGATGCCGCACCCGAGGCGCGACAGTTGATCATCAACGCCAAGCAGGCAATGGACACCTGCACCAATCTGCCTGCACAGCGGATGGTGGCCGAGTACATCCGGCGTGGATTGCTCGAGGAGCATCTGCGGTCGTTGGCGTCGGTGTACCTTCCGCGCAAGGTCGCGATGCAGAACAGCATCGCCGAGCACTTCGGCGATTCGATGTCCACGACCGATCCCGAGGGCGGATTCTTTCTGTGGGCGACATTGCGCGGCAATGACGTCGACTTCTCGACCCAGGATCTGTTCGAGACGGCGTTGGCCGAAGGCGTAGCCTACATCCCCGGGCCAGCGCTGTCGGTGGGCGGCAAATTTCACGATTCGTTGCGCCTGTGCTTCGCCTCGTCGACCCCAGAACGTATCGAAGAAGGAATCAAGAGGCTCGCTGCGGCGGTGGACAAATCCAAGCACCTGCTCGCCTCCGACCCCACTCGATGACGGTTTCGACGTCCGAACAGGTCCTGCTCGACGCGATCGACGAGCACGACATCGTCTCTCTCACTGCGGCATTGATCGACGCAGGCGGTGAAAACCCGGGGGACACCGAGGAGAAATCAGCGCAGGTACTCGCCGACTACTGCCGCGCACAGGGATTCGACGTTCGGATCCGCGAGGTGGCTCCGGGGCGACCCAACGTGATCGTCTCCATCGGGTCCGACGAGCGGCCCGGAGTTCTGTTCGTCGGGCACTCCGACGTGGTACCCGCGGGAACCGGTTGGACCACCGATCCGTTCTCCGCCGTGGTCCGAGACGGCCGAATCTTCGGTCGCGGGGCCTGCGATATGAAAGGCGGTCTGGCCGCGGTCGTTTCCGCGATGACCGCCGTGTTTCGGGCCGGTCTGGCGGACGAGCATCCGATGACGTTGGCTTGCCTGGTCGACGAGGAGGACACCGGCCTTGGCATCAGAGCGTTCGTAGCCGAGCCGGGCCTGCGAAAGTACAGCCATTGCGTGGTGGCGGAGCCGACAGATCTGGTCACCATCTTCGGTTGCCGAGGAGCGTCGAATCTCGAGATCGACATTCGAGGTCGTTCTGCTCACGCGGGGCAGCCGCGCAACGGAGCGAACGCAATCTCGGCCGCCGCACGCATCATCTCGGTCATCGAGGCCTCGCAGACCGAGTTGGACGAGCACCCCGACCCGGATTTGGGTCCCGCCACGTGGAATGTGGGAACGATTGCCGGCGGCACGGGCACCTCGATGGTCGCCGATCGGTGCGTCGTCACGGTCGATCGACGCCTGTTGCCAGGGGAGAGTGCAGCCGGAGTCGTCGAGGATCTGCGATCACGTATCGAATCGGTCGGCGACATCGGCTCCGGCATCGACCTGGACGTCGGTGTGTCGATGGAGATGCCGGGCTTTCTGACCAGTGTGAACGATCGATTGGTCAGCACGGCAGTCCAATCGGTCATCGACGCCGGAGCGGTACGAATCGGCCGTTCCACTGACATCTGGACCGCATCGTGCGACGGTGGTTTCGTGGCAGAACAGATGGGTATCCCAACTATCGTGTTGGGCCCAGGCGAGATCGAAAGCCAAGCTCATCGGCCGGACGAATCCGTCGCGGTGCGTCAATTGACCGACAGCGCAAGAGCATACGTGTTGACGGCCATCAGAATGACGGCGCTAGCAGGGCTTTAGCGTCGCGGGAGGGGGTTGGCCGACACCGAAGGTGCGCGTCGTCGTAGTGTCGAACGCTGCGAAGTACCACACCGACGCTCCACTTTGTCCACAAAAGCGAGAGGTATTTCGACCGTGACCAACAATTCAGGGTCGGCAGCAGCGCCGACCGGATATCCCCCGAGTACCGAGACCCTGAGCCCGGACGAGACGAAAATCCTGCACCGCGCCATCGGCGGATCAGCACTCGGTAATGCAGTCGAGTGGTTCGACTACGCGGTGTACGGCTACCTCGCCGTCTACATCGCAGCCAACTTCTTCCCCTCCGAGGACGGCGGAGCGAGCCTGCTGTCCACCTTCGCCGTTCTGGCCGCGTCGTTCATCATTCGCCCCATCGGTGGCATCGTGCTCGGCCCGCTCGGCGACCGAATCGGGCGGCAGAAAGTCCTCGTGCTGACGGTCACCATGATGTCCGTCGCCACGGCACTGATCGGTGTGCTTCCGACCTTCGACACCATCGGTATCGGCGCGCCGCTGCTGCTGCTCGCCTGCCGGTTGGTACAGGGCTTCTCCACCGGTGGTGAGTACGGCGGCGCAGCGGTGTTCATGGCCGAATACGCACCGGACAAGCGCAGAGGATTCTTCGGATCGTTCCTCGAGTTCGGCACCCTCGCAGGCACCGTGGGCGGTGCCACCCTGTGCACACTGCTCAACGTCGTGCTCGGCGACGAGACCATGGAAGCCTGGGGCTGGCGAATTCCCTTCCTGCTGACACTTCCGCTCGGCATGGTGGCCCTGTGGCTACGAACCCGGCTCGAGGATTCGCCGGTGTTCTCCGAGGCCAAGGAAGACGGCGGGACGGTCGACGAAGGCGAAGGCGGAGCCATGGCCTCGCTGAGGACCACCATGACCTACTGGCAGCGGATCCTGATTCTGATGGGGTTCGTGCTGCTGCTGAACATCGCCTACTACACCGTGCTGACGTTCCTGCCCTCGTATCTCAGTGACACCCTGGGGCACAGCACCACCGAATCCAACTTCACCCTCGTGGTGATCATGCTCATCATGATGGCCATCATCAACCCGATCGGAGCCCTGTCCGATCGAATCGGTCGAAAGCCGCTGCTGCTGACGGCCTGCGTCGGATACTTCGTGTTCAGCGTGCCGCTGTTCCTGCTCATCATCAACGCCGGCCTGATCGGCCAGACCATCGGTCTGCTCGGTCTCGGACTGCTACTGGTCATCATGACCTCGTGTGTGTCCTCGACGCTGCCTGCGCTGTTCCCCACCCAGGTGCGCTACGGGTCGTTCGCCATCGGCTACAACGTCTCGACATCGCTGTTCGGCGGTACGGCTCCGCTGATCCTGACGTTCCTGATCGACCGAACGGGCTCGGACCTGATCCCGGGCTGGTATATGATGATCGCCGCTGCTATCGCGTTCGTCCCGATTCTGCTGATGCCCGAAACTGCTGGGCGGTCCCTACGCGGCACCCAATGCCCCGGCGACAACGACGACGAGGTGGCGGCCTCGGGCGTCGAACTCGTCGGATACAAGAAGAAATAGTGGCGCCCGTTCTCGTCGTCCTGCACGCAGGCGACCTTCCCGATGGACTCGATTCCATCGCGGAGGTCGCCGACGTGCGGTACGCCACCGCCGACACACTCGGTGATGCAGTCGACGGTGCCGACGCATTGCTGCTGTGGGACTTCTTTTCTCCTGCAGTCGAATCCGCGTGGCCACGCTGTGGTTCGCTCAAATGGATCCACATCGCCGCCGCCGGCGTCGACTCGCTGATGTTCGACGAGCTTGTCGATTCCGATGTGGTCGTGACCAATTCGCGGGGCGTATTCGATCGACCGATCGCAGAGTTCGTCCTGGCGCAGATCCTCGCGTTCGCCAAAGATTCGGAACGCTCGCGCGCACTGCAGCATTCGAGGGTGTGGCAGCATCGCGAGACCGAACGGATCGATGGTGCTCACGCGATGGTCGTCGGCACCGGAGCGATCGGTCGCGCCATAGCGAACCTGTTGACGGCGGTGGGAATGTCTGTCTCGGGAGTCGGCCGAACTGCGCGAGAAGGCGACCGTGACTTCGGCACCGTACACGCCAGCGACAACCTGGCGGCCGTTGCCACTCGAGCCGACTACCTGGTGCTGGTCGCCCCTTTGACCCAACAGACGCGGGGACTGGTCGACGACGCGGTGCTGGCCGCGATGAAGCCCGGATCGCGGATCATCAACGTGGGGCGAGGCGAACTGCTCGACACCGATGCACTGCTGGCGCACCTGGGCAGCGGACACATCGCGGGTGCCGCGCTCGACGTCTTCGACACCGAGCCGCTCTCTGCCGACCATCCCCTGTGGACGGCCGAGAACGTCGTCGTCACCCCGCACATGAGCGGAGACGCCTCAGGATGGAAGCGTCGACTCGCGCACGTGTTCGCCGACAACGCGCAACGGTATTTTCGGGGCGAACCGCTGCTCAATGTGGTGGACAAGAAACTCGGCTTCGTCCCCTGACCCGTCGCCGTGTCTCGACAGAAAGGCGCGCTGGTATCGCGGTGCCGCATCATTCCCGGCCCCACTAGGGTGTAGTTCATGACTGCTTCCGTCTCGGCCGAATCGGAGCCCACCACAGTCGACGAGCGTGAGAACGTGCACTCGGCTGCTCGTCGGGCACGGATCGCCTCGCGTGCGCTGGCATTGCTGACGACCGCGGAGAAGGACTCGCTGCTCCGCTCCGCCGCCGATGCCGTGGTTGCTGCCGCCGAATCGGTCTTGACCGCGAACGCAGCCGATATCGAGATCGCGCGGGCCGCCGGTACGGACGAAGGTCTGTTGGACCGGCTGCGCCTGACCGCGTCGCGCATCGACGGCATCGCCGCGGGGCTGCGGCAGGTGGCCGGATTACCCGATCCGATCGGCGAGATCATCCGCGGTTCGACGCTTCCCAACGGGCTCGAGATCCGGCAGGTGCGGGTGCCGCTCGGGGTGGTGGGCATGGTCTACGAAGCACGCCCCAACGTCACCGTCGACGCGTTCGGTCTCGCGTTCAAGTCCGGCAACGCGGTGCTACTGCGCGGTTCGTCGTCTGCCGCCCAGTCCAACGCCGCACTCGTCGCCGCCCTGCAGGGCGCGTTGGCCGCTCACGGTCTACCCGAGGCCGCAGTGCAGCTCCTCGGCAGCGCAGACCGAGCCACGGTCACCCACCTCATTCAGGCACGCGGCCTGGTGGACGTCGTGATTCCCCGCGGCGGAGCAGGACTGATCACTGCCGTGGTCCGTGACGCTACCGTCCCGACCATCGAGACGGGCGTCGGGAACTGTCACGTGTACGTACATTCCTCGGCCGATCAGGACACGGCCGAGAGGATCGTGCTCAACGCCAAGACCCGTCGAGTCAGCGTCTGCAACGCTGCCGAGACGGTCCTGGTCGACGCCGCGATCGCCGAAACGATGGTGCCCCGGCTGCTGCAGGCGTTCCAGATGCACAGCGTCACCGTGCACGGTGACCTGCCCGGACTGGTGCCGGCCCACGACGAGGACTGGTCGCAGGAGTATCTCTCACTCGACATCGCGTTGAAGGTCGTCGGCGGCATCGACGAGGCGATCGAGCACATCGACCGCTACGGCAGCGGCCACACGGAGGCGATCGTCGCATCCGACATCGGGGCCGCGCGCGAGTTCACCCAGCGGGTCGACGCCGCGGCAGTGATGGTCAATGCCTCCACCGCGTTCACCGACGGCGAGCAATTCGGCTTCGGAGCCGAGATCGGTATCTCCACGCAGAAGCTGCACGCCCGCGGACCGATGGGACTGCCCGAGCTGACCTCGACCAAATGGACCGTATGGGGCGACGGACACATCCGAGATGCCTGACACCCAGGCCAGACCCGATCTTGTAGGAGTTGTGACGTGGACCGTGCCCTACCGACAACACCCCCGCTGTTCGCTGGCGTGGACGATGTTCAGAGCAGGCTGGCAGAGACGGGGTACCTGGCCGACAAGGCGACGGCGACGTCGGTGTTTCTCGCCGATCGACTCGGCAAACCGCTCCTGATCGAAGGTCCGGCGGGCGTCGGCAAAACCGAACTCGCCCGAGCCGTCGCGCAGACCACCGGTGCCGAGCTGGTGCGGCTGCAGTGCTACGAGGGCGTCGACGAGGCTCGCGCGCTGTACGAGTGGAACCACGCCAAGCAGATCCTGCGTATCCAGTCCGGCACCAGCGCCGACTGGGACTCGACGAAGCTCGACGTCTTCTCCGAGGAGTTCTTGCTGGCGCGCCCGCTCCTGCAGGCAATACGACGGACCGATCCCACAGTGCTGCTCATCGACGAGACCGACAAGGCCGATGTCGAGATCGAAGGACTGCTGCTCGAGGTACTCAGTGACTTCGCGGTCACCATCCCCGAGCTCGGCACGATCACCGCGGAGCGCACGCCGTTCGTGGTGCTGACCTCCAACGCAACTCGTGAGCTGTCCGAGGCCCTCAAGCGCCGGTGCCTGTTCCTGCATCTGGACTTTCCCGATGCCGATCTCGAGCGCCGAATTCTCGCCAGCCGTGTCCCCGAGTTGCCCGAGGCAATCGCAGAGCAGATGGTCAAGACCGTGCGGGTGCTGCGCGCAATGCAGCTCAAGAAGCTGCCGTCGGTGGCCGAGACGATCGACTGGGGCCGCACGCTACTGGCGCTCGGCATGGACACGCTCGACGACGACGCCGTTCGTGCCACCCTCGGTGTGGTGCTCAAGCACCAGTCGGACCAGGTCCGAGCTGCAGCCGAACTTCGTCTGAACTGACATGGCCGACCCGCACGGATTCCCCGGACACCTGGTGGGGTTCGTCGATGCGCTGCGTCGACGCGGGGTGTCGGTCGGTCCGTCCGAGACCGTCGACGCCGGCCGCGTTCTGTCGGTTCTGGACCTGCTCGACAGGGAGGCCGTACGCGAGGGCCTGGCCTGCTCGCTACTGCGACGGCCGACGCACCGCGCCGTATTCGACGCCGTGTTCGATCTGTGGTTCCCGGTGGCGTCGGGCAGGAGGGACTCGGGGCAGATCGACACTGCACTACCCCGAACCGAGGCCGGCGAGGTGGACATCGATGCGCTCCGCGAGCTGTTGGTCGACCTGCTCTCCGACGATTCGGCGGAGGCTGCGCAGTTGACGCAGATGTTGGCGGCGCAGATGGTGGAAGAACTGGGCCAGTACAAGTCCTCGAACGGGCCGTCGTTCTCGGCCTACCAGGCCCTCCGCGAGGTCGCACCGGATACATTGCTCCGCAAGATTCTCGACGGCTTGCTCGGTCGCAGTGACGATGCACCGGATCGGCCTACCGACGACTACGAATCCGAAGTTGCCAAACGTACTGCAGCACAACGCATCGCAGATCTTCGTTCGATGGTCGAGAGCGAGACGAGGCGTCGATCGGCCGAAAAACTGGGGCGCGAGCGGGTGGCGAGCTACGGTGTGCCCAAACTGGCGGAGGAAGTCGACTTCCTGCGGGCCTCGGACAGTGAGATGGCTGCGCTGCGACGCAACGTCACACCGCTGGCCCGGTTGTTGGCATCACGACTTGCAGTGCGGCGCAGTCGAAGCAGGCACGGCTCGATCGATCTGCGCCGCACCCTGCGCACATCGATGTCCACCGGCGGCATTCCGATCGATCTGGTCGAAAGAAAGCCGCGTCGATCCCGTCCGGAACTGGTTGTACTGTGCGATGTTTCGGGATCGGTAGCGGGATTCAGTAACTTCACCCTGCTGTTGGTGCACGCATTGCGCGAACAGTTCTCGCGAGTGCGCATCTTCGCGTTCATCGACTCCACCGACGAGGTGACACGGTTCTTCGATTCCGGTTCCGATCTCGGTGCCGCGATGAGTCGCATCATCCGAGAGTCGGATCTGGTGACCTACGACGGGCACTCCGACTACGGACGGGCACTGACGACCTTCGACGAGAAGTACGCGCACGCGGTCACCGGTCGCAGTTCGGTGCTGATTCTCGGTGACGCCCGCACCAACTACCGCGAACCGAAGCTACCCGTGTTGGCGCACATCGTCTCGGTGGCCAAGCATGCGTACTGGCTCAACCCCGAGCCGAAATCGCAGTGGGGGTCCGGTGATTCGGCGGCCAGGGTATACGCCGATGTGATCGCAATGCACGAGTGCCGGTCGGCCCAGCAGCTCGCCACCGTGGTCTCCCGTCTGCTGCCGGTGTGAGGGGTGTGACGGACGGCTGCGTCTCGGCCGTAGAATCGGCGGTTGTGCAGCGCGAACCCGACTCCGACGCCGAAACGAACAGGCGGCCCGCTCGCCGTCTCGGCGTGATGGGCGGCACTTTCGACCCCATTCACCACGGGCACCTCGTCGCCGCCAGCGAAGTGGCGAACAAGTTCGGCCTGGACGAGGTGATCTTCGTCCCCACCGGAAACCCGTGGCAGAAGGAAGGCAAGACGGTCAGCCCGGCGGAGGACCGCTACCTGATGACGGTCATCGCGACCGCGTCCAATCCGCGATTCTCGGTCAGTCGCGTGGACGTCGACCGAGAGAAGTCGACGTACACCGTCGACACCCTGCGTGATCTTCGGGCGCAGCATCCCAACGCGGAGTTGTTTTTCATCACCGGCGCGGACGCCCTGGGATCGATTCTGACGTGGCAGAGCTGGGAGGAGCTGTTCGAGCTCGCCAAGTTCGTGGGAGTCTCGCGTCCGGGGTTCGAGCTCGGCGTCGAACATCTGGCCAACCATCTTCGATCGTTGCCTGCCGACATCCTCACATTGATGGAAATCCCGGCACTCGCGATATCGTCGACGGACTGTCGAATTCGAGCCGGAGAGAATCGACCCGTCTGGTATCTCGTGCCGGACGGCGTCGTGCAATACATCTCGAAGAGAAATCTCTATCGACCACGAGGCGCGCAACGCCTCGACGGCTCCGTCACCATGTCGGAGCCTGCACCTCAGAAGAAGCAACCGGAAGGACCGGTCACCAGCGCAATGACCGAGAATCCGAACCAATCGAGTGGGAGTACACCCAAGTGACTGCAACAGCCGAAGCCGCCGAGATGGCGCGTATCGCCGCGCTCGCAGCCGACGACAAGCTGGCCGGCGACGTGGTGATTCTCGACGTCTCCGACCAGCTCTACATCACCGACTGCTTCGTGATCGCCTCCGCACCCAACGAGCGTCAGGTCAACTCGATCGTGGAGAACATCGAAGATCAGCTCCGTGAGGCCGGTCACAAGCCGATTCGTCGCGAGGGTACGAGGGAAGGTCGCTGGGCGCTGCTGGACTACTCCGACATCGTCGTGCACGTCCAGCACAACGACGAGCGCAACTTCTACGCACTCGAGCGGCTGTGGAAGGACTGCCCGACCATCGAGGTTCCCGGTCTCGGGCAGCATCCGACCGAAGAACCGGAGCAATGATCAGACGACTCATCCTGCTGCGGCACGGGCAGACGGAGTACAACGCCACCGACCGGATGCAGGGCCAGCTCGACACCGATCTCACCGAGCTCGGTCGAACTCAAGCGAAGACAGCTGCCACGGAACTGGCGACGCGTGAGCCGATCCGGATCGTCTCCTCCGACCTCAAGCGTGCCCTCGACACGGCGGTGGCTCTCGGGGATGCCGCACAGGTGCCGGTGACGACGGACGAGCGTCTGCGCGAAACTCATCTCGGTCAATGGCAGGGACTGACCCACACTGAGGTCGACGCCATCGCGCCCGGTGCGCGCCCGGCCTGGCGCGCCGATGCCACCATCGCCCCACCTGGCGGAGAGAGCCGACTCGACGTCGCCGCCCGCAGTGTTCCGCTGGTTCGTGAGCTCCTGAGCAGTGTCCCCGAGTGGGGCGCAGACAGCAGCGCACAGCCAGTGGTGCTCGTCGCACACGGAGGCTTGATCGCGGCGCTGACCGCGGCACTGCTCGATCTGCCGACCGATCGATGGCCTGTGCTCGGCGGACTGGCCAACACCAGCTGGGTACAGCTCGGTGCGCACGGAGCCGGTGACGCACCGTCGTGGCGTCTCGACGTGTGGAATGCTTCGGCGCGAGTGGCCAGTGACGTCCTCTGACGCGACTGGGAACCAGCCCACACTGCTCGTGCTCGCAGATTCGCTGAGCTACTACGGGCCAGAGGGCGGTCTACCCGTCGACGATCCACGCCTGTGGCCCAATCTTGTTGCCGCAGAACTGGGTTGGACGGTGGAGCTGGTTGCGCGGATCGGGTGGACCAGTCGTGACGCGTGGTGGGCACTGACTCAGGACCCGCGGGTCTGGGCCGCCATTCCCCGTGCCGGTGCTGTCGTCCTCGCGATCGGCGGGATGGACTCGCTTCCGTCGCCCTTGCCCACCGCGCTGCGAGAGCAGATCAGGTACATCAGACCCCCTGCTCTTCGGCGCGTAGTTCGCGCGGGATACCAAGCGGTGCAACCGGTTCTCTCGCATCTGGGGTGGCCCGTCGCACTGCCGCCGCGGCTGAGCGTCGACTATCTGGAGCAGACCAGGGCAGCGTTGGCCTACGTGCGTCCCGACCTCGCCGTCGTCGGCACCTACCCGTCGGTGCACCGCTGCGATGCCTACGGAAGAGTGCACTCGGGCCGAGAACCTGCAGTACGTGCATTACGTTCGTGGAGCACGGACAACAATGTTCCCATGGTCGATCTCGCGGACGCTGTGCGCCCGAACATCGACTCCGAGAACGCGAATCCCGACGGTATTCACTGGGGGTGGGACGCGCACGTGGCAGTGGCAGAAGCGATGCTCGAGGCCCTGCGCCCCGTGGCTGCGTCCGCGACGATTCCGAAGCGATGACCGTAGTCGTCGTCACCGACTCCTCGGCATGCCTGCCGTCCACACTCGCTGCCGAGCACGGAATATCTGTGGTGCCCCTGCACGTGTTGGTCGACGGCGTCGACCATCGAGAGGGTGTCGACGAGATCCCTGACGACTCCACTTCGGGTAAGCCGGTGACCACTGCGGGCGCGTCGCCGGGCGAACTGGCCGAGGTGTACGCCGCCGCTCTCGACCGAAGTCGTGGGGCCGGCGTTGTGGCGCTGCACATCTCGCGTGGGTTGTCGAGCACGTGGGAGGCCGCGCGTCAGGCCGCCGAGCAGGTGGGATCTGCCATCCGGGTGGTCGATTCTGCTTCTGCGGGAATGGGGTTGGGATTCGCAGTGCTCGATGCTGCCCAGTCGGCCGCCGGGGGAGCGGATCTGGATTCGGTGTATCACGAGGCCGTCTCCGCAGCGACGACCTCGCGGTGTTTCATCGTCGTCGATCGTCTCGATCATCTTCGACGCGGCGGTCGGATCGGTACCGCCGCAGCGCTACTCGGGACGGCACTGGCAATGAAACCGGTACTGCACATCAGCGAGGGCACCCTCGTGCTGCGGGAGAAGGCACGGACTTCCTCCAAGGCGATGAACAAGCTCGTCGATGCAGCCGTCGCTGCGGCGGCCGAGGTGGGGTCCGATTCGGGGGTAGCGCTCGCGGTGCACCACATGCAGTGCGCGGAGCGCGCCGAGAACGTCGCCGCCATGTTGTCCGCCCGAATCCCGCTGTCCACCAGCATCGCGGTGTATCCCTTCGGGGCTGTGTTGGGAGCTCACGTCGGGCCAGGCGCGGTCGGCGTCGTCGTCGCACCGGCACGTCGATAGCAGTACCGATCGGGCGGCTCATCCACAGGCAACCGGTTTGTGCACAGGGCAATTCGCGACCAGCGTCATCGTCCCGGGAGCCGACGTGCGAGCACTAGCGTCCTGATACATGGGCGGTGACGAGAATCGGGCGCACACTGTGGCGCGATTGACTGCCGCGCGAAGGCAGCCCGCTGTGGTACACGAGAGCGGGTTGCCGGATCGCGGAGAGGGGGAAGATCGGACCCCCGACGGTGCGGCCGCGACTCCGGATTGGCTGTTGCCGGATTCGCATCGACCGGGCTCGTTGTTGTCATCGGTACTCCCACAGCGATGGCGCTCGGCGCGCGTGGACCCAGGACGTCATGGCGCGATCGCATTGGCGGTGGCCGGAGTCTTCGTCGTCCTGCTCGCGGCCGGTGCAGTGTTTCGAGACTCGCCGACGGCTGCCCCGGCACCACCGCTGGCTGTGGTGACCGCCGATACGGCGGACCCCTTGGTCACGTCGGCACCGGACGCCGCCGTCGAGATGGAGTTGGTCGTCAGCGTCGTGGGTTTGGTGTCGAACCCCGGTCTGGTCAGACTGCAACCCGGTTCTCGGCTGGCCGACGCGTTGGCTGCTGCCGGTGGACCCGTGGAAGGTGCCGATCTGCTGGCGCTGAACATGGCCGCGCGAGTAGCCGACGGTGACCAGATCGTCATCGGACTCGTGCCACCGGAAGCAGGCCCACCGGTGAGCAGCACGACATCGGCGCAGAGCCTGACTACCGACACCGGTGCAGCCTCGGCCGGTACTGCGGCGGGATCCGCGGATGTCGGCACGGTCGATCTCAACGCCGCTAGTGTCCCCGAACTGGACGCGCTGCCCGGTGTCGGTCCGGTGACCGCGACATCGATCGTGCGGTGGCGAGAGATCAACGGCCGCTTCGCCACTGTGGATCAGCTCGCCGAAGTGGACGGCATCGGGCCCGGCAGGCTGGCGAAGATCCGCGATTTGGTGCACGTCGGATGAAGACGGACGGCGCGCCGCCCGCTGTCTCGCAGGCCGAGGACAGTGCTCCCTTCGATGTTCGACTGGTTCCGGTTGCCGTGGTGTGCTGGGCGATCACGGCAGTCGGAATCCTCGATGGACCCGGTGCGGCGGTGATCGCGACCGCCTCGACGATCATGGTGGTACTACTCGGATCGACGGCCCTGCGTCTGGTGTCGACGCGACGGGCGGTCACGGGACCCAGCGGTGCGGGCGTGGCCGCGGTGATCGTGCTCGCGCTGTGCTTCGGCGCAGCCATATGGCTTCAGATGCGCGCGATTGCACTCCATCCCGTGGCCGCGGCCGCTGAGGACCGTGCCTGGATCACCGCATCGGTGCGGCTGGAGGAGGATCCACGTCGCTTGTCGTCGGCGGGACCCCCGATGGTGCTGGTGAAGGCCGAACTCACTCGCGTCGACGTTGGCGGCGACGCGCTGTATGTCGGGGGACGGGTGTCGATCATCGCACCTGAGTCGAGTTGGTTGTCGCTGTTGCCCGGACAGGAGGTCACCGTTCGAGGCAGGCTGGGTGTGCCCACTCGACCGGACATGAGCGTGGCGGTGATCCGCACATCGGCCCCGCCCGTCACGGTAGACGAACCAGGGGCGATCTCGGCTGCTGCCGGCGCGTTCAGAGCGAATTTGGCTGCGGTGGCGCAGAATTCGATGCCGCCGGATCGTGCAGGTTTGCTGCCCGGTCTCGTGGTCGGGGATGTTTCGATGATGGACGAGTCGGTGGTCGAGAACTTCCGAGCGGCCGGGCTGACGCATTTGACGGCGGTGTCGGGCGCAAACTTTTCCATTCTGGTCGGCGCGGTGCTGTTGGTCTTGCGCGGCCTGGGGATCGGTCCGCGGGCGACGGTCGCAGTTGCGTTCGTCGTGCTGCTTGCGTTCGTGATCGTGGCTCGGCCGTCGCCGAGTGTGCTGCGCGCGGCGGTGATGGGCTCGATCGGCTTGTTGGCGCTCGTCACCGGTAGGCGCAGGCAAGCAGTCCCGGCGCTGTGCGGAGCGGTGCTGGGTTTGCTCGCATGGTGGCCGAGGCTGGCGGTGGACGTCGGTTTCGTACTGTCGGTGTTCGCCACCGCCGGGCTCGTGCTGCTCGCGCCGATCTGGGTCGACTGGCTGCGTGCTCGCGGCTGGCCGCGAACGGCCGCGGAGGTGGTTGCGGTGGCCGCGGCGGCGCACGCGGTGACGGCACCGGTGATCGCGGCCATGGCGGGAACCCTCAGCCTCGTGGGCGTCGCAGCCAACGTGGTGGTGGCCCCGGTTGTCGCCCCGATCACCGTGGTGGGAATTGTGACCGCCGTGATCGCCACCGTGAGCACCACCGCCGCAGAGTGGACAGCGCAGTTGGCGTCGGCTCCGCTGTGGTGGTTGATCGCGGTGGCCGAGAAGGCCGCGTCGGTGCCTGCCGCGAGCGTCGGCACCCCGGACGGACCGATGGGTGCGGCATCGACGGTGCTCGGCACCGCAGCGCTGCTGGCGGCTCTGCGGGTGCGGGCGTTTCGGTGGATTGCCGCCGGGGTGGCGCTGGCAGCCCTGGCCTGGTGGGCCGCGGCATTGCTGTGGTGAATGCTCGGGCTGTGGTGATGCTCGGGCTGTGGTGAACGCCCGGGATGTGGGAGCGGTCGGTGGGAAGCGGATGCCCGAGCTGTCGGCCCCTCATGGCACGATCACGGGTGTGACTTCGAGTGTGGCACCTCTGCATCTGGTTCTCGGCGACGAGGAGCTTCTGATGGACCGCGCGGTAGCGGCGATCGTGGCTCAGGTGCGAGCGAATGCAGCGATTCCGGGGGAGGACCTTCCGGTCACGCGGCTGCGGACCGGCGACGCGAGTGCCCCGGAACTCGCCGAACTGCTCAGCCCGTCGCTGTTCGCAGAGGACCGCGTCGTCGTTCTGGAGGCCGCGGCCGAGGCGGGTAAGGACGCAGTTGCTCTCGTCCTCGATGCAGCCACCGATCCGCCCGAGGGCGCAGTGGTGGTGGTCATGCATTCCGGCGGCGGTCGGGCGAAGGCCATGGTCGGGGCGTTGCAGAAGTGTGGCGCACAGGTGCACGAGTGCGCCAAGCTCACCAAACCCGCCGAGCGCATCGACTTCGTGCGCGGTGAATTTCGTGCCGCCGACGTTCGCGTCAGCGGCGAGGTGATGGAGGCCGTCGTCGAGGCGGTCGGCAGCGAGCTCCGCGAATTGGCTTCGGCCTGTTCGCAGTTGGTCTCCGATACCGGAGGC
Source organism: Rhodococcus sp. MALMAid1271 (assembly GCF_049195265.1). NCBI lineage: Bacteria > Bacillati > Actinomycetota > Actinomycetes > Mycobacteriales > Nocardiaceae > Rhodococcus > Rhodococcus sp. MALMAid1271. Next base: position 4,576 of record NZ_JBMIRQ010000057.1, on the reverse strand, counting down.
AAAGTGGATCTGGCTGCGGTGCGTCGGTACTACTCGGGCAAGGCCGAGGTATCCGGATTCGATGTTGCCGACAAAGCCGTCATCGGTGATCGGGCGGGCGCTCTTGAGGCGGTGCGGTGGGCGATGCATCGGGGCGTCGCGCATGTCCTGCTCGCGGACGCACTGGCCGATGCCGTGCGCACTATCGCGCTCGTGGGATCGGCGGGCCGCGGAGACCCGTTCCGCATGGCCGGCGAACTGGGCATGCCGCCGTGGAAGATCAAGAAGGCGCAGGGTCAGGCACGTGGCTGGAACGGCCGGTCCATCGCGCAGGCGCTGCGGGTGGTGGCGCAACTGAACGCCGACGTCAAAGGTCAGGCGGCGGATGCGGACTACGCCGTGGAGAAAGCCGTTGCCGAGGTGGCGGCGTTGGGGCGGTAGGCCGACCCAGGCTCGTCCAGGACAGGCCTACACACTTCAGACCCACACACCAGGCCTCACAAATGACAGAGCCCCACACACGACAGAGCCCCACACACGACAGAGCCCGCTGCATCCGAGAGGATGCAGCGGGCTCTGTCGAGCTCAGTGGTGTATCAGAGCTTGTTGACTGCCAGTGCCAGTGCCGACTTCTTGTTGGCGGCCTGGTTCTTGTGGATGACGCCCTTGCTTGCGGCCTTGTCGAGCTTGCGGCCTGCGTCGAGGAGGATCTCGGAAGCCTTGTCCTTGTCGCCCGCAGCCTGTGCCTCGCGGAACGAGCGGATGACGGTACGAAGGGAGGACTTCACCGACTGGTTGCGCAGACGCGCACGCTCATTGGTGAGAATCCGCTTCTTCTGGGACTTGATATTGGCCACGCGTAAAATCCTTGTCGTCTTCGTCGGTATTCCGGTCAGGGCGATCCATGATGGAATGCCCGAAGTCTGCTGCTGAGCGATGAGCCCTGCGCCGAAGATCGAGAATACCAGCACGGCCGGTCAGAACCCAATTCGGATACTCCTAGGGATGCGTTTCAAGAAATTAACGCTTCTACCGCGCCTAACTACTGTCTCTGTAGCAACATGACCAGGATGAGTCCGCGATCGGCAGCGACTGCCACCACCAAGGCCAAAGCGAGCAAATCCAAGTCCGCGGATCGCGTCGAACCGGAGGCCGACGGCGTGTTCGGGGGGTACTCCGACGTCGGGAAATACGGCCTGGCCTTCGACGAGATGTTCGACGTGGACGGTCGTACCAGAACCCCGTACAAGGGCATTCACACTGCCCTTGCCCCGGCGAACGCATCGGATCTCGATGCCAGGTCGGATGCACTGGGACGAGCGTTCGTCGACCAGGGCATCACGTTCTCGCTGTCCGGCCAGGAACGTCCCTTTCCGCTCGACCAGGTTCCCCGCGTCATCGCCGCGGGAGAGTGGTCACGGCTCGAGCGCGGCATCAAGCAGCGCGTCAAAGCGCTCGAGATGTTCCTCGCCGACATCTACGGAGAACAGGAGATTCTGCGTGACGGTGTGGTCCCGAAGCGGCTGATCACCTCCTGTGAGCACTTCCATCGTGAGGCAGTCGGCATCACGCCACCCAACGGTGTTCGCATCCACGTCGCCGGAATCGACCTGGTGCGCGACGCACAGGGCACGTTCCGCGTGCTCGAAGACAATCTGCGTTCTCCCTCGGGAGTGTCGTACGTCATGGAGAACCGTCGCACCATGGCCCGGGTGTTTCCTGATCTGTTCGCCAGCCACCGCGTGCGCGCGGTAGGCGACTACGCCTCGCATCTACTCCGCGCCCTGCGCTCCGCAGCTGCCCTCAACGAGGCCGACCCGACGGTGGTGGTTCTGACACCCGGCGTCGCCAACTCCGCCTATTTCGAGCACTCGCTGCTCGCCCGGCTGATGGGCGTCGAACTCGTCGAGGGTCGCGACCTGTTCTGCCGAGACAACATCGTCTACATGCGAACCACCGAGGGCGAGCGCCAGGTCGACGTCATCTATCGACGTATCGACGACGATTACCTCGACCCCATGCAGTTCCGGCCCGATTCGGTGCTGGGAGTGGCCGGTCTGGTCAACGCCGCCCGCGCGGGCAACGTCGTCATCTCGAGTGCCGTCGGCAACGGCGTGGGAGACGACAAGCTGGTCTACACCTACGTTCCCACGATCATCGACTACTACATGGGCGAGAAGCCGCTGCTCGCCAACGTCGACACCTTCCGGTGTTGGCTCGACGACGAGTGCGAGCAAGTCCTCGACCGCATCGACGAACTGGTCATCAAACCGGTGGAAGGATCCGGTGGATACGGCATCGTGTTCGGCCCCGATGCTTCGCCGAAGGAACTGGCGACGATCAGCAAGAAGGTGCGCGCAGATCCGCGAGGCTGGATCGCGCAGCCCGTCGTGCAGCTCTCGACGGTCCCGACCAAGATCGGCGACAGATTGGTTCCCCGGCACGTCGACCTGAGGCCGTTCGCGGTCAACGACGGTGACGACGTGTGGGTCCTGCCCGGCGGATTGACCAGAGTGGCCCTTCCGGAAGGGTCGTTGGTGGTCAACTCGAGTCAGGGCGGCGGCAGCAAGGACACCTGGGTGCTCGCCACCCGAACCTCGCAGGAGGAACAGGAACTGGCAGGCGAGGAGATCGTCAGCGTTCCGCCGGAGTCCCCCATGGTCGAACAGGGACCGGAACTGACAATGGACCAGCAGCAACAGCAACAGCAGCAGCAGGCAACCAACTCGGACTCGAACGGCGGTGGACAGTAAATGCTCGCGCGCAATGCAGAGTCGCTGTACTGGATCGGACGGTACGTCGAGCGAGCGGACGATACTGCTCGCATCCTCGATGTCACGGTCCACCAGCTTCTCGAAGACGCCACAGTCGATCCCGATCACATCTCGCGAGTGCTGTTGCGAGTGCTCGGGTTCCAGCACGAGCTGGACGTCTCGCTCGACGTGTGGTCGCTCACCGAACTGGTGGCCTTCAGCCGTGAAGGGCTCGGCTCCATCGTGGACTCGCTCTCAAGTGCACGCGAGAATGCCCGCGGAGCACGCGAAGTCACCTCCAGTGAGATGTGGGAATGTCTGAACACCACCTACAACGGACTGAACGAGCGCATCCGGGCATCCAAGCGCACCGGGCCGGCCGAATTCTTCAGCTACATCGAGGAGCGGGCCGCGATGTTCGCCGGGCTCGCCGATTCCACCCTCAGTCACGACGACGGCTATCGCTTTCTGTTGCTCGGCCGCTCGGTGGAGCGCATCGACATGATCGTTCGGCTGTTGCTCTCGCGTGCGGGCGATCGGCCGTCCTCGCCGGCCTGGGTGACGGTGCTCCGCTCGGCGGGGGCTCACGACACCTATCTGCGGACCTATCGCGGAGCTCTCGACGCACAGCGGGTGCTCGAATTCATGTTGCTGGACCGGCTTTTCCCGCGTTCGGTGTTCTATGCGCTCAATGAGGCAGAGCGTTCGCTCGATCAGCTCGATCACCAGCCCAACAGTCGCGTCGGCGCGCGTGCCGAGGCACAGCGACTTCTCGGCCGAGCTCGCAGTGAACTCGAATTCCTGCGTCCCGGTGAAATTCTCGACGATCTGCAGGATCGGCTGTTGGCACTGCAGGAGACGTGTCGCGAGCTCGGTGAGGCGATCTCGAAGCAGTATTTCCACGCCGCGCCGTGGGTCGCGTGGACGGATGCCGGCTCAGGAACATTCGAAGATCAATTGGAAGGTGAACTGTGAGCTGGCGGATGCGTGTGGTGCACACTACGGGCTATCAGTACGACGCACCGGTGACGTCGTCGTACAACGAAGCTCGATTGACGCCGCGAAGTGACAACCGGCAGAACGTCATCCTGAACCGAGTCGAGACCAACCCGGTCACGCGGTCCTACCGTTACACCGACTACTGGGGCACGGCCGTGACTGCATTCGATTTGCACGCACCGCACACCGAACTCGAGGTCACCGGATCTTCGGTCGTCGAGACCGATCCCTTCGTCTACCCCGACGAGACTGCTTCGTGGAAGGAACTGGCGAGCGATCCGATCACGGATCGATTCAACGAGGTGCTGGACAACACCCAGTACGTGCCCAAGAACCGGCAGCTGACGTCCGTGGCGAAGAAACTGTCCAAAGGGTTGCCGCCGCAGGAATCGGTGGTGGAGATCGCCAACTGGGTCAACCAGGAGATGTCGTACGTGCCGGGAACGACGGGTGTGCACACCTCGGCCGTCGAGGCATGGTCGGAGAAGAAGGGCGTCTGCCAGGACTATGCGCACCTGACCTTGCTCATGCTGCGCAGCATCGGTATCCCGAGCAGGTATGTCTCGGGGTACCTGCACCCCAAGAAGGAAGCTGCGATAGGTGCGACGGTCGAAGGGCAGTCGCACGCCTGGATCGAGGCCTGGACCGGTGCCTGGTGGGGCTACGACCCGACCAATGCCATCGCCGTGAACGAGCAGCACGTCTCGGTGGGTCTCGGCCGTGACTACGCGGACGTGCCCCCGCTGAAGGGCATCTTCTCCGGCGGCGGTTCGACGGCTCTCGACGTGGTCGTGGAAATCACTCGGCTCGCCTAGGGTCGTGCGCCTTTTGCGTACCTCTGGGTA
>NZ_JBMIRQ010000023.1:0-46451 GCF_049195265.1 Rhodococcus sp. MALMAid1271 | reverse complement strand
CGATGCGTAGCCCACCAACTGCTCTTCGGCGAGATCGCGGGTCTGCGGGTCCACACTCGAGGGCAGATGGCGGAAGAATTCGCGGATCATCTGCACATGCTTGGTATCGAGCAACCCGGCCCGTAATGCTTCGGCGGTGTGTGGCAGCAGTGCGGGCAGGACGTCACCGGACAATGCTGTCCGGTCGCCCAGCTCCGCGGCCAGGCGTACCCGTGCTCCGGCCGCGCGTGGGGTGATCCGCAGCATCCACGCCACCGACGACGGCACCGAGCCCGGATACACATCGAGTCCGTGCTGAGCGATCAACTCGTTCAACCAGGTGTGCGAGTGCGCCGTCACCGACCTCGTGAGAGCGTCCATGCGTTGGATCACCGCGCGCCGGTCGGCGTTCGTCCACGACACCGACGCCTGTTCCGTCAATGCGGCGACCGCGGACTCGACACGAGCGACCAACACCGATAGTTCGGGGTCGGACACCTCGGGGGCGGGCGGCACGGTCTCGATGCCGTCCGCCCCTGATCCGCCGTCCCCCGAAAGCATGCACGAAATCTATCGCGACCCACCGACACATTTTCGAACACACGTTCCCAACGGCCCTGCGTCGTGGAACGGGCCAATCGAAGTCGGAGGGCCTATGTGGCGGATTACACATGGCCCACAAGTGTGACGTTGTCGATTTCGAGTAACGACGAGTCGCGTAGATGCTGGAGGCGACGTTCAATATTCCCAAGGCGGACGTAACGATCACAGCAGCGTTGCTTGCATCGGTGACGAAAGCCACCGCGTGGCAGTATCTCCGAACTCGAGTGTCGAGCCGGTGTCCGATGTTGTGTGTTGACCCAGTGGGGATGATCGACATGAACGACGCATCTCGTTTCGCCGTATCGTGCAGTTCGCCGAAGGAACTGATCACTCGACTTCAGTTCGGTACTACGGACGTGTGGCCGGAGGACATCGCCCTTCCGGCCCGTTGGCGCTACATGGCCGACCTAATAGATTCCGATCGTGGCTTGCTCGTCGAGTTCGACGGTGCCCTGTCCACACCGGTTGCGGACGCACTCGGTGCGACGGCGGAACTGTGCAGGCAATCGGCCACCGAGTCTGTGCCCGCGGCCGACTGGCAGTATCTGCGGCGAGCGTTGGGATGGCTCGAGCGTGGCAGTTCCGGTGTCGATCGCGCTCTCATCGCCGTGGGTGACGAGTTGGCACTGATCGGGCTCGACGGGGCGGAACAGGATTTCTCGGTTGCGACCTGGCTGTGCATGGATGTCTTGGACAGGTTTGCCGCCGCTGGCGATACCGTCGGGTATTGGGTCGAGTACGTGTACAGATGTGAGTCGAATGTGGCCGAGCAGCACATCGATTCAGGTCTTGTCGGCAGCGAGAGCACCGAACTGTCGGTAGCCGTGTGACTGGTCGTAACGGAACAGTCGTCGCCGAACGCCGCGCGGAACATTTGCGTCGTGGTGACCGTTGTACCGCGCATGACACGAGCAGCGGTCGCAGCGTCCTACGGTAGTTCCGACGTCATCGAGATCGTCGACGTCGATCTACCGGAACCGTCCGAGGGTGAGGTACTGATCGCGGTGAAGGCGATCGGCGTCAACCCCTTCGACTACAAGAGCTACAGCGGTTCGTTCGGCACCGACGCGTCGAAGCTTCCGATTGCATTGGGCAGCGAGGCCTCGGGGATCGTGGTTGGGTTGGGCGGAGCCGTCGAGGGGCCTGCGGGACCCATTGCCGTCGGCGACGAGGTGATCGTGTCCGGCCACACCGGAACGTACGCCGATACGATTCTGGCTCCCGCGCGGTTCGTGTTCCCGAAACCGGCAGAACTGGACTGGGAGGTTGCTGCCGGTGTTCTTGCTGTCGCTGGAACTGCTTACGACGCACTCGAATCCGTGGGAGTCGAGAGCGGCGACACGCTGCTGGTGCACGGCGCGGCAGGCGGCGTCGGGTCGGTGGTAGCTCAGCTCGCTCGGGAGCGCGGTGCCACCGTCATCGGGACCGCGCGCCGGCAGAATCACGATGCACTCCGGGCCTATGGTGCCGAACCCGTCGAATACGGCGATGGGCTGATCGACCGCGTCCGGGCAGCCGCTCCGAAGGGAATCGACGCCGCCATCGATGCGGTGGGTACCGACGAGGCCGTGGACGTCTCGCTCGAATTGCTCACCAACCGAGCCAGATTGGTGACGATGGCCGCGTTCGGTCGGGCAGCGGCAGACGGGTTCCTCACCGTGGGAGGGCCGGAGAGTATGAAACGTCGACGCCTCGCGTCACCGACGCTGTTGGAGCAGGCCGGTGCAGGAGTGTTCGAAGTGGCGGTCGCCAAGACCTTCCCGCTCGCCGACGCCGCGAGGGCGCACGCAGAGCTGCAGTCCGCGCACCCGCGCGGAAAGTTCGTCCTGATTCCGTAGCTCGGCCGTGAGGGGAGAACTATCGGTAGTAGTCGTCCCACCAGGTCAACACTCTGGTTCCGATCAACGTCAGCCACTTCGAGGGTTCACCCTCTGATACATCCGTCTCGAACCACACCTCGCCCGGGTGAGGCCTGGCCTGTAACCATGATCCATCGCTTCGGCGGGCGGACCTGATGGCTCCGATTGCCTCCTCCAGGCGAGGATCCGGCGCTGTCCCATCGAGCAGAGAGGCGCGTCGGAAGTAGTCGACAGCATTGAGTGCGCTGTACCTCCACCGGAACGGGTAGCAGAACTGCCCGACCCATTCTCCGACCCGTCTGCCCGTGGACAGGGTGTAGAGGAGTTTGCGCTCGAGCAGGTACTCCTCGCCGATGCGCCGGACCGCACGAGTTCGATCGGTGCCGCCGACTGCGGCGTCGTACTCCAGTAGCCCTTTCAGTGAGTTCAACGTCGAGTGGAACGAACTGCGAGTCGATCCCTCGACCCACTCGCAATTCCATCCACCGTCCGGCAGTTGATGGTCGAGAAACCATTCGACGATGCCGTCGACGTCCGCGCCGAGCCAGACTCCATTGGCAACGGTCCACGCATTGATACAGCAGTCCACTTCGCCGCCCCAGTACGGCAGGTTCTCGTACTCCCACCGACTGTTCGTGTCGAGCAGTTCGACTGTTCGGCGGGCCCGCAGAACGGCGGCGTCGACGCCCCACTCGCGCAACGAATTCAGCGACCAGGTGGTTGCAGTCCAGGGCTGGCCCACTGCCGTGGCACCATCGAAGTTCGCAGGGAAGAACGCACCGCCCGCCCATTGGCCGTCCGGGTCCTGCAGCGCAAGAAGTCTCGCACCGAAACCCTCGGTGGCGACTCGGGCGCGAGTTGCTTCCCATACCGTGGCGGGTTCTCCCAAGAGGTCGCGCTCGACCTGCCAACGCAGCGCAGGATCGGAATCGACAAGCCAGTTGCGAAGCGAATCGGCGATCATGACGGCGAAGCCTAACGCCCCTCGTTCCAGCGGACGTGCCAGTTAACGATCGGGTCTCGACGCGCGTGGGGTAGTGGTCGGCACGATCTACGATGGGCTCATGACTGCCGATCCGACCACGCCCGCACCGTCGAACAGCTCGGTGAACTGGAAGAGGCGGGGGATCCTCGTTGGAGCCGGAATCGTCCTGCTGTTGATCGCCTACTTCGTTCTGGCTGCATTCCTGCCGCGCTGGTGGAGCCTCCGAGTGGAGAGCCTCGCCGATCGCACGTTCACCAAGGGCATTCTGTGGGGCCTGTTGTTCGGCATCGTGTGCACGTTCGCTCCGTTGGTGTTCTTCTGGAGCGCCTGGTCGGTTCGCAAGGGCAGAGCCGGAAAGCCGCTGGCCATCGGAGCGGTGATCCTGGCCGTCGTCACAGCCATCCCGAACCTGTTGACCCTCACCATCGTTCTCGGCACCAGCAACGCCGCCCATGCCGGCGAGCGCACCCTCGATACGAGCGCACCGGGTTTCCGCGGTGCGACGGCACTCGGTGCGATCATCGCCGTGGTCCTGGTTGCCCTGCTCGTGTTCGTGGTGGTGCGCAGAAGCCGTCGACGCAGAGTTGCCGCGCTGCCGCACTGACCGTCCGGCGCTGCGCAATCTCGTCGGTTCGACGCCATCCGTCATCGACGCTGCGTGTGCCTGGGGCCCGCGTGCCGAGATTTCAACCGTTCTGCCGTCGATCAGGCCCGCAGCGTCATGATCTCCGCGCCGTCCTCGGTGATCATGACGGTGTGCTCACTGTGGGCGGTGCGGCATCCGGTCGTACTGCGAAGGGTCCATCCGTCGGCATCGGTGACGAGTTCGTCGGTGTCCGCCATGACCCAGGGCTCGAGTGCCAGCATCAGCCCGGGGCGGAGCCCGTAACCCCGTCCGGGCCTGCCGTTGTTCGACACGTGCGGGTCCTGGTGCATCGTCGAGCCGATGCCGTGACCACCGAACTGCATGTTGATCGGGTAGCCGGCACCGCTCAGTACCGTCCCGATCGCGTGCGAGATGTCGCCGATCTTGTTGCCTGGACGCGCCGCGGCTATGCCCGCGGCCAACGCTCGTTCGGTCGCGTCGATCATCGTTATGTCCTCGGGGCGAGGCTCGCCCACGACGAAGCTGATGGCTGAGTCCGCTGCCACGCCGCCGAGTACGACAGCGAGATCGAGCGTCAGTAGATCGCCGTCGGCCAGCGAATAGTCGTGTGGAAGGCCATGCAGTACAGCGTCATTGACGGAGGTGCAGATGTAGTGACCGAACGGGCCGCGGCCGAAGGACGGGGCGTAGTCGACGTAGCAGGATGTCGCTCCCGCTCCGAGGATGATGTCCTTGGTCCACTGGTCGATTTCGAGCAGATTGGTGCCGATGGTGGCGCGCTCTCTGATGGTCCCGAGGATCTCTGCGACCAACGCGCCCGATTCACGCGCGAGGGGGATTGTGCTCGGCGGGAGGATTTCGATCATGTGCTGCCTTTCGTCGTATGACGAATAACTATACCGGTATAACTATTGGTGTCGAGACTCGACGGGTGTGTGTGCCCTGGGGCGTTCGTGCGACTCTATTTGCTGTGTCCGCCCATCCGCTCGACGATCCCGTCCGCAGTTCTCTCGAAGGCCCGCTCGCGCGGTTCGCGGTTCGGCGCGGCCGGGTAGTGCGTATGGATCCCGACGTGTCCCCCTTTCTGATGCACCCCGAGATTCTCGAGCCACAGGACTGGGAGGACATCGCCACGTTGTTCGGACCGCGAACCATCGTGGGATTGAACGGACCCGAACGCGAATTGCCGACCGGATGGTCACGTGTGGAGACTTTCGGCTTGGTGCAACTCGTCGGCACGCATCTCGAGACGCGGCCCTTCGGCGAGTCGGTCGAGCTGGGTGCTGCGGATGTTCCGGAGATGCTCGGTCTCGTTCGGCGCACCGAGCCCGGACCGTTCCTGCATCGGACCATCGAGTTCGGTACCTACCTCGGAGTCCGACGGAACGGTTCGTTGATCGCCATGGCAGGTGAGCGCATGCATCCACCGGGGTGGACGGAGATCAGCGCGGTGTGCACCGACCCTGCCTTCCGCGGGCAAGGTCTTGCCACGGACCTGGTGCGTGCGGTCGGCCACGGTATTCGTGCCCGAGGCGAGGAACCGTTCCTGCATGCCTCGGATGCGAACGTGCGCGCGATCGAGCTGTACCTGTCCATCGGATTCGAGCTGCGGCGAACATCGCGGCTGACATTGGTGAGAACGCCTGCATCGAACCTCGGGTAGGTGCCGAGATCCGCCGTTGCGGGAGCTGCCGTCGAGGATTTATCGTTACTTGTGCAAATAAATGGCGACGTCGTCTACGACGATGGTCTCGTTGTCCTCGACGAGGCCGGAGTCACGCTGAGGTATTACTACTTTCCTGTCGCCACCGCGAAGTTCGTGCCCTACTCGAAGATCCGCGCCGTCGACACCGCCGTTCTCGGCATGTGGAACGGTAAGTGGCGGCTGTGGGGTGCTCCGTGGATCGATCAGTGGCTTCCGCTGGACGTGAAGCGCCCCACGAAGGACACTGCAGTGGTGCTCACCCTTCGCCGCATCTCGCCGATCTTCACTCCCGATGATCCGGAGCGAGTGGCCCAGCTGATCCGCGAGCGCATGACCGCGTCGACGTGACCCGGCCCGACGAGCGGTTCACCCTTGCGAGCGAACGCACTTTTCTCGCTTGGTTGCGGACCTCACTCGGTCTACTCGCCGGCGGCATCGCAATCGTTCATCTCGTTCCCGACTTCAGCACCGGATGGGTCCGAACCACCCTCGGCCTGATCCTGATCGGACTTGCCGCAGCGGCCCCGATCATCGGTCTGCGACGGTGGATGCGCGTCCGAGACGCGCTCGAGAACGGCGCACCGATGCCGAGGTCCCGAGACCTGTGGGTCTTCGCCGTCGGTATCGGTGCAGTGGCTGTGCTTGCCGCGGTCGTCACCGTTCTGGGGATCCAGTAGCGCGCGGCCCACCGCGGCAGGTGCACAATCGAACAACTAGGACGACCAACGACAGGAGTTCGGCGTGGCGCAGGGTCTCAAGCTCGGGTACAAGGCATCGGCGGAGCAGTTCGGGCCGCGGGATTTGGTCGAGCTCGGTGTTCTGGCCGAGCAGCACGGTATGGATTCCGCAACGGTCAGTGACCACTTTCAGCCGTGGCGGCACGAGGGTGGCCATGCGCCGTTCTCTCTTGCATGGATGACGGCTGTCGGTGAGCGGACGAAGACGATTCAGCTCGGTACATCGGTGTTGACGCCGACGTTCCGATACAACCCCTCGGTCATCGCCCAGGCGTTCGCGACGATGGGTTGCCTGTATCCCGGGCGCGTCATGCTCGGGGTCGGTACCGGCGAGGCTTTGAACGAGATCGCCACCGGGTTCACCGGCGAGTGGCCGGAATTCAAGGAACGGTTCGCGCGGCTGCGTGAGTCGGTGCGCTTGATGCGTGAGCTGTGGCTGGGCGATCGGGTCGATTTCGAGGGCGAGTACTACACCACCAAGGGCGCGTCGATCTACGACGTCCCCGAGGGCGGCATTCCCGTGTACATCGCCGCGGGTGGTCCGGTGGTTGCCAGGTATGCCGGACGGGCCGGCGACGGGTTCATCTGCACATCGGGTAAAGGCATGGAGCTCTACACCGACAAACTTCTGCCCGCCGTCGAGGAGGGGGCCGGTAAGGCCGAGCGCGACGGCGGTGAGATCGACAAGATGATCGAGATCAAGATCAGCTACGACACCGATCCTGAACTCGCACTGGAGAACTGCCGTTTCTGGGCTCCGCTGTCGCTGACACCCGAGCAGAAGCATTCGATCGATGATCCGATCGAGATGGAGAAGGCAGCCGACGAACTGCCGATCGAACAGGTCGCCAAGCGTTGGATTGTCGCGTCGGACCCCGACGAGGCGGTGGAGAAGGTCAAGCAGTACACCGATGCGGGCCTGAACCACTTGGTGTTCCACGCACCGGGACACGATCAGAAGCGCTTCCTCGAGCTGTTCGAGAAGGATCTGGCCCCGCGCCTACGCACACTCGGCTGACGCCGGGGAGCCGGTGATTGGACGAGGTCAGCGATCGGCCGTGAGAGCGAACAGTCGCATGTCGCGGTCGGTCCGAGTCTCGTACTCGCCGTACACCTCGATCATCGCGTCGAACTGTCGGTAGATGCGGGCCTTCTCGTCACCGGTGATCCGGGTTGCCGTGACAGGGATCTTCCTGCCGCCGATAGCGACAACCGCTCTCGGGTCGGCGAGGAGATTGGAGGTCCACCCCGGGTGGTGCTGCTGGCCGAAATTGGATCCGACGACGAAAATCTTCTCGCCCTCCCGGTAGTACAGCAGCGGGCTCGTTCTCGGCTCACCGGACTTGCGGCCCGTGGTCGTCAGCAACAGCACCGGCGCAGCGATCGGGCCGAGGACGGTGAAGCGGCCGTTGGACTTGGTCAGCAGCCATCGGTCGATGCCTGCGAGATTCTTGATGACCCAGGAACCGGGCTTGGTCGAGGCGAATTTCACAGCGGGTTTACGGATGAACGAGTTCTCGCTGCCCCAGCGCACATCCGGGAATGGTGAATCGGCCATGGTTCATGGGACAACTGGACGCCACTCGCTGTCAACACCTGGACCACTAAGCTGTTGGTCATGGCTGAGCCCACCACTGCCGACCCTGCCGGTATGTACCCCTCCAGCATCTATGTCGCATCACCGGAAGGCGACACCGGGAAATCGACCATCGCGCTGGGGGTGCTGCAGATGCTCGCCGCTACCGCGGCCCGGGTCGGGGTGTTTCGGCCCATAGCGCGCTCGACCAACGAGCCCGACTACATTCTCGAACTTCTCGTCGAACACACCACCGCAGACCTCACGTACGAGCAGTCCCTCGGTGTCACCTACGAGCAGGTGCACACAGATCAGGACGCGGCGCTCAGCGAGATCGTCAATCGGTACCACGAGGTTGCCGCCCACTGCGACGCCGTGGTGATCGTGGGCAGCGACTACACCGATGTCGGTAGTCCCAGTGAGCTCGGCTTCAACGCCCGTATCGCGGTCAATCTCGGTGCCCCGGTGTTGCTCGCGCTGCGTGGATCCGACCGCACACCCGACGAGATCGCGCAGTTGGCCACGCTGTGCCGGGCCGAGCTTCGCCAGCATCACGCACACTTGGCGGCGATCGTCGCAAACCGCTGTGCGCCGGACGATCTCGATGCGGTGACCGACGCGCTGGCCTCCGTCGGCGTACCCGCATGGAGTCTGCCGGAAATCCCTCTGCTGGTAGCTCCGACCATGGCCGAGCTGCTCGAGGCGGTGGACGGCACGCTCTACAGCGGCGATTCGTCTCTGCTGCAGCGAGAAGCGTTGCGGGTCATGGTCGGTGGGATGACGGCCGAGCACATCCTCGAACGTCTCACCGAAGGCGTCGTCGTCATCGCGCCGGGGGATCGTTCCGATGTACTTCTCGCTCTCGTCAACGCTCATGAGGCCGAGGGTTTTCCGTCCCTTGCCGGCATCGTCATGAACGGCGGTATCGAGCCCCATCCGGCAATCGCACGTCTGGTGGCAGGACTCGGCCCCCGGTTGCCGATCCTCACGACCGCACTCGGCACGTACGACACGGCCTCCGCGGCGGCGCGGACCAGAGGCCGAGTCGCGGTGGGATCGCAGCGCAAGGTCGATACTGCGCTCGGTTTGATGGAACAACGGGTGGACGCGAAAACTCTGCTGGGACGGCTCGACATCGCCATCCCCACCATCACGACACCGCAGATGTTCGAGTACCAGTTGATTCACCGGGCCCGCGCGGACCGAAAGCACATCGTCCTACCCGAGGGCGGCGACGACCGCATCCTCCGGGCCGCCGGGCGACTGCTGCAGCGGCAGGTCGCGGACCTGACCATCCTCGGCCAGGAAGGCCCGATTCGCCGACGGGCATCGGAGCTGGGCGTCGATCTCGACAAGGCCACGGTCCTCGACCCGACCGATTGCGAATACGCCGAGGACTTCGCGGTGGAATACACCGAACTGCGCAAGCACAAGGGTATGACGCTCGAGCGCGCACGCGAGATCATGACCGATATTTCCTACTTCGGAACGATGATGGTGCACAAGGGAATCGCCGACGGCATGGTCTCGGGTGCGGCGCACACCACCGCCCATACGATCAAGCCGTCGTTCGAGATCATCAAGACCACGGACGGAGTGTCGACGGTGTCGTCGATATTCCTGATGTGCCTGTCCGATCGGGTGCTCGCCTACGGCGATTGCGCTGTGGTTCCGGACCCGACGGCCGAGCAACTCGCCGACATCGCCGTGTCCTCGGCGCAGACCTCGGCTCAGTTCGGAATCGAGCCGCGAGTGGCCATGCTGTCCTACTCCACCGGCGAGTCCGGGTCGGGGGCGGACGTCGACAAGGTCCGGCAGGCCACAGCGCTTGTCCGCGAACGCAACCCGGAGCTCCTCGTGGAGGGTCCGATCCAGTACGACGCCGCTATCGAGCCGTCCGTCGCCGCCTCGAAGCTCCCCGAATCGGAGGTGGCAGGCAGGGCGACGGTGTTCATCTTCCCGGACCTCAATACCGGCAACAACACCTACAAGGCCGTGCAACGCAGCGCCGGTGCCGTCGCCGTCGGACCGGTTCTGCAGGGCCTGCGCAAACCCGTCAACGACCTCTCTCGCGGCGCACTCGTCGAGGACATCGTCAACACGGTCGCCATCACCGCCATTCAGGCGCAGGGCATTTCGGATGCAGCGCAGCAGGAGGACACAGCGCAGCAGGAGGGCGCATCGTGAGCATTCTCGTCGTCAACTCCGGATCATCCTCGGTGAAGTTCCAACTGGTCGAGCCCGGTTCGGGCGAGTCCATTGCCGGTGGGCTCGTCGAACGGATCGGTGAGTCCGACGGCAGAGTCGAACTCGACTACCGAGGTGAGAGCCTCGAACGAACCCAGCACATCGACGATCACGGTGCCGGTCTCGCGCTGGCCTTCGAGATGCTCGCCGACGCCGGTGTCGACCTGGGCTCGAGCGTCACCGCCGTCGGGCATCGCGTCGTACACGGCGGCACGGTGTTCTATCGTCCGACGATCATCGACGATGGCGTCGTTCAGCAAATATCCGACCTCAGCAGCCTTGCGCCACTGCACAATCCCCCGAATGTGCTGGGTATCGAGGTCGCCAGGGCGCAGCTGCCGAACGTTCCGCACGTGGCGGTGTTCGACACGGCTTTCTTTCATTCGCTACCGGCCGCGGCCGCGACCTATGCCATCGATGCGACCGTTGCCGCCGAGCACGACATCAGGCGCTACGGTTTTCACGGCACCTCGCATCACTATGTCTCGGGCCAGGTCGCGACGTTCCTCGATCGCGATCCGGAGGAGCTGAACCAGATCGTGCTACACCTGGGCAACGGGGCATCGGCCTCGGCGGTGGCGGGCGGTCGAGCAGTGGACACCTCGATGGGGCTGACGCCGCTCGAGGGCCTGGTGATGGGCACCCGTAGCGGGGACATAGACCCCGGCGTGATCATGCACCTTCGCCGCAGCGCCGGCATGAACATCGACGAGATCGACGATGTGCTCAACCGTCGATCCGGGTTGATCGGGCTGTCCGGGGTCAACGACTTTCGGCAGTTGCAGCAACTCATCGACGATGGAGACGCCTCGGCGCGTCTGGCCTACGACGTCTACATTCACCGCCTGCGCAAGTACATCGGCGCGTACATGCTCGGGCTGGGCCGGCTCGATGTCATCACGTTCACCGCAGGCGTCGGTGAGAACGCCGCGGCGGTGCGCGCGGACGCGCTCGCCGGTCTCGGCGGTTTCGGGATCGAGATCGACCCAGAACGTAATGGGGTGCGCAGCAAGCAGCCTCGGGTAATCTCCACCGACTCGTCGGTGGTGACGGTATTGGTGGTGCCGACCAACGAGGAACTGGCGATAGCGCGCTCGACGGACGATCTGGTGCGAGGCGGCAGCTAGAACAGCGAACGCGGCCGAATCGAGTTCGCCAGATCCACCAGTGAGAAGCGGTGTGAGCGGTCGGTTGCATTGCGGGCCAGCGCCCGTAGGCCCTTCTCGGTTCCACGCCGCAGCCCGTCCTCGGTGAACGGGACGGACAGTATCGGCTCTCGTTCGGCGGTGGCAGCGTGGCCGGAGACGATCCAGTCCAGGGCCATCGCCAACACCAGTGTCCGCATTTGCAAGGCCCGGCTCTCGGCTTTGGGAAGCAATGCGACTCGTCTTGCGGCAGAACGGAAGTCGGCTTCGGTCAGCTCGGCCCGTGAGCGATCCATGAGGAGCGTCAACACACTGGTCATGCGGGCCATCGAATAATGGCGCGAGCTGATCGGGACCTGATCGAGTGCGGCAATGGCTCCGGCCTGATCGCCGCGCCGCTGTAGCTGCCGGGCCAGGCCGAACGCCGAGCTGACGATACCGCGATTGGTCCGCCACACGGCTCGGTAGAGTCCCTCGGCTCGGGCCCGCCACCGCTCGGCTTCGTCGGCGTCACCGGAGGCAGCATGACCGAGCAGTTCGGAGGTGGCACCGAGCGCGACCTTGGGGGCGAGCTCGCCGGGCATCGCGCCGAGCACGTAGTCGAAACTGGCGAACGCAGAGTCGTATTCGTGATGAAGCAATGCGATCAGACCCGCGTACCACTGCACGCGCCATGGATCGTCCTCCCGGACCTCGGACTGCACGGCGGCGAGGACGGCGGTCGCCTCGACGACGTTCCCGAGGTCCAGGTGGGCTTTGACCTCGGCGAGGGTGATCTCCAGTCCCAGTTCGCCAACAGTGGTTTTTGCAGATTCTTCTGCTTCGGCGCTCGAGGCGACGCGCTCGATGCCGTTTCGCTTGGCATGTTGCAGTGAGTCCAGGGTCTGTCGGGGTTCGACGTGCACGGCCGCTGCAAGCAGCGCTGCACTCGGATCGTTGGGGTCTACCAGCGGAACGGGGAGCGCGGCAACAACTTCGGCTGCTGTCATGCGCTCGTGTCGCACAGTTCCGTCCACGTAGGTGTCGGTGCGACCTACCGACTGCTCGGTGCCGAAGGTGGTTCTGGGTGGGCTGAACACCGTCGACAGGCCGGGGCGCTCGACCCCGGTCCGCAGGGCCAGGATTTCGCGCAGCACACCGATCGCTTGCCCGGCGAATTCTTCGGCGGATCGGAACCGCTTCTTGGGGTCCTCGTGGATGGCGCGGAGGAGCAATCGGTGGAGCGACGGATACTGCTGCAGCACTTCGGAACTGTCCACCGGAGGTAGTCCGTCGAGATACTTTCCGTTCTTCGACGGCATGTCCAGTGTCAGTACCGCGAGGGTGCGGCCGACCGTGAAGATGTCCGATGCCACGGTCGGTCCGGTCTTGACTATCTCCGGTGCCTGGTAGCCCACCGTGCCGTACAGGTAGCCGTAGTCTCCGATGCCGGCGACCGCACCGAGGTCGATGAGTTTGATCTGATCCTCGGAGACCATGATGTTCTCGGGTTTGAGGTCGTTGTAGACCAGGCCGATCGAATGCAGGTAGCCCAGTGCCGGAAGTACTTCGAGGACGTAGGCGAGTGCCTGCTCGACGGGTAGGCGAGTGCCTTCGCAGGCGGTGAGGATGTCGCGCAACGACCGCCCGCCGACGTATTCCATGACGATGAAGCCGACGCTCGACCCGTCATCGCGGGGCTGTTCGACGAAGTTGTAGATCTTCACCACGCCGGGGTGTGCGACCTCGGCCAGGAACTGACGCTCCGCCACGGCGACGGCGTGTGCCTCTTCGTCGCCGAAGTGCAGCAGTCCTTTGAGTACCACCCAGCGATCGCTGACGTTGCGGTCGATGGCGAGGTAGATCCAGCCGAGCCCGCCGTGTGCAATGCAGCCCTGCACATCGTATTGGCCGACAACACGATCGCCTGGTTCGAGCAGTGGAGTGAAGTCGAACGTAGCGCCGCAGTGTGGGCATATTCCGGTGGCGATGTCCGGCTCACCGGGTTCGCTGCGGCCCACCTTCGCGTTGCATTTCCAACAGAATCTCTTGTGTTGCGGCACCGACGGATCCGACATCACTGCGGTTTCGGGATCGACCGGTTCCACTCGGGGTACGTCGACCAGGCCGCCGCCTAGTCGACGTCGAATGCTGGTGCTGCGCGATCGACCCGATCTCGATCTGCCCGATCGGGTGCGCGCGGACGTGGACGGTGGTGCAGCGGATTTCGCTGTGCCCTGTCCGGTGTTGTCGGCCGGCGGTGAGGAGGGCCGCGGCGTCGGAGCAGTTCCGTCGTCCACCGGCGACCGCGAGACGGACTGGGTGCGCTCGCCGTCGTCCGCCCGAA
This sequence comes from Rhodococcus sp. MALMAid1271, assembly GCF_049195265.1. NCBI lineage: Bacteria > Bacillati > Actinomycetota > Actinomycetes > Mycobacteriales > Nocardiaceae > Rhodococcus > Rhodococcus sp. MALMAid1271. The sequence goes on along the minus strand of NZ_JBMIRQ010000023.1, from coordinate 32,682 downwards.
CCACTGCCTGCGTTCGTTCGGCCGGAGCGGTGGAACGTTGTTCGCCTTCGTTCATGGTGCGGTCCTCTAATCGCTGTACGACGCGCTGGGCGGCCCGGGGGATGGCCCGAGTACCGTCAGCCACCGGTTGTAGATGCGATTCCACGTGCCGTCGGAGCGGATCCGCGCCAATGTGCCATTGACGAAGCGCACCAGATCCTCGTTGTTCTTGTTGATTCCGACGCCGTACGGTTCCGGGCTCAGGCTGGCACCGACGATCTCGAGGTACGGGTCCTGCGCCGCGAGACCGGCAAGAATGGCATCGTCGGTGCTGATGGCGTCGACCTGCCGCTGTTGCAATACCACCAGGCAGTCCGACCACATCGGAACCGTGACCACGGTCGCAGCGGGTTGTATTCGCTGCAGTCGACGCAACGAGGTGGTGCCTTCCACCGCGCACACCCGTTTGTTCGCCAGGTCGTCGACATTGCGGATACCGGAGCCTTGCACAACCAGAACACGTTGCTGCGCTTGGAAGTACACGGTGGAGAACTGCACTTCGTTGCGCCGAGCACAGGTGATGGTCATGGTCTTGACCACGATGTCCACCGAAGAGTCCTGCAGAGCTTCCAGTCGCTGCGCCGAGGTGAGGATGCGGAAGTCCAGCCGGTTCGGATCACCGAAGATGTCTCGCGAGATCTCGCGAGCGATATCGACGTCGAACCCGACCAACTGCCCGCTCATCGGATCACGGAAGCTGAAGAGATTGCTGCCGGTGTCGAGTCCGACGACCAAGCGGCCCTTGGCTCGTAAAGCGTCGAGCGTCGGCTGCGGCGCATCCGAGCCGGGTGGCAGTGGGCGCAGGCTTGCGGTGGGGCGAGCGCACTCGTCGTCGGCGGGAGTTTCCGTGGGCCGAGCGGCCACGGAAGCGCCGTCCGGTAGCGGCGGTTCGGTGAACGTCGTATCGACCTGCGGCGGAGGGCTTTCCGGCGGCGTGCAGCCGACCAGCAAGGTAGTGGTCAGGATGCCGACGGCGAGCAGGCGTTTCACAGGTACTCACGCAACCTCGGGAACAGGCCGATGACGAATGCCACCGAGGCGGCGATGGTGAGAACCCATGCGCCGTTGGACAAGCCGGACAGCACCCACACCGAGCGGTCGATATTGGACCGCAGTTCGCCTCGTGCGTTCTCGATCCCGTCGACCAGGACGCTGTCGAGCGCATTGAACGCCGCAGCCGAATCGGACTCCCCGGTGCCGGTGGCGATCGCAACCGCACCGTTGAAATCGCCTGCCTCGAGCGCGGAATCGATTCGCGAATGCGAGGCGGACCAGGTGTCGAGTGCGTCGGTGACCGCGGTGTCGCCCTCGAACATCTCCGACATGCGAGAGACGTTGGCGTCGAACGACTGTCCGTAGTCCTGGCTCCCGCCGCGGCGCGCAAGATCGAGCGTCTCGTCCGCCCGGGCCTGTTGGGCCAGGATGAAACCCGTTGTGTAGGACTTCAACGGAGTGACGCCGCGATCGAGTGCGCGATCGGTGGCGATGGAGGAGACGAGTCCGACCACCAGCATCCAGCCGAGCAGCCCGGCAACGGCTGCCGTCGCAGTGAGGAACCCGGCATTGAGCGTCCGGCGCGTCGTGCGCGAGAGGTACCACTGGCTCAGGCCTGCCATGACCAACAGGAAGACCACGGACCCGATCGGAAACAACGGCGGGCTGGTGAACCGCTCCTGATCGGCCGACACCCGCGAGGCCTGCTCGGTGTACAACTTCTCGGCCAGCGGCAGCAAACTGGTCTGCATCATCGTCGACGCCTCGCCGAGATACGCAGCGCCCACAGGGTTGCCGCTCCGGTTGTTGGCGCGAGCGGTCTCGACGAGTCCGCTGTAGACCGGTAGTCCGGTCGCGATCTGCGTCAATACGGCGCTGGTGGCCTCGTCATTCTCACTCACTCCTGCGGAGGCCACGATCAGCTCCGAGGACGCCTCGCCGAGCGCCTGCGAGTAGCGTTCACGCACCTCGGGCGGTTCCAGGCCGCCCGCGATGAACGCGGTGGCGGCAGCGGCGTCGGCTACCGACAGGGCACCGTAGAGATTCTGCGCCGAGTTCGCGAACGGCTCCGTTCGCACCAGCAAGGTGCCCAGGGTGTCCACTCGTTCGGTCACGGCCGTGGAGGCCAGGCCCCCGACCGTCAATGCCAGGACGACGAGGGCGAATACCATCGCGACCAAACGCGCAGGCGTCGAGCGCATGGTGTATCGAACCGGCGGCTTACCTGCAGCAGCACCGACGGGAGTCGCCGTTGTCGGTGGGACGGCAGCAGAGGGAGTAACGCCGGCCGCGATCACGTCACCGAGCATATAAGTAGCCGGACCGTACTGCAGCCACTCGCCAGGATGATTCACCTAGGGTGGGGAACATGCGAGGTGACGGGGACGGTTGGGTGATCGGAGAGAACGGTTCTCGGCACTGGGGAAAGCACGGAGCCGCCGGACTGTTGCTGCGGGCACCCTCCAACCCGGGAACCTCGAACCCCGGTACCTCGAACCCCGGTGGTGCGAACTGGGGAGAGCCCGTCGTGCTGCTGCAACACCGCGCCCTCTGGAGCCATCAGGGAGGGACGTGGGCCTTGCCCGGCGGTGCCCGTGATTCTCACGAGAGCACCGAGCACGCGGCGGTTCGGGAGGCCCACGAAGAAGCCGGGATCACGGCCGAGCAGGTCTGTGTCCGCAGCGAGCGGGTCACCGCGAGTGCCTCGAGTGGTTGGTCCTACACCACCGTCGTCGCCGATACCGACCGTGCCCTCACCACGGTGCCCAACGGCGAGAGCACCGAGCTGCGCTGGGTACCGGAATCCGTCGTCGCCGAGCTGCCACTGCACCCGGGGTTCGCATCGAGCTGGCCTGCCCTGCGCACCGTGCCGCTCCGGGTGCTGCTCGATACCGCCAACGTGCTCGGTTCGCGGCCGAACGGATGGTGGAAGGACCGCGCGGGGGCCACCGGCGCGCTTCTGGCCTCGCTCGCCGAGACGCTGCCCCGCACAGTCGAACTACCCGGCGGCCAGTACGGGTGGCTCACCCGCATCGAAGCGGTGCTCGAGGGCCGGGCCCGGGAGGCTGTGGTGAACGATCCACGAGTCCCGGTGATCATCGCCGACGGCAGCGGTGACGACACCCTCGCCGCGCAGGCCCAGCTCGACGGCGGTCTCACGGCGATGGTCACCGCCGACCGCGGCCTGCGGGACCGGCTGCCCGCATCGGTGCAGATTCTCGAGCCCTCGGTCGTGCTCGGCTGGTTGTAGAACAGCGCCGGAGCTCGACGCCCGGGAGGTACCTCCGTCTTCGGCCGTCCAGCGTGAGCGCGGGCTCCTGGTCACCAGTTCGGCAGCGCCACGAACAGAAAACTCACGCCGACGGCAATGCCGAGCGCGCCGCTGCCGAGCGCCAGGGCGGTGTCCTCGCGGGGAGCCCTCTCGCCTTCGAGGTCCGGGCCTCGATAGGCCCACAGCGCAGTCGCGACGGCGACGAGTCCGGCCACGATACCGATACCTGCGGCCCAGAAGGTGACGACGGACAGGGCACCGATCATGATCGCGAGCTCGGTCAGCTGCGCTCGGGTCCTGGGGCGTCGGTCCCACCACCGCGCCAGTACAGAGTTCTCGGGATCTCTGGTCGGTGGTGTGTCGGAAGCTACTGTCACGGCCGTCTCCTTTCTCTCGTCGCGTACGTCGCTGCTGTTCTTGCCCAGCACGGACGACCGGGAAGACGCATCGGCGTCGACTCGGGGGTGTCTTACAGAGGTGTTCTTCACCATTCTGGCAGCGGCCGGCCACGGCCGCCAATCCCTTTCGCGATTGCGATGCGGATCACCTGTCGGTGGGTCGTTCGGGCCAGGCCCGACCGAGGTTTCCTGCTGCGGAGGGGATTTCGTGAAGGGTCTACCTACGTCAGTGCGCGGAACGCTGCGTATGCCAGCGGCGGATCAGTATCGCGCCGCCCACCAGCCCAGCTACGACGAGAATCAGCCCTGCGGCCACACTGGACACGCGGCTCGGCCACGGCAGAAAAGTCGGAACATCGAACATGTTCAGCCAGAACGGCTCCAGCACCGCTCCGGCGGGGGCAACCAGACGCGCGAGCAATCCCGCGGGGCCTGTGTTTCGCGCTGCGGCCCCGAGAAGACCGAGGGGACCGCCCGTGACGAGGGCCAGAAGGAACCACCACTGGTTCGATGCCCACACGGTCGCGTCGAACATGCCGAACAGCAGTCCGACACCGTAATGGACCCCCAGCGCGATCAGGCCTGCCGCGATCCCGGCCGCGAATGCCTGCAGCGGACGGCGGACGAACCAGCCGCACAGAATGGGCAGACCTGCCCACACTGCACCCGAATTGACCAGCTTGCTGATCGTCGAGCGCACCGCCAGCAGGGTGTCGGCCTCTGCTGACAGCTGGCTCACACTCGTCACGTTGGAGGCCAGCGACACCAGGGCCACGACCACCGCAGCCGCAACGACGAGCCCCCACCCCTTACGTGCCACGCCGGGTGACACTACGCACCGTTGGATGTCCTCGTTCGGCAGGTGAGCGTCGGCGTCAGGCCTGCAACGCCTGCACCAGCTGACGAGCAGCGGCCTGCGGATCGCGGGCCTCGGTGATCGCGCGGACCACCACGATGCGATCGGCTCCGGCGGCCCGAACCTGATCCACATTGGTCCCGTCGACTCCGCCGATGGCGAACCACGGCCGCTCCGGCAATGCATCGGCAGTGGCCCGCAGCGTCTCTAGCCCTGCGGCCTTGCGGTTGGGCTTGGTGGGCGTCGGCCACACCGGACCGACGGCGAAGTAGTCGACCCCGTCCTCGATCGCGGCGAGTGAGGCCTGGGCGCGGTTCTGCGTCGAACGGCCGATCACCACGTCCGGGCCGAGGATCTGCCGCGCGTAATGCACCGGCAGATCCCCCTGGCCGAGGTGCAGCACGTCCGCGCCCGAGGCCAACGCCAGATCCGCCCGATCATTGACCGCAAGCAGCGCTCCATGTCGCTTGGTCGCGGCCACCAGGACGGCCAACGCAGCGAGCTCGTCCTTGGCTTCGAGAGGGCCGAACTCGCGTTCACCGGCAGAGTTCTTGTCGCGTAGCTGAATGATGTCGACGCCACCGGACAACGCCGCTTCGGCGAACTGGGCGAGGTCGCCTTTCTCGCGCCTGGCATCGGTACACAGGTACAGGCGGGCGGACGCAAGACGCTCGCGGGGAGTCTGATTGCGGACGGTCTGAGATGGATGCACGAGACGAACTGTATTCTCATAGTGGCCACCACCGAAGACGGAGTGGCCGAGAAATCGCGGGAGTCCCGAGGATCGTGGGGCTGAGAGTGGGTTCGCCGCCCTTACCGTCAATACCTGAACCCGATCATGCGGGCGCAGGGAGTGAGGTTGTGAATCGCGTGCATATCGTTGTGATCGGCGGAGGCGTCATCGGGCTGTCGACGGCGCTGCGACTGGGCCAGGACGGTCACCGGGTGGTCGTCCACGATCCCGCTCTCGGTCGAGGCGCGTCCTGGGTCGCAGGCGGAATGTTGGCACCGCTGTCCGAGGGCTGGCCCGGCGAACACGAACTACTGCATCTCGGTGCCGCCTCGTTGGCGCGCTGGCCGGAATTTGCCCGACGCCTCCCCGGCCCCTCGGTGTTCTCCTCGACCGGATCCGTCACCGTGGCCCTCGACTCGGCCGATGCCGCCGATCTGCGGACCATCGCGGAATGGGTGGCCGAGCAGGGGCACGAGCTGGAGATTCTCGGCCGTGCGCAGCTGCGAGAACTCGAACCCGCGCTGGCGCCCAACATCCGCCTCGGCTTGCTGGCCCCGACCGAACTGTCCGTCGACAATCGAGCGCTGGTCGCCGCCCTCGAGCAGGGCTGCATCGGTGCCGGAGTCGAGTTCGTGACGGAGCCGGTGCACACCGTGCCCGACGCCGATCACGTGGTCCTGGCCGCAGGGTCCAACTCGGCCGCGCTGTGGCCGACGCTGCCCATTCGGCCGGTCAAGGGCGAAATTCTGCGATTGCGGCGACGGCCCAGCGCCGCTGCGCCGCCGCAGCGCACCGTCCGCGGCACGGTGCACGGCAGGCCGATCTACCTGGTGCCACGCGGCGACGGGTTGGTCGTCGGTGCAACACAATACGAATCAGGCCAGGACACCCAGGTCACCGTCGCCGGAGTACGAGACCTGATCTCCGATGCCGAACGCCTCATGCCGAGCATCGGCGAGTACGAACTGTACGAAACCGCAGCGGGACTGCGCCCGATGAGCCCGGACGGCATACCGATCATCGGCCGCCTGACCGACAACGTCGTCGTCGCGACCGGTCACGGCCGCAACGGCATCCTCCTGGCCCCCATCACCGCCGACGCCGTTGCTGCGCTGATCGACGGCCGCGAACTCGGCGAGGCGAAAGCAGCCACCCCCGAACGTTTCTCGCACATGTGCAGCCCACAGATCGAAAGGACACCATGACTCAGGTCGCCATCGGCATCACCGTCAACGGTGAGGACCACCTGCTCACCGAGGACATGACCATGCGTCGACTCCTCGAGTTCCTGGGGTTGCCGGAGAAAGGAATCGCGGTGGCGGTCGACGGCACCGTGCTGCCCAGAAGCAACTGGGATACCACCACCGTCGAAAAGGGCTGGACCATCGACGTGCTCACGGCGGTGCAAGGTGGCTAGCGCTCTCACCATCGCCGGCCGTAGCTTTACCTCCCGGCTCATCACCGGCACCGGGGGAGCGGCCAATCTCGCGGTACTCGAAGACGCCCTCGTCGCGTCCGGAACCGAGCTGACCACCGTCGCGATGCGCCGCGTCGACGCCGCGGGTGGGACCGGAGTGCTGGATCTGCTGCGCCGGTTGAACATCGCGCCGCTGCCGAACACTGCGGGGTGCCGGGGCTCGGCCGAAGCGGTCCTCACCGCACAGCTGGCACGCGAGGCGCTCGAGACCGATTGGGTCAAGCTCGAAGTGATCGCCGACGAGCGAACCCTGCTGCCCGACGCCATCGAGTTGGTCAAGGCCGCAGAGCTTCTCGTGGACGACGGCTTCCAGGTGCTGCCGTACACCACCGACGACCCGGTTCTGGCCAAGCGCCTCGAGGACATCGGTTGTGTCGCCGTCATGCCGCTCGGCTCGCCCATCGGGACCGGCCTGGGAATCTCCAACCCACACAACATCGAGATGATCGTCGACGCCGCGTCGGTTCCGGTGATCCTCGATGCGGGCATCGGCACCGCCAGCGATGCGACCCTGGCGATGGAACTCGGCTGCGACGCAGTGTTGCTCGCGACGGCGGTCACCCGTGCGAAGGATCCGGCGATGATGGCGTCGGCGATGCGTCATGCGGTCGCCGCGGGGTACCAGGCTCGGCACGCAGGGCGTATCCCGAAGCGATTCTGGGCGCAGGCCAGCTCGCCCATGTGACCGCCGCGTCGTCTGCGCCCCCGGCCGCGCACACGGCCTCAGGGTTCGACTCATCCGAAAGGATGATGCGATTGGCGACTGTGGGTCGATGTGCGGCCGGTCTCGATCGAGCACAGTGGTACCCATGATCGAAGTGACAGGACTGACCAAGCAGTACGGAGCGGTGACGGCGGTCGACAACCTCACCTTCACCATCAAACCCGGTATCGTCACCGGCTTCCTGGGTCCCAACGGCGCAGGCAAGTCGACCACGATGCGGATGATCCTCGGTCTCGACAGACCCACCTCGGGTACGGCGACGATCGAGGGCAAGAACTACAGCAATCTGAAGCAGCCGCTGCGAACCGTCGGCGCTCTGCTCGACGCCAAGTGGGTACATCCGAATCGATCGGCACGTGCGCACCTCGAGTGGATGGCCGCCTCCAACGGCATCCCCAAGTCGCGGGTCGAGGAGGTGTTGCGTCTGGTGGGATTGTCCGAGGTGGCGAAGAAGAATGCCGGCGGTTTCTCGCTCGGTATGTCTCAGCGGCTCGGTCTCGCCGGTGCGCTGCTGGGCGATCCCAAGGTGCTGCTGTTCGACGAGCCGGTCAACGGCCTCGACCCCGAGGGCATCGTCTGGATCCGAAAGTTCATGCAGCGCTTGGCAGCCGAGGGGCGAACGGTGCTCGTGTCGAGCCACCTGCTCTCGGAGATGGCTCAGACGGCCGAACATCTCATCGTCATCGGACGCGGCAAGCTGATCTCGGATTCCTCGGTGCAGGAGTTCATCGATCACGCCTCCGAAGCGTCGGTGCGCGTGCGCAGCCCGCAGCTCGACGGCCTCCGTCAGGCCCTGACCACCGCCGGTCTCACCGTGCGTGAGCCGGACAGGACAGACGAGTTGCAACCTTCGCTGGTAGTGCTCAACTCCACGACCGATGCGATCGGCGATATCGCCGGTCGAGCCGGAATAACTCTGCACGAGTTGGCCTCTCAGCGTGGCTCGCTCGAGGAAGCTTTCATGAAACTCACCGGAGACACAGTCCAGTATCACGGCTCGGGAGCGGAAGATCCCAACAATCAGCAAGCGATGGGCGGTGCACTCTGATGGGCGTCATGGCAGCAGAGAGAATCAAGTTCACCTCGACCAAATCACCGTGGTGGTGCAGCGCGATCGTTGTCGTGTTCGGCCTCGGGTTCGGAGCCATCCTGGGCTGGGCGGCCAAGACTGCCCTCGGTCCGGATGCGCCGGAGGGCCTGCCGCCGACCACCGCGTACGACGTCGTCGGGAGCGGTGTGGGCGGCCTGGGGCTGATGGTGCTGATGATCCTGGCAGCACTGACCGTCACCAGCGAATACCGCTTCGGCCTGATCCGAACCACCTTCCAGGCGGTTACCAACCGGGCATCGGTGCTCGGTGCGAAGGCGCTCATCGTCGGCGTGTACGGCGCGGTGCTGTCGTTGATCCTGGCGTTCGGTGCGCTGTTCCTGGCCAAGGCGATCGCGGGTGAGGAGGCAGGGGCGCTGCTGAGCTTCGATGTCGACGGCACCTGGCGCGTCATCTACGGCACGGCCATCCTGGCATTCGTGCAGATAGTCCTGGCCGTCGCGGTGGGTGCGCTCGTTCGGCAGTCCGCCGGTGCCATCGCCGTGCTGCTGTTGTGGCCGTTGCTGATCGAAAGCCTCGTCGGACTCATTCCGAAGGTCGGCGAGAAGATCCAGCCGTTCCTGCCGTTCAAGAATGCCGACCATTTCCTCGGCGGCTCGGCGGGGACCGATTTCCACTGGGGTCCGATCGGCAGCCTGATCTACTTCGTTGTCTTCACCGCGGTGATCTTCGGAGTAGCGGTCTTGGTCGTCAATCGTCGGGACGCCTGACCTCACTCTGGGTAGGGTGTCCGATATGCGGATTTCCTTGCTTGCAGGTAGCGCCGTCTCGGTCTTGATTCTGGCCGGTTGTTCGTCCACCTCGGACGAGCAACCGGCCAGAGTTTTCGCCACACCCGACGGGCCTGGTCTTGCGGCTGCGGTCACCGAGGACGGCCTCGTCGGGCATCTCGAGGAACTCGAAGCCATCGCAGCCGCGCACGACGGTAATCGGGCCGCCGGTACCGCGGGATACGACGCGAGCGTTGATTATGTTCTCTCGCAACTCGAATCGGCGGGCTTCGACGTCACCACTCCGGAGTTCGAATTCGAAACCTTCGAGGCGCAGACTCAAACTCTGTCACTGGCGGGCACCGAGGTTCCGGTGTTCGCCCTCAGCTACTCGCCGACCACCAGTGCCGAGGGCATCACCGCACGGGTCGTCGGCACCCCGGCTGACGAGGACGGGTGTGAGGCAGCCGATTACCAAGGCCTCGATCTCAGCGGTGCCGTTGCCGTCGTACCGCGTGGAGTGTGTTCGTTCGGCGTGAAACAGTCTGTCGCAGCCGATCTGGGAGCCGCTGCCGCAATCATCGTCAACAACGAAGCCGGACCACTCGATTCGGGGACGCTCGGCGATCCCGAGACCGGAAGGATTCCCACCGGCGGCGTCAGCCAGGAGGACGGCCCGGCGGTGCTCGCGGCCCCCGAGGTCACGCTCACACTCGTCACGGCGACCGACAAGACCAAGAGCCGCAACATCATTGCGCAAACCACCACTGGATCCACCGAGAATGTGGTGGTGGCAGGCGCACACCTCGACAGCGTCCCGGAAGGTCCCGGCATCAACGACAACGGCACCGGTACCGCGGCAGTGCTCGAAACGGCACTGCAGATGGGCAGCGCGCCCGAGGTGACCAACGCGGTGCGCTTCGCGTTCTGGGGTGCCGAGGAGAACGGCCTCGTCGGCTCGACCAAATACGTCGAGAACCTCTCCGATGACGAGAAGCAGAACATCGCGCTGTACTTGAACTTCGACATGATCGGCTCACACAACGCCGGCTATCTCGCCTACGACGGCGATGATTCCGACCAGGTGGGTGAGCCCGCCGGACCGGCCGGGTCCGATGCCATCGAGCGCACCTTCGTCGAGCGATTGGGCGATGAAGGGATTGCCGTCGACGGTACCGATTTCGACGGCCGCTCCGACTACGGCCCGTTCATCGAGGTCGGTATCCCCGCGGGCGGCGTCTTCAGCGGCGCGGACGAGAACAAGACTGCCGCGCAGGCCGAGAAGTGGGGTGGCACGGCCGATCAGGCCTTCGACGAGAACTACCACACCGACCAGGACACCCTGGCCAACGTCGACCGTGACGCACTGGCGAAGAACGGTGCGGCCGTCGCCTACGGAATCGGCGTCTACGCACAGTCGGTGGAAGGCCCCAACGGGGTGCCGGTCGGGGCGGAGCGTGAGGCTGCGCGCGCCGAAGGATGACCGTGGGTATGTGTGACAGTGAGTTACGCTCGGTGCTGTGAACGCAGTCGTCGACTCGGTGGTGGAGTGGGTTCGCACCACCAACCGAGCGCCTACGGTCGTCGGGGCCGTCCGGCGCGTACGTCGAGCATTGCCCGGTGACCCCACGTTCGGTGATCCGCTGTCCATCGACGGTCCTGGGCGAGCACTGGCAGTGGCCCGGGTGGCCGATCGATTCCTCGCTGCGAACGGACTGGACGACGAACCGGGCGCGTCCCGGGAAGTCGGCCTCGGGGCACTGCAGGTATGGCAGGCGATCCTCGAGCGCACCGGACGCGGCCGCGGTGAGCGCGAGGTCACCATCGTGTTCACCGACCTGGTCGGGTTCTCGTCATGGTCGCTGCGGGCCGGTGACACCGCCACTCTGACACTGCTGCGCAAGGTCTCCAAAGCCGTCGAACCCGAGGTCGCGTTCCGCGGCGGCCACGTCGTGAAGCGACTGGGCGACGGCATCATGGCGGTGTTCACCGATGCGGGCAAGGCCGTCGAGGCGGTGTTCGCGGCCCGGGAGGCTCTCGCAGGCGTCGACGTGGACGGCTACACCCCGACCATGCGAGTGGGGATTCACACCGGCAATCCCCGCCAGGTCGGATCGGACTGGCTCGGCGTCGACGTCACGGTCGCCGCCCGCGTGATGCAGACCGGTGGAAACGGCAACGTGATGATCTCGGAGGCGGCGCTGGCGGCGGTACCGCCGGAGGTGCTCGACGCGTTGGAGGTGGTGTCCAAGCCTTATCGACGCAGCTTCTTCGCTCCGAAGATCAAGGGTGCACCGGACGATCTACGCATCCTCCGACTCGTGCAGTCGCCACAGCGGTGATACCGGGCCGTGCCCTGCGCCCAGGTCGTAGGACGCGGCCAGGCAGCGGGTGACCCACTGCTTTCCGAACGCCACCGCGTCGGGCATCGAGTAACCGTGGGCCAGCGCCGACGCGATCGACGCGGCGAGGGTGTCGCCGCCGCCGTGATCGTTGCCGGTGTCGATGCGCTCGCTGGTGAATTCGAGGAACGTGTCGCCGTCGAAGAGAAGGTCGGTGCTGTGCGTCGACGTGCGTAGATGGCCACCCTTCACCAGGGACCACTGTGCTCCCAGGTCGTGCAGGGCCTCTGCGGCGCGGCGGGCACTGGCGTCGTCCACCACGTCGATGCCGGTGATGAGCCGTACCTCGTCGAGATTGGGGGTCACCAGCGATGCGATCGGGAACAGGGTGTGCCGGATGGCGTCGAGGGCCTCGGCGTGCAGCAGTGGATCGCCGTGCATGGATGCACACACCGGGTCGACGACGAGGGGAACCGGCTGGTCACGGCCGATGCCGACTTCGGTGCACACGGCGGTGACGGCCTCGATGATCCCGGTGGACGCCAGCATCCCGGTCTTCGCGGCGCCGACGCCGATGTCCGAGACGACGGAGCGCACCTGCGCCGCCACCACATCGGGGGGAACCTCGTGAAAGCCCGTCACGCCGACGGTGTTCTGGACCGTGACCGCTGCTACGGCAACGCACGCGTGGACACCCAGCAGTGCCATCGTGCGGCTGTCGGCTTGGATTCCGGCTCCGCCGCCGGAGTCGGTTCCGGCGATCGTCAGAGCGCGAACGGGAGTCTCGCCGTTGGGCGTGAGCGGTAGGAACTTCACGAGAGACGACAGTACCGGCGGCGCACCGAGTGCAGCCCCGGCGGCCGAACTCGAACCTGTGAATATCGGTAGAAAATGTGGTCGGCTTCGAATGTTGTTGTATCACAAGGTCGAACAGGGGCCCTTATGACCGATACCAGCATTCGACTCGGGAACGACATGCAAACCTACGCATCCGAAGGTTTGTTGGTAGAAAAGGTGACAGGGCCACTGCGCGCATGTTTAATAGTGGTGCACGTCACATCGAATCCACTCGTTCATCACTTCATACACAGCGAAGGGGGCGTCCTATGCTTGCGAATACTCCTAGCGCTGATGTCTCGATCAACAAGGATCAGAACCGGTTCGAGCTGCGATTGAACGGCGATCTCGTCGGGATCGTCGGGTTCTACGAGGTGGAGGGGAACGGAACGCGCGCGACGCGAACGCATGTCGTGTCGTTCATGCATACCGTCGTCACCGAGGATTTCGGCCATCAGGGTCTCGCCGGCATTCTGGTGCGCCGCGCTCTCGACAGTGCCCGTTCGTACGGATGGAAAGTCCGGCCCGTCTGCACCTACGTGCAGCGATTCGCCGCCGCCAATCCGGAGTACAACGACATGCTCGTTCCGCTCTGACGCAGCTCCCGGTAAGGCTCGATCACGGTAGGGCCTGATCACGGTAGAGCTCGATCACATCGAGGACTCGACTCGGCGACAATCGGAGCACTTTTCTCCCGTCACACGAGTAACACTGGTCTCATAAGTGACATGAGTCACATCATTTCCCGACGCGCCGACGCGGTGACCCCCGTCGAGCGACCCGTCGTCCGTATCGAGGACGACGTCGATCACAGTAGGTTCGATCTCTTCGTCGACGACGAGCTCGTCGGCATTCTGGGGTACCGCTCAGGTGATGGCAGCGTCGGGGACGGCTCCGTCGTCGCCCTGATGCATACCGTCGTCAAGGAGGAGTACGGCGACCGTGGTTGGGCCGGAGTGCTGGTGCGCGCCTCGCTCAACACCGCGCGCGATCGCCGGTGGCGCATCGTTCCCATCTGTACGTTCGTGCGACGTTACCTGGCTGAGCACGAGGATTTTCAGGATCTCGTAGCCGAATAGAGAGCACTGCTCTTGCGATGGGGCGGGGTTGGGTGAATACTGCTTCCTGTAGAGAGCGCCGCTCTCGAAAGGATGTGGATCCCGATGCGCTCAACTCTGTATCTCGTCATCGGACTGATGTTCGCCGTGTACCCGGCGCTTCGGCCCTACTCGGACGAGGTGGGTACAGCCGGAGCGGAGGCTTTCGCATCCCCGGCCTGGGTCCTTGCCCACACCGCCGCGATGCTCGGTTTCATCGCTGTCGGACTGGCCGTGACGTACACCGGTCGGCGGTCCGATGTCGCAGTGGTCGCCACTTGGATCGGTGTCGGACTGGTGCTGCCGTACTACGGCGCGGAGACGTTCGCCCTGCACGCGCTGGGCGTCGACGCTCTCGCGAACTCGAACCCCGGCCTGATCGAATTGGCCGAACCGATCCGCTACTCGCCGGCGCAGTCGGTCATGTTCGGCCTCGGCCTGGCGCTGCTCGCCGTCGGTCTGGTGGTATTCGCGCTGCACAATCGCTACGCCATGGTGCTGGCGGCCGGATTCGTGCTCTTTCTGCCGCAGTTCTACGCGCCCCCTGCCGTGCGCATAGCGCACGGACTGCTGATCGCCCTCGGCGCGATTGTCGCCGCCCGCGCAGTCGCGGCCCCGTCGGATGCGTCTGGTCAGCCGATCTCGACGACAACCGGGGCGTGATCGCTGGCACCCTTGCCCTTGCGTTCCTCGCGGTCGATCGACGCTCCGGTCACGCGGGCCGACAGGGCAGGCGAGGTCAACGCCATGTCGATGCGCAGGCCCTGCTTCTTCGGGAACCGCAACTGCGTGTAATCCCAGTAGGTGTACGTCCTCGGTTCGGGGGTGAACTGCCGTGTGACCTCGGTGAATCCGGCGTCGGCGAAGGCGGCGAAGGCATCGCGCTCGGCCTGGGAGGTGTGCGTCTTGCCCTCGAACAGTGCCGGATCCCAGACATCGTCGTCGGTGGGCGCGATGTTCCAGTCGCCCACGAGGGCGATCTGCGCCTGCGGATCGGCCGCCACCCACGCCTGGGCGTCGGCTTTGAGCGCAGCGAGCCACTCGAGCTTGTACGTGTAGTGCGGATCGGCCAGTTCGCGCCCGTTCGGCACATACAGGCTCCAGACGCGCACCCCGTCGCAGATGGCCCCGATGGCACGGGCCTCCTGAGCTGGGTCGATCTCGGGGTCCTTGCTGAAACCGGGCTGATCCTCGAACCCGACCTGCACATCGGCCAGTCCGACTCGCGACGCGATCGCGACGCCGTTCCACTGACTCAGCCCGACATGGGCTACCTCGTACCCGATGTCGGTGAACCGCTCGTACGGAAACTGTGCGTCCTTGCACTTGGTTTCCTGCATCGCCAGTACATCGACATCCGATCGTTGCAGCCAATCGACGATTCGATCCTGACGGGAGCGGACGGAGTTCACATTCCAAGTAGCCAAGCGCACGGGAACAAACCCTATAGAACCCTGCCGACAGAGTTCGCACCGATCGCTTCGGTCGGTCGGGCGTAGCGGTACCGGTGATGGTCGATGAAGCCCAGATCTCGGTACAGGGCAACGGCTTCGGCGTTGTCCACCGATACCTGCAGACAGGCGTGCGTCGCGCCGATCTGGCGCCCCCATCGCACCAGTTCTCCGCACATCAGGGTGCCGAGTCCGTTGCGGCGATGCTCCGGGGCAACCCGGAGCGAGGCCAATCCCACCCAGCGGCGACCGTCGGGTGCGGTGGTGACCGCTGCGCGCCCCACTGCAACGGCCCCGAAACCGAGCGTGCCGAACCCGAGCGCGCCGTCGTGGACCGCGGACACCACCTCCGCTGCGCCCGCGGGTGCTGTGCCGCCCTGGTAGTGGAGGGAAGCCAACCACTCGGTCGTCGGCTCCTCGGTCACGGCGATGGCCGAATCGCCATCGCGTAGAGCGAGATTCGAGATGTCCGCAGCCATGACGGCGCTCTCGTTGTAGGTCGACCAGCCGTCCGGGGCCCGGCCGAGGCGGTCGGGCAATGACAGCGTGGGCGGCAGTGCGCGTGCGGCGTACCAGGCGGTGATCGCCGACAGCGTCTCGGCACTCGTCGAGGCTCCGGGCTCGAGCGGTGACGCCGAATTGGCGCGGCCGGTGAACCCGTGCCCGAAGCGCAGCTGCCAGCCATCGATCCATTCACGTTCGACGCCCGGCCAGCCGTCGGCGGCAGCAGCCTCGAGCGCGCGGATCTCGGAAGTCCGAATCGGTCTGGGGCCCAACGGTTTCAATGCGACGACGCGATCGGCCGCGATCTGTACCAGCGCGCCGTCGCGGCCGCGGACCGAGACCGCCTGCGCGTCGATTGCCACCAGTTCGCCGATGATGTCCGTCATCGGATGGGTGTGCCCGGGTGGCAATCGGTATCGGAGCATCACCCGCGAGCCCACGGCGGCGCTCACTGCGTGGCCATCGAGTCGATCAGTCCTCGTCGTTGTGGCCGAAGGGATCGTCGACCGTTCCGGGCGTCCAGCTCAGTCCCGGCACGCCCCATCCGGCGCGTTTGATGGCCTTCTTGGCCGCCCGGGCATGCCGACCGATGAGAACATCGGTGTACAGGAAGCCGTCGAGATGCCCCACCTCGTGCTGAAGCATCCGAGCGAAGAAGTCCCGTCCCTCGATATCTACCGGATCGCCGTTGGCGTCGGTGCCGGTCACTCTGGCCCAGTCCGCGCGGCCGGTGGGGTGTTGCTCACCGGGCACCGACAGGCAGCCCTCGTCGTCGTCCTCGGGATCGGGCATCGTCTCTGGGATCTCGGAGGTTTCGAGCACCGGGTTGACGACCTCGCCGCGGCGGCGGATCATTTTCCCGTCCGAACCCTGATCGGGGCAGTCGTAGATGAACAGACGCTTGCCGACGCCCACCTGGTTGGCTGCGAGACCGACACCGTTGGCGGCGGCCAAGGTCTCGTACATGTCGGCGATCAACTCGGCCAACTCGGCGGGTGACTCGGTGACGGGAGCGGTAGGGGTGTGCAGCACCGGATCGCCGACGATCCGGATGGGAAGAATTGCCATGGTCGACAAGGATAGTGGGTCGCTCACGTGACCTGGCCGAGGGCAACCGCACCTGGTTGTTCGGTATCGGCGTCGAGGCGCGGGATTTCCCCGACGAAGAGCGATAGTGAACCGTCAGGTGCGGATCGACCCTGGGCGTCGCGCAAGCGAAGCCGCGGAACACGCCACGCGCCGGTACTTCGTCGGAGCCGTGCCTCGGGCGTCGAGCATGGTTGAATGATGGCCGAAGTACAACTGTGTAATTCGCTCGAGGTTCGGTCGGTGTTCGTACGGACGCCGGCAGCACTGGGGGTAGCAGATTTCCCAGGGTTCGGTTGTCGCGCGAGTTCGGTGATCACGCAGGCCCTTGGGAGTCGAGAAGTCGAGGAGTGGGATGGACGGCGCAGCAGCGCGTGACTCGAACCAGTCTCAGCAATCGGGAAGTTCGGACAGCACTCAGGACCCGAACGAGGTCGGCGCGGACGGACTGAGTCGACGAGAGCACGACATCCTGTCCTTCGAGCGGCAGTGGTGGAAGTACGCCGGAGCCAAGGAAGAGGCCATCAAGGAACTCTTCTCCATGTCGGCAACCCGCTACTACCAGATCCTCAACGCCTTGGTCGATCGTCCCGAAGCCCTTGCCGCGGATCCGATGCTGGTCAAGCGTCTGCGTCGACTGCGGGCCAGTCGGCAGAAGGCCCGCGCAGCTCGACGCCTGGGTTTCGACGTCTGAGCGGGTCCGTGATCAGGTGTTCCGAGTCCTCGTCGACGGTCGGCTAGGGTCGAGTACGTGAGCAGCCCCAACCCGGAACAGACCGGGCCACCACTCCGCGCGCTGGCGATGGTGCTGATCTCGCTGGCGATTCTGTTCGCAGCGATCGGTGCGCTCTCGCTCACCGGTTCGGACTCCGACGAGGCGGCGGCCGAGCCCTCCTCCTCCGAGACCGCCGCAGCCGAGACCACGAGCGCACCGGCAGCCGCGCCTACCTCGCAGGCACCCGTCGGCGACGCGTCGACCAGCAGTGCACCCCAGACCACCACCTCGAGTACCCCCGCCGACGTCGAGGTGCGAGTGCTCAACAACTCGAACATCTCCGGTCTCGCCGCCGACACGGCCGGTACGTTGACTGCCGACGGGTGGACGGTCACCGAAACCGGAAACTTCAACGAAGCCCAGTTCGCGCAGAGCGCCGTCTACTACGGCACCGCTGCAGGTGAGGAACAGGCTGCGCAGGCGATCGCCACGCAACTCGGCGTCCCGGCCGAGGCCAAGCCGAGCTCGCTCGAGTCCACGACCGGCGTGGTAGTCATCGTGACCCAGTAATTTCGGCCTTCGAGATCGTGCCCGGTTCTTCCGAATCGGGCGGCACGTTATCATTTTTCGAGCCCGGCGAAACTGCCTGAAAGAGGAGCGATTTCCGATGGACATGTTCAACAGACGCACTACTGCGACACGATCGCTGCATTATGTGGTGCCGGTCCTCGCGATCGCGGCCCTTGGGCTCTCTGCCTGCAGCAACGGTGAGGTCGCCTCCGACGTACCCGGAACCGTGCCGCCGGTATGGACCGGCGAATCCGATCCGTCGGCGGCAGCCGTCGCCGGAGACGGACGGGGCGGGTCGGACTCCGCCGACTCCATCGAAGGCACGTTGCGCAACCCGTCCGGGGCGCAGGTCGGCACGGTGACGTTCACGTCCGAGGGCGACAAGCTCACCGTCACCGCCGAGGTCGAGGACATGACCCCCGGCTTCCACGGATTCCACGTCCACACCGTCGCCGCGTGCGAGCCCAACTCGGTGGCACCCACCGGCGGCGAACCGGGTGCGTTCCTGTCCGCGGGCGGCCACCTGCAGGTCGATGGCCGAACCGGTCATCCCGCCAGCGGTGATCTGACGTCCATTCAGGTAGGCGAGGACGGCACCGGCCGCCTCGTCACCACCACAGATGCGATCACGCTCGACGATCTGCGCGCGGATGGCGCAGGAACTTCGGTGATCGTGCACGAAGGTGCCGACAACTTCGCCAATATTCCGCCGCGCTACACCCTTCCCGACGGTGCGGCGGTGCCCGACACGACTACGTTGATGACCGGCGACGCCGGTGCCAGGGCTGCGTGCGCGGTACTCCAGTAGTTTGAGCGCTCCCCGGATCCACTTCGCGAGCTCCCCGCGCCCGACGCTCGGCGTCGAATGGGAGATCGCATTGGTCGACAGGAACACGCGAGATCTCGTCAACTCCGCCGAGGCGGTCATCGACGGCGTCCACGAACTGGCCGGGGACACCCCGAGGGTGACCAAGGAGTTGCTCCGCAACACCGTCGAGCTCGTCACCGGTGTGTGCGAGAACGTCGGTGAAGCGATGGCGGACCTGGGTGGCTCCCTGGAGTTGGTGCGACGCGCAGCAGATCCGTTGGGAATCGACTTGTTCTCGGCAGGTACGCATCCTTTTGCCGAGTGGTCCACCCAGCAGCTCACCAGCTCGCCGAGTTACGACGAGTTGATCGCTCGAACTCAGTGGTGGGGTCGGCAGATGCTGATCTGGGGTGTGCACGTGCACGTGGGAGTGTCGTCCCCGGACAAGGTCTTTCCCATTCTCAACTCGCTGTTGCTGCAGTACCCGCACCTGCTGGCGCTGTCGGCATCCTCGCCGATCTGGGCGGGCAACGACACCGGATACGCCAGCAATCGCGCGTTGATGTTCCAGCAGCTGCCGACGGCAGGGCTTCCGTTCCAGTTCGAGGACTGGTCGCAGTTCGAGGGATTCGTTCGCGACCAACTCAAGACCGGGGTCATCGAACAACTCGGCGGCATGCACTGGGACATTCGGCCGGCACCGAAGTGGGGAACCATCGAGGTCCGAGTATGCGACGGGGCGTCGACCAAGCGGGAACTCGCTGCGCTGGTCGCGCTGACGCACTGCCTCATCGTGAACCTCGACGAGCGGCTGGAAGCGGGGGAGACATTGCCGTCGATCCCACCGTGGCACGTGCAGGAGAACAAGTGGCGGGCGGCCCGATACGGACTCGACGCCGAGATCATCGTGGACTCGGACAGTAACGAGCGATTGGTCACCGATGACCTGAGCGACTTGCTCGAGAGGTTGACTCCGACCGCCGTCCGTCTGAACTGTGTGGACGAGCTCGCCGCGGTGGCCGATATTCCCCGGCTGGGGGCGTCGTATCAGCGTCAACGTGCGGTTGCGGCGACATCAGGCGGCGATTTGCGTGCCGTCGTGGAGTACTTGGTGTCCGATCTCCACTCGTGATACCAGGTCACCGATCGGAGTCGTTCGGTTCCCTCTCGTTGACGATCAGCAGCCCGTCGCGTCCCCGCTGCTCTCGGTAGGCGACGCGGCCGACGGTGTGTGCGATGACCGGAGCGGTCACCAGAGTGAACACTCCGACGAGCAGCAGCATCCAGATGTCGACGTTGCCCCGCAGGCTGATGATGGCCCCGATCAACACCATGATCAGGCCGGCCACCTGCGGCTTGGTGGCCGCGTGCATCCTCGACAGCGTGTCGGGAAAACGCACGATGCCGACGGCGGCGGTGAATGCCATCACAGCTCCCGACAGGATGAATACGGAAGCGATGACCTGAGTAACGGTGCTCATTGGTCCCTCACAGTAGTGCTCATTCGTCCTTCACCCTGAATCGTGCGATGCTGACCGATCCGACGAAGCTGACCAACGAGAGCGCAACGATGGCCGGTACCAGGGTGGTGTCGCGGCTGTAGACGGCCCACACCGCGAGGCCGCACATCGAGACCGCCAGAATCGTGTCTATGGCGACCAGTCGGTCCAGCGTGCTCGGCCCGTCGAGCAGTCGGTACGCGGTGAGGACCGCAGCGGCGAGCAGAAGAGCGCCGGCGATGGCGAGAACGACGGTCACGACCACTCTCCCTTCCTGCTGTCGTCGGTCTTCTTGTCGTCTCGCGGGGCGTCCGGATCGCCGGATTTCGGATCGTCGCCGAACACTCCGTGATACTGCTCGTACTCCTGATGGTGCAGGGGACTGGGCTTCCAGTCGGAGTCGCGCTCGAAGCCTGCGATGAACAGTTTCTCCAGGTGCCGAACATAGGCGTAGAAGCCGTCGACTGCTTTCTGAGTGCCCATGTCCAGCACGTGTACGTACAGCAGACGTCTGGTCCGGTCGATCTCGAGCACCATGGTGCCGGGCACGAGATTCATTGCGTCGACGAACAGGGTGAGCACCAGATCGGACTTGATTGCGATGCGGCAGCGCAGCACCCCGGTGACCGGCGGAGCTTTCGGCCGGATCGCCAGCCACGCAACGCTGAAGCTCGATTCCATGGCGTAGTAGAGGAACACGCCTGCGAGTTTGACTAGGGAGAACACGTGGATTCGGCCCTCGACCGGTACGCGCGGCAGCGGCAGGAGCACCATGATCAGCACTCCGACGCCGATGCCGCCGAGAATGTTGGCCGCAGAGACGTTGCCCCACAGCAGGACCCAGATCGCCGTCAACCATGCCAGCGTCCAGACGCGGAGCAGTAGGGAGCGGTTCATCGTCATCGGGTGCCCTCCTCCTCGGCGCGCGCCTGTTCGTAGGCCTGGTCGCCGACGAATTCCGCACCGCGAACGGCATCGATGTACAGAGATCGATCCCGCAGGTCTCTGGCAGCGCGATCACTGATGTCGATGATCGGGCCGGCGAATACGGTCATGGCCAAACCGACGACGACGAGGCCGATGGTCGGGATCAACATGAAGGCAGGCATTCGGCCGACGTCCTCGCGATCACCGAACTGAATATCGGAGGAGTCGTCGAGCAGAGCGGACGGGCTGTTGTCCGCGAGGTCTCCCTCCGGGGCGTCGGCGCGAGCTCGCCAGAACGCCTTGGTCCATACTCTCGCCACGACGTACAGCGTCAGCAGGCTGGTGACGGTGCCGCCCGCGACGAGCAACCAGGCCAGCACGCTGCCTTGTTCGCTACCGGCTTGCAGGAGGGCGACCTTGCCGATGAAGCCCGAGAACGGGGGAATGCCACCGAGGTTGAGGGCAGGAACCAGAAACACGATCGCCAGAACCGGGCTGGCCGCAGCCAGGCCACCGAGTCGCCGCAGCGAGGACGAACCGGCCTGCCGTTCGATGAGTCCGACCACGAGAAACAGCGTCGTCTGCACCAGAATGTGGTGGGCGACATAATAAATTGCGCCCGACAGTCCCGATTGTGTCGACAGAGCCACGCCGAAGATCATGTAACCGATGTGGCTGACCAACGTGAACGACAACAGCCGTTTGATGTCGCTCTGCGCGATGGAGCCGAGAATGCCGACGAGCATGGTCAGCAGACCACAGACCATCAGAACGTTGTCGAGGGAGCCGTCGGGGAACAACAGCGTGTGTGCGCGAATGATGGCGTACACACCGACTTTCGTCAGCAAACCCGCGAACACCGCGGTGACCGGAGCGGGGGCGGTGGGGTACGAGTCCGGTAGCCACGTCGAGAGCGGGAACACAGCGGCCTTGATGCCGAACGCGACCAGCAGAACAGCGAAGATTGCGGTTCTCGTGCCCGGCGGAACGTCGTCCATCCGTACCGCGATGTGCGCCAGGTTCAGCGTCCCGGTTGCGGCGTACGCCAAGGCGATACCGATCAGGAAGATCAACGAGGACACCATCGAGACCATCACGTACGACACACCCGCACGGACTCGATCGGCGCTCGCTCCGAGCGTCAGCAGTACGAACGACGCGGCGAGCAGAACCTCGAAGCCGACGAACAGATTGAACAGGTCGCCTGCGAGGAAGGCGTTGCACACACCCGCGGTCAGCGCCAGGTAGGTCGGCAGGAAGATCGAGACGGGCTGATTCTCGTTCCCGTCGCGAATACCCTGACCGATCGAGTACACCATGACGGCCAGCAACACGATGGACGAGACAAGCAACATCATCGCCGAAAGCCGGTCCACGACAAGGGAAATCCCGAGTGGGGAATCCCAGCCGCCGACCTGAAGCGCGCTGACGCCGTCCCGATCGGCCAGATAGAGCATCATCGACGAGATCGCGACCACCGCGGTCAACGCGACCAGGGTGATGAAACGCTGCGCGCGGGGGCGTCGACCCAGCACCAGCGTCAGGGCAGCCGCCAGCATCGGAATGAGCACCGGAAGCGGAGTCAGGACATCGATCACGTGCGGGGAGATCGTCATTTGTGGTCTCCCTTCTTCTTGTTCGGCGCGCTCTCGTCCTTCTCTGCATTGTCGAGCCCGTCGAGTCCCTCGACGCCCGGCTCGTCGTCATCGAAGTCGTTCTCCCGGATGTCCTCGTAGCACTCGAGGTCTTCGAGATTCTCGAGCTGATCCATCGGAATCGGATTGCCCTTCGAGTCGAACGCGTCACCGCCGAAGCTGGGTTCACCTGTCACCGGGTCGTCCGAGCGGTCACGGTCGGGGGCCTCGGCCATCGACCGGCGCTGGGAGACCTTGGCGTCCTCGGGGTCGTTCTCGATGTCGTCCTTGGTGTTGAGCGTGAACGACCGGTACGCGAGCGCCAGGACGAATGCCGCGATGCCCATGGTGATGACGATCGCTGTCAGGATCACTGCCTGCGCCAGCGGATCGGCCATCTGCTGATTGACCGCGTTGTCACGGCCGACGATGGGCGGGCCGCCTGCCGGACCGCCGACCGTGAGCAGCAGCAGATTGACGCCGTTGCCGAACAGGAGCAGGCCGAGCAGCATCTTGGTGATGCTGCGTTCGAGCAGCAGGTAGACACCGGCAGCGACCAGCACTGCCACGATGAACAGCATTCCGAGATCAGCGGTCATGGGGCGCTCACTCGGGCTTGGCTCTGCATTTCCACCTGTGCGTCGAGACGTGCCCCGAGACTGCGGAGCACATCGAGTACCAACCCGACCACGATGAGATACACACCGAGGTCGAAGAACAATGCGGTGACGAGCTTGATGTCACCGAGAATCGGCAATGTCACCTCGAACGTGGCCGATGACAGCGCCGGGGCACCGAGGAACATCGACGCCACCGCTGTGCCCGCCGCGAAGATCAATCCGAGGCCGAGGATCTTTCCGGCGTCGATCGGCACCGTCTCACCGAGCTCGTACCGTCCGCCGGCCAGGTATCTGAGCACCAGCGCCAGGCCCGCGGTGAGTCCGCCCGCGAAACCGCCGCCGGGGGCATTGTGACCGGAGAAGAAGAAGTAGATCGACAGCACCATGATCGTCGGGAAGATCAACCGGGTGGTGACTTCGAGAATCAACGAGCGATGCCGCGGATCGATCAGCTCACCGCCGAGCAACCACGTCGTCTCGGCCGCGAACTTCGCATCCGAGTTCGATGTGGGGGCGCTCGATGCCGGGGCGTCGGACACCCGCGGAGCGCTGCCGAACCGGCGGTTGCGGAAGACCAGGCTGGCCACGCCCGTCGCGGCGACGAGCAAGACGCAGATCTCGCCGAGGGTGTCCCAGGCGCGGATATCGACCAGGATCACGTTGACGATGTTCTTGCCGTCGCCCAGTTCGTACGCGGCCTCGGGGAACTGCAAGGATACCGGAGCGGCGCTGCGGGCGTTCATCGCGAACGCTCCCAACACGCTGACGGTCGCTCCGACAGCCACGGCGAGCGCGGCGCGGACACCGCGAGACCCGGCTGCGCCCCGGTCGGCGACTTCGGCGGGCAGCTTGCGCAGCACCAGCACGAACACCACGAGGGTGACTGTTTCGACCAGGAACTGAGTCAGGGCCAGGTCGGGAGCTCCATGGATGGCGAAGATGACGCCGCAGCCGTAGCCGGTGAGCCCGACGAGGATGACGCTGGCCAGACGGTTGCGCATGACCGTTGCGCCGATGCCACCCGCGACCATGATCAATCCGATGACCACTTGGAGCGGAGTGTTCCAGAGCGTGTAGTTCAGTCCCGGCTTCTGCCCGACGACCAGCACGATGATCGGCAACAGCACCAGCGTCAGCAGGATCGTGCCCTGAGTGAGGGGGAGCGAACCGCGCTGTGTGGTGCCGGTGAGGCGGATGGACAGCGTGTCCATGAACTTGAGGACGTTGTCGTAGGTGCGGTCGGCGTTGCCGAGCGGGGGATGCTCGAACTTGAGCCGGTTGACCACTCGGTGGGCGATGAACAATCCGACACCGCCGGTGACGACGATGACCGTCAGCGCCAGTGGCAGGTTGAACCCGTGCCACAGGGCCAGGTGGTAGGGCTCCTGGCCGTAGGACGGCAGGGTCCGCGCGTACGGGCTGACGATGCGGTCGACGATGGAGGAGCCGAATCCCGCGATCAGTCCGAGTACCGCCAGGAAAGCAGGCGTTGCCAGGAACAGTGCGGCCGGTGCGTGCATGTTCTTCACCGACGGGCTCGGACGCTTGAGTTGCTTGCGGCCGAAGGCACCCCAGACGAAGCGGATGCTGTAGGTGACCGTGAGAATCGACCCGATCACCAGGCCGGCGACCACGACGGCTGCGACGGTTGGATCGAGCGTCGGGGTGCTGATCACGGCCGACAGGGCGGTTTCCTTGCCGACGAACCCCAGCAGCGGTGGTAGGCCTGCCATGCTCGCGGCCGCGAGCGCAGCGATGGCGGCGAGCCAGGGGGCCTTCTTGCCGAGGTGGGCGAGTTTGCGGATGTCGCGGGTGCCGGTGGTGTGGTCGATGATGCCGACGACCATGAACAGCGCCGCTTTGAACATCGCGTGCGCGATCACCATCGTCAGGCCTGCGAGCATCGCCTTCTCCGAGCCGATGCCGACCAGCACGATCAGGAATCCGAGCTGACTGACGGTGCCGAACGCGAGAACGAGTTTGAGATCGAATGCGCGCAGTGCTCGCCAACCGGCCAGGATCATCGACAGCAACCCGAGCGTGATCACCGTGGCGCGCCACGGACCCGAATCGGCGAATCCCGGTGCCAGGCGCGCCACCAGGTAGATGCCGGCCTTGACCATGGCGGCGGCGTGCAGATAGCCGCTCACCGGCGTCGGGGCGGCCATTGCGCCGGGGAGCCAGAAGTGCAAGGGGACGATGGCCGATTTGCTCAGCGCGCCGATGAGGACCAGCACGATCGCGACCCCGGGCAACCAGCCGGACGGTGCGTTCGCCACCAGCTCCGAGAGGTTGTAGGTACCGGAGACCTGGCCGAGGATGATGATGCCGACCAGCATCGCCAGGCCGCCTGCGGTGGTGACGAGCAGAGCCTGGGTGGCCGCGCGCCTACTGGAGGCCCGTTCGGCGTAGTGGCCGACGAGCAGGAACGACAGGACCGTCGTGATCTCCCAGAAGACGTACAGGACGAGCATGTTGTCGCTGGTGATCAGCCCGAACATGGCACCGGCGAATGCGACCATCTCGGCGGCGAACAGACCCAGCCGGGGCTCGTCGTCCTCGAAGTAGCGTGCGCAGTACAGCAGAATCAGGGCACCGATCCCCAACACCAGCAGCGACATGAGGGCTGCGAGGGAGTCGAATCGCATGTCGATGTTCATCGACAGGCCGGGGACCCATTCGATGCTCAGCGTCTGTTCGGAGTTCCAGTTGCCGAACACCCAGAGCAGACTCAGCAGCGGGACGAGAGCAAGCGGAAAGAATGCGTTGCGACCCCACCACCGAACGAGCAGCGGTGCAAGAAGCGCAGCCGCGGCATGCGCAAGAAGGATAGCGAGCAAAAAACACTCCGTCGTCTCGGTCGCATCGGCGGCGAGGCCGATGCGGTGGTCGTAGGGCGGCGATGAGTAGGGTCTTGAAATCGGTATGAAATTCGGCGTGATTGTTTGTGAAATAACGAATCGGCTCCCGAACGGCAGCACGTAATCGATCGGGTTCTATCGTACTTTGCGTGGTGGGCCGCGTGCCGACCGGTACAAAACGGTCGTGTGGGCACGAGTCGGGGAGACTGTGGCGGTGACCCATCCGAAGCTCATTCGTACTGCCGGTCTGGCCTATGTTCGCGATCGCCGAATGATCCAGACGCGATCGGTCGGGAAAACCGCGTTCTACATGGCCGGCGGCAAGATCGATCCCGGCGAGAGTCCCGAGCAGGCGCTGCACCGAGAGATCAGGGAGGAACTCGACGCGGCGGTGATCGACGCCAGGGTCCTCGGAGTCTTCGAGTGTCAGGCATGGGGGCACCCGGCAGGCACGCCGCTCGAGATCACCTGCTTTCTGGCCGACCTCAGCGCCGATCCGACGCCCACCAGCGAAATCGCCGAGATCAGGTACTTCACCCGGGACGAGTACGCAGCCATGCCCGACGTCGCTCCGGGGTCGCTGATGGTGTTCGACCGGATGAAGGCGCTCGATCTGATCGACTGAAGCGCGTATGTTGGTGCACGAGAGAACGTACGTTCTCCCGAGGCCACCGCGAAGGAGTTTTCATGACGAACCTGTCCCAGAAAGCCAGCACCCTGCTCGAGCTACACCAGCCGGGCAACCCCGTCGTGTTGCCGACGGTATGGGACGCCTGGTCGGCCAACCTCGCCGTATCGGCAGGCTTCACCGCACTGACCGTCGGAAGCCACCCAGTGTCGGACTCCATCGGCAAGCCGGACAACGAGGGCATCACCTTCGACGAACTCCTCGCCCGCATCTCGCAGATCTCCGCAGCCGTGGACGCCCCGCTGTCGGTCGACATCGAGTCCGGGTACGGCGAGGACCCCAAGCGCCTGATCGAGGGCCTGATCTCCGCCGGTGCCGTCGGCCTCAACATCGAGGACACCGTGCACAGCGAGGGCGGACGACTCCGTGAGGCGCAGGAGCACGCAGACTTCGTCGGCGCACTGCGCGCGGCATCGGACGCCACCGACGTGCACGTCGTCATCAACGCCCGCACCGACCTGTTCGTCAAGGCAATCGGCGACGAGAACGACCGCGTCGACCGCGCCATCGCGCGGCTGAAGCTGGCCGCCGAAGCAGGAGCCGACTCGCTCTACCCCGTGGGCTTCCACAGCGACGCCGACTACAAGCGCCTCGCCGAAGAACTCCCGCTGCCGATCAACGCCATCGCCAACCCGGCCGAGGGCGACCTGTCGCACTTCGCATCCCTCGGCGTCGGTCGCATCAGCTTCGGGCCGATCTTCCAGATGGAATTGGCCAAGCGGGCCGAAGAGGTGCTCGCGCGCTGGAAGTGAGTGCCTTCGGCAGTGGTGCGGTTGAGTGCCCTCAGCGGCACCTAACCACGCCACTGCTCATCTGGGTCGTTCCGCAGGCTCCACTCCTGCCGCTAGGCACTCCCGTAGGCCCGCAGATGCGCCACCTGCTCGGGATCGAGCGACGGTTTGACCGTCGCCCGAGCGGTGGCGACATCGGCGGCGGTGACGTCGGCCGCATCCATCGATCGACGCATGGCCGTCAGAGCGGCCTCGCGCAGCAGCGCCGCGCAGTCGGCGGCGGAGTAGCCGTCGAGATCGCGGGCGAGCGATTCGAGATCGACGTCGTCGGCGAGCGGGATGGATTTGCCCGACGCCTTCAGGATGTCCACCCGGGCGTCGGAATCCGGCGGTGGCACGAAGACCAGACGCTCGAGTCGGCCGGGCCGCAGCAACGCAGGGTCGATCAGATCGGGCCGGTTGGTTGCGCCGAGAACGACGACATCGCGCAACGGTTCGACGCCGTCGAGCTCGGTCAGCAGCGCCGCCACCACCCGATCTCCGACGCCGGAGTCCGAGCTCTGCCCGCGTCGGGGAGCCAATGCATCCACCTCGTCGAGAAAGATCAAGGAGGGCGCGGAGTCGCGGGCTCGCTGAAAGAGCTCTCGCACAGCCTTTTCCGAGGAGCCGACCCACTTGTCCATCAGCTCCGCGCCCTTGACCGCATGCACACTCAGTTGACCCGAGCTGGCGAGAGCGCGAACCAGAAACGTCTTGCCGCACCCTGGTGGCCCGTAGAGCAACACGCCGCGTGGTGGTTCGATCCCCAGTCGCGCGAAGGAATCGGGGTGTCGAAGCGGCCACAGGACCGCCTCGGTGAGCGCCTGCTTGGTCTCGACCATGTCGCCGACGTCGTCCAGGGAGATGCTGCCGATGGCCAGTTCCTCGGCGCCCGAGCGCGACAGGGGACGGATGACCTGGAGCGCACCCACCAGATCCTCCTGGATCAACGCCGCCGGTGCCGCATCGTTCGACGCGCGCGCCGCCGCCCGCAGCGCCGCTTCACGGGTCAACGCGGCGAGATCGGCAACGACGAAACCGGGCGTCCGTGATGCGATCTCGACCAGATCGACATCGCCCTGGGGGACCTTCTTCAGCAGGTGCTCGAGCAGCCCTTTGCGCCCGGCCGCATCCGGCAGCGTGAGAGTGAGCTCGCGATCGCACAGTTCCTGACCGCGCAGTCTCGCGTCGGTGGCCTCGGGATGAGCCGTCGTCGCGATCAGGGCCAGACCCGGAGTGTCGACGCCGCGGCGAAGCACATCGAGTACGAACGTCGACGCGGGTTCGGGATCCGAGGGCAACAAGGCGTCGACGTCGGTGATCAACAGGACGCCGGAGCCGGCGAGTTCGTCCACGGCGGCGGTGACTCGCTCGACCCGAGCGGAGGCCTCGAGCGCGCCGATCGACGGACCGTCCAGTACCACGCACGGGCGTTCGCCGATCACCGCGCGTGCCAGCGTGGCCTTGCCCACCCCTCCCGGCCCGGTGATCAGTACCCCCAGATGTGGTGACGCGCCGAGAGTCGCCAACAGCTCCGACTCGTCCAGTGCCAGCCGCAGCCACTCGGTGAGCTTGGCCTGCGCAGGGCCAACACCCACCAGGTCCCCGATGCTCACCCGCGGTTCCGTCGCCCTCGGCACCTGGACCGATGCCGACGGCGTTGCGGGGGCTGTGGTGACGGTGCCCGTTCCCCAGCTCACCGCCGAATTGGGCTGCACACTGACCGGTCCACCCGCCGGGTCGACGGCCGAGACCGTCAACAGCTCGGTGGTCCAGGCAACCCCGAATGTTCTCGACAGCGCCTGCGTCGCCGATGTGGTCGAGGTGCCGGGTCCGAGATCGCGGGGGAGAAGTGACACCGTGTCGCCCACCGTCAGCACCTTCCCGAGCAACGCCTGCCGCAGGGTGGTCTCGGAGATGGAGCCGGTTGCGAGCGCGGATCCTGTCACCGTGACGGTTCTGCCGCCGTAGACGGTGACGGGTCCGACTGCGACAGAGGCGTTTTCACGTAGGCCGGCGTTGGAGAGGGTGACGTCGTCCAGGAGCGCGGTGCCCTGCGGCGAACCCTCGGGGGCCGCGGCGACGACGGCAGCAGTACGGCGAGAACCGATGAGCGAGAGCGCGTCCCACTCGCGCAGACCGAGGGCGGCCAGTACCTCCGGATGCAGTCGCACGACGCCGCGCCTGGCATCGGCGGCCGAGGTGTTGAGGCGAGCAGTGAGTACGAGCTCGGGCGAGCTTGATGAGGTCACCGGTCCAACCTAATGGCTGGTTCGTCAGCTGCGCGGACGACGCAGGCCGAGGCGCGCCTGCGAGCGGCGGGCATTTCCCGGTGCGCGGCGGATGGCGCGGCGTTCGGCGCGGCGTTCGGCAGGCTTGGCATCCCACGTGTAGGGCCGAGCAGCAGTCCAGCGCTGCGAACGGACTGCGAACGGAATGTGCACCAGATAGGCCAGTACCAATCCCATGAGCAGGACCAGCGGGAAGGTGATGAGCGCGGCAGCGAGGAGCGCCACCAGAACCAGCAGTATCGCGGCCAGCCGCGGCGGCACCGAGACGGTCTTGAGGGCCAGTGTGGGGATGCGGCTGACGATCAGGGCGGCTGCGAAGATCGACCAACCGGCGACGACGTAGAACGACGCCCACCAGCCCTCGCCGAACTCTTCGAAGGCCGCGATCGGCGTCATCGCGATGAGGGCACCGGCAGGAGCGGGAACGCCGGTGAAGTATTCGCGGGCGTAAGCGGGGGTGTCGTCCTCGTCGAGCAGAGTGTTGAAACGTGCGAGCCGGAGCACGATGCTCACGGCGTAGACCAACGCGATGATCCAGCCGCCGCTGCTGCCCTCGAGCAGCGTCACGTACAACACCAGTGCGGGAGCTACACCGAACGAGATGGCGTCGGACAGCGAGTCCAGCTCGGCACCGATCTTGCTGGTGGCGTCGAGCAATCGGGCGATTCGACCGTCCAGCGCATCGAGGATCGCTGCGGCACCGATCATCGCGAGGGCTGTTCCGAGCTGACCGTCGAGTGCGAACTTGACCGCGGAGAGCCCGGAGCACAGCGCGAGAATGGTGACGACGGAGGGAAGCAGACGGATGGCAGCAGGCGGCTTGGCGCGTCTGGTGATCATCGAATCGCTACTGCGGTAGCTCGGCGAGAACGGTTTCGGCTCCGACTGCGCGTTGACCTCGTTCGACCAGCAGTGTCGTGCCTGCGGGGAAGTAGGTGTCGACGCGCGAGCCGAACCGGATGAGGCCGTACGTGTCACCGATCGTCAGGGTCTGCGCGACGGTGGCGTTGTTGATGATGCGTCGGGCAATGAGACCGGCGATTTGGACGACGGCGACATCGTGACCCGAGTCGGTTCTGATGTGCATGCTGTTGCGCTCGTTGACCTCGCTGGCCTCGGCGAGATCCGCGGATTTGAACTGGCCCCGGCGATGCACGACCTCGATGACCGTGCCACCGACGGGAACACGCTGGACGTGCACATCGAGAACGGACAGGAAGATGCTCACGCGCGGTACCGGCTCGGTGCCGAGATCGAGTTCGGCCGGGGGTGCTGCGGTGTCGACGAGGGTGACGAGCCCGTCGGCAGGTGCGACGACGACGCCGGGACGGTTCGGCGGCACTCGGGACGGGTGTCTGAAGAAGGTGGCGCAGGCTCCGGCGGCCACGAGGCCGGCGTTTCGTACCCACTTGGACCTGCGGCCGAGCACTGCAACGGCGAGCGGGCCTCCGACGAACGGTAGGCCTGCCGGGTGCAGCGGCGGGACCGTCTCACGAACCAAATCGACGATGTGAGCCACTCCGGTGCGTGGCGGTTGACCAATCGGGGCGGGACGGCGTGCCACGGTCTCCTCTTACTACTTCGTCGGGCAGGTATTGGCATGTCGTGGTGCTGCCAACAGTCGAGGCGCGCAGATGCACGACTGCCGGGGCCCTCACAGAGTACGTGAGACGCCCCGGCAGTCGGGAAGTGCGAGTGCGATCAGACGCGGCTGCGACCGGTCACGAGCTTGACCAGGAACAGCAGGATGACGGCACCGAGTAGGCAGATGAAAAATGTAGCCCACAAGCCACTTCCATCGACGTCGGTGAACAGGCGCAGAACCCAGCCGCCCAGGAGGCCTCCAATGACGCCGACGACGATGTTCAGAATGATGCCCATTTGAGCGTCGGTCTTCATGATCTTGCTAGCGACCCAGCCGGCGATCCCGCCGATGATGATGTAGACGATGAATGCCCACATGTGTGATGCCCCCACTTTCCGTTTGTGTCGTGTGATTGTCGAAACCCCGCATGCCCCTGGGGTCCCAACCTGAAACATTCCTGAGAATGTTTATTTTCGGCCGAGCTTCTCGCTCTCGGCCTTGATGCGACGCAGGGTGGTGTTCATGCCTTCGACGAGTTCGACGTCGAACTCGTCGATGCCCCCGAGGAAACGCTTGACCAGTAGCGAGGACACGTTCGAGGTGCCTGTGGGGGCTTCCCGCTTCTCGACGACGGTCGTCCCACCTGCCCTGGGGGTGAGGGTGTAGGACCACGTCGTCTTGTTCTCGATCACGCGGAAGGCGAGTTCGCGATTGGGTTCGAAGGTGACCACCTTGGCTGTGGTCGGCCAGACGAGCAGGCCTTTGCGGTTGATGTTGAGCGTCCTGGTGCCGGTGCCGACGGACCCGCCGAGGACTTTCATCTTCGTGCATTGCGGGCTCCACTCGCTCATTCGCCGAAGGTCCGACACGATCTTCCAGACGGTCTCGGGGCTCGCGGCGATGTCGATCGTGGCTTCGAGAGTCTTGCTCAACGTTGGCCTCCAGGTAGCGGGAATATCTGCAACTGACTGTCACACTCAATCTTGCGCATCCTATGTGGCAGCAGACACAGTTGGCCAGAGCGGAGCAGGAAGTTCGAAGCGGGCCAGGGCACAGCAACCCCCGTCGTGCGCCTTTTGCGTACCTC
>NZ_JBMIRQ010000128.1:0-119113 GCF_049195265.1 Rhodococcus sp. MALMAid1271 | reverse complement strand
CTCAACATCGACGCCAGCGTGCACTCGACCGCGCGTACGTCAACCACCCCGAACGCTATCGGTCGCGACCGACAGCCCCCGACCTCCCCGGACCCACCGGGATCAACACCAATCTGTCTCAGACAGGTTGACAACTTCCGTCTATGAGTTGAACTCGGGAGCGCGGTTGGGAAAAAGGGTGTGAGGTCCCGAATTCGAACCCTTCAGCGATTCACGAACCCCGCACCACACCGAACGCAGGCTTGTGGCTGAAGTCGAAGCGCAACAGTCCGTAGTTCTGTTCCGCATCGGCGGGGTCGAGGCCCGAGTCACGCAGGGAGTGCACGAACACCGGGCCGATGTAGGGCAGTGACGACGCCTTGCTCAGGCTGGAGCCGATGATGGCGGCCTGCGCGTCCTCGGTGACGGCCATCGGACTGTTGCCGGTGGGTGCACCGAGTTCGGTGATCCAGATCTTCTTACCGCCGTCGCCGTTGGCCATCATCGTGCCGTAGGCCTGATCCACCTGTGCCCATTGGCCGTTGGGATCGTTCTCCACAGTGAAGGGGAAGGTGTAGGGGTGCAGGGCGACGGCGTCCATGAAGCCGCCTGCTCCAGCTGCATACATCTGCTGCAAGAAGGTCACCGGTGCGACGGTCCAGGCACCGACGTTCATGGTCGTCGCCAAGCCTGCGCTGAGCACGGTGGCTCCGGGGTCGGCTTTGTGGATCGCGGGGTAGGCGGCGCGCAGCAGGCTCGTGTACCGGACGGCGTCGACGGGTGCGAAGAACGTCGGGATGTTCGGCTCGTTCCACACCTCGTAGCTGTCGACGCGATCGCCGAGATGGGCGGCGGCTGCTCCGGCGAACGTTCCGAAAGTCCCGGCATCCAGGGGAACAGCGCCCGGAAGTGGGGAGGCAATGCCGCCCTGTGCCCACCCCGGAGTTCCACCCAGCACAGCGAGTACCGAATAGCCCTGCGCCCTAGCGGCATTGATCACGCGATCGGTGTTGCCCCAGTCGAACACCCCCGGTGTCGTCTCGATGGCAGCCCAGTTGACGACCACCCGCACCCAGGAGGCACCGATCTCGCGTCCGGCACCGAGTTCGTTGTTCAGCGTGGCGTCGTCGAGTGTGAGGAACGCTGCGCCACCGGTGAACCCGAGTTCGTCCGTGGGCGATGCCTGGGCGATGGGTGCCGAGACGCCCAGTGCGATGGTGGCGGCCGCGGCGACGGTGAGCAAACGGGAGCGCAGGGTCATGGCGATCATCCTATGGTTTCGTCAGAGGAGCGCTGATCAGTGCTTCGACGGTTGTATGGGGTACGCGATCGTGCCAGCGCACGGAGTTCAGTTCGTAGATGCGGTTACCGGCCTTCACCGCGGCGGTGCGGTCGAGGAGGTAGCGGCGGCATTCGGCGACGAATTGTTCCTTGTCGTCGAACGTCGGTAGCTCGAAGATCGAGTCGAGCGACCCGACGGCTGCCGAGGTTCCGACCACCGGCAGGCCCTTGCTGGCGGCGTCGAGAATCTTCACGCGTACCCCGCCGCCGGTGGCGACGGGCGCGATCAGTGCGCGGCAGGTGCCGAGAAATTGCTGCAGGTCGTCGACGAAGCCCAGGTCTCGTACACCGGCAGGGTAGACCGGGTCCTTGGCTCCGGGAGCTTTCGCGCCGATGATGCACAGTTCGGCACCGTCGATGCCCGCGGAGATGGCAGGCCAATATTCCAGCGCGATCTTGAATGCTTCCTGGTTCGGTGGCCAGTCACGCGTACCCATGAACACCAGTCGCTTCGCGGTCTCGGTGAGGTCGAGCTGTGGTGCGGGTTCGAGAGTGAGGTCGATCCACCGGGCATCGCGAACACCGTTGTCTCGGTACATCTGTGCCTCGTCGGCGTCGTATGTTCCGACGGCGTCCGCCGCGAGTGCGACGCGAATCTCGTCGCGCAGGATGCGTGGAGCCTCGATGCGGCCGATCAACCCGCGGGTCACCTTCCACACCTGCGACTCGGTGTTGACGGTGTTGATCGCGAACGGTGACCCGAGTTTGGTCGAGCGCAGAAACGACTCGGCCATGTAACTGTGTTCGGCCACATACACATCCGAGGTGGACGCGTCGATGGCCTCGCGGAAGGCGTCGACGTCGTAGCGTCCGTGCACCACCGATCGAGTGGGTCGGATCGACTTCAGCAACAGCTGCGTATCGACCTTCGGCTTGGGGACGCGCACCACATCGGGGGTTTTCTCGGTCTCCTTCGACAGGCAGATCGAGCGGACCTCGAATGCCTCCCGGGCGAGTTGCATCATCAGGCGCGAGAGCGCGATGTCGCCGCCGTGTTCGGTCACGGGGTCCTTGGACAGCAGAAATGTTGCACGTCTCATTGCCGCACCTCTCCTTTCACCGAATCTTGTGTTGGCGCAGCGCGATACAGGGCGCGCATGAACCACACGAGCAGAACGGCGTCGGTGATCACCGACGCCACCGCGGCGCCGACGGCACCGAGCGGGAACAGGCACAGAACGAGCAGCATTTTCAGTGGAGCCAGCGTGGCTGCCGCCATCACTCGGGTGCGATCGCGGCGCTGCAGGTAGAGCACGGTGGTGAACACGTGGTTCATCACGCGCATCACCACGAACAACGACATCACCACCAGCGCACCGGCGATCTGCGGGGATGCAGGGGTGAAGAACAGCACCAGACCGGCCACCAGAAGAAGGGAGCCGGCGGCGCCGCCGAGTAGTGCAGTGTGCTTCAACGCCGGGCCTGCGCTCACCAGTCCGGATGCTGCACGCAGCTTTTCGTGGAACGTGTTGCCGAAGGCCTGGCCGATGAATGCCACTGCCCAGGCGGTCACTGCGGCCACGGAGTAGTAGCCGGCAATGGTGGAATCGGTGAGGAATCCGAGTAGCAGCACGTCGCCCTGGATGTAGACCGCGTTGGCGAGGTTCTCCGAGAACAGCATCGACATCTCGCGCCAGGATCCGGGCAGGCGCGGAGCCGCAACTCGGGTCTGCAATGCGGCCAGTACGGCGATGACGAAGTACGGAGCGGCATAGAGCAGGCTCGCCACCGTCAGTGACGGATCGGGAACGACGAACAGGTAGGCCGTCGCCAGCGCGATGGACGTCGCTTGCCGGCTCGTGTCCAAGCGTTGGGTGAGATCGGGGCGGCCGTCGCGCAGGGCGCGGCTCTTGTAGGCGTTGAACACCAACTCACCGCCGCCGACGACGAGGGCGAACCAGGCGATGTAGCTGACTTGCACCAGGCACAGTCCGCCGACGATCAGCGCGCTGCCGGCCAGGACGCGAGTGGTGCGTTCGCTCAGAAACTCTCGCTCGCTCACGCGGATGGAGCGCACAGTGAACGGATGATCGAGTGGGGCGGCGATGATGGCAGCGAGCGCAAACCCCATCGCGTATTGGCCGTAGTCACCGATCCCGAGTTTGGCGATCAGCGCGATGGTCCACAGCAGGCCGATGCCTCGTCCGCCGTAGGTCCACAGGGCCGCGATTCCGGCCTTGAGCATATTGCCGTTCATGTAGACCGCCGCATCATTTCGACCACACCGCCACGAAGCTCTCGGCCACCAGATCGGGTGAGTTGGCGCGTCGCAGCGTCTCCACCTCGCGTCGCAGTCGGGTCAGTGCGGCTCGATCGGTGACGAGGCCGGCAGTGGCGTCGGCGATCTCGTCGGTTCCTCCGCTGACTACCACTGCGCCGCCGTCGGTTTCGGACAGTGCGCCTTCTTCGAGGCAGACGACCGGGGTTTGGTAGGCGATGGCGCGGCTCACCGAACCGGATGCCGGGAACGCGTCCCCGTAGATGGATCGTTTGCCGTAGGGCACCACGAGTGCGCGGATGGAGGCGAAGAAGGCGTCCTCGTCCGGGCCGTTCACTTCGCCGAGAATGTCCACTCCGTCGACCGGGTCGAGCAGTTCGGTTCCGCGGCCGGCGATGCGGATGGCGATGTCGCGGGGGAGTCGGTCTCTAAGCTGGCGAAGCTGATCGAATCCTTTTCCGCGATAGACGAATCCGAACATTCCGACGGCCATCGGCCGATCCTCGGCTGGGGTGATGTCGGGGCGTTCGGGGACGAAGTGCATCACGGCTTCTGCGGTCGCGGCCGGGTAACTGCGCTCGAGGGAGTCGGTACCGGAGCGGGTGAGAGCGAACAATGTTCGACGCCCGACCACCCAGCGTTCGAGCCGACGCCACGCCGCCCGAAGTGGGTAGTGCAGGCCGTGGTTGAGAACCTTGTTGCCGGCCAGGAACTTGGTGCGTGCCGGCCACCAGACGATGCCGGGTGGGTCGTGTACGGTCGCGGTCACCTGCGGGTTGCCGGTGAGCCGGGCAGTCGCCCAGAACGGCATCACCGAGCCACCGCTGAGTTCGCAGTGCACGATCACTCGTTCCGGATCGACGTCCACCAGATCCTGAATTGCTCTGCGGTGCCGGACGATATCGCGTATCGAGTGCGACCCGGGGCCGTCGTGGCGGTACTCGATCACCTCGGCGAAGTGCGGCCGAACGGCGGCGGCGAAGTCGTCGGCATAATCGCCTACACCGCCCTCACCGGATCGGGGGGCGATGTAGACGAGTCGGCAGTCGCGCAGGATCATCAGTAGAAGAGCGGCCGATACTTCGGACGGTAGGCCAGTGCCGCGGGGTCTCGCATGGCACGGACCTTGGCGGGCACTCCGGCGACCACTTCGAGTTCGCCGACATCTCCGCGCACCATCGAGCATCCGCCGACGACGGCACCGCGGCCGAGGGTGACCCCGCTGAGAAGGGTACTGCGACTGGCGATCCACACGTAGTCGCCGATGACGCAGGGTTCGAGGATGGGGGTGAACTCCGGGGAGTTGTGATCGTGGTAGCCGCCGATGATGTGGGTGTCGCTGGCGATGACGACGTTGCTACCGATGGTGATGCCTCCGCGGGCGTCGAGCATGCAGCGGAATCCGATGGAGCAGGCGTCGCCGATGGTGAGTCCCTCTGGATCGAGGATGGTGGTGCCACGGAAGATCGAGACGTCCTTGCCGATCGTCGCGCCGAACGCGCGCAGGAAGGTCTGCCGAATCCAATGCGAGGGAATGTAGGTGACGATCATGTTGAAGCCGAGTGTGCCGACGCGGTTGCGCAGCTTCCGCTTGAACGTGATGTCCTGCATCTTGTAGTCGGACACGTCGTAGAGCTCGGGCTTGGAGTCGCCCACCGGCTTTTCCACCGCAGTCATGCTGCCATCTCCTCGGTCATGTCGAATTCGACCATCGCCTCGACGATGCGATCGAAATCCTTGGTCGGTGCCCAGCCCAGGAGATCCCGGGCCTTGGTCGCGTCGCCGACCATTCTTGCCGAGTCGGTGGGCCTGAGCATCTCGGAATCCGTGCGAACGTAGTCGCGCCAGTTATCGATACCCACGGCGGCGAACGCAGCGGCCACGAAGTCCGCGACGCTGTGAGCCTGGCCGGTGGCGACGACGAAATCCTCGCCCTTGCCGTAGTCGGCCATCGCCGCCATCGCATCCACGTAGTCCGGTGCCCAGCCCCAGTCGCGTACCGAGGTGAGGTTTCCGAGTTCGAGGGCGTCGAGGGTGCCGCGGCTGATCGCGACGGCCGCCTTGGTGATCTTGCGCGTCACGAAGGTCTCCGGACGCCGGGGAGACTCGTGGTTGAACAGGACGGCATTGGTGGCTTCGAGTCCGCGAGCTCGATAGACCTGAACCATATTGTGACTCAGTGCCTTCGACACGCCGTACGGTGAGGTCGGCGCAATCTGGGTCTCCTCGTTCTGCAGAGACACTCCGGAGCCCGCGAAGATCTCGGCACTCGATGCGTTGACCACCACGATGCGTTTGCCCGATGCCTCCTGCTGAATGAAGCAGGCATCGAGAAGTGCCGCCGCCGAGAGCCCGTTGACCTGGGTGGTGAGCACCGGGTCGCACCAGGAGCGCCATACCGACGAGATACCTGCGAGATGAAAGACGTAATCGGGCTCTATCTCGCGAATCAGAACCTGCGCGACGCCAGGCTCGCTGATATCGACGCCGTGTTGTTGGACGTGGCCGTCGACCGAGCCGTCGTGTCCACCCGGTTTGGCTACACCGTGAAGGGCCCAGCCTCGTTCGAGCAGGAGCTCGGCGAGGTAGCCGCCGTCCTGTCCGGCAACTCCGGTGATCAGTGCGGTCGGGCGCTGCCCGGTGTTCATGCTATTGCAGCCGTGTCGGGTGACTGTTCGGCGAGATCGTTCTGCACCATCATCGAAACCAGCTCGGGAAAACTGACTTTCGGCTTCCAACCGAGTGCTGCGTGGGCCTTGGCGGAATCACCGACGAGCAGATCCACCTCGGCGGGCCGGAAGAAGCGGGGGTCGATCTTGACGTAGGGCTCCCAGTCGTCGATGTCAACTGCCGCGAAAGCATGATCGAGCAGCTCACGAATCGAATGGGTCTCGCCGGTGGAGATGACGTAGTCGTCGGCCTCGTCCTGCTGCAGCATCAGGTACATCGCTTCTACGTAATCGCCTGCGAAGCCCCAGTCGCGTTTGGCATCGAGGTTGCCCAGCGAAATCTCGCTCTGCAACCCCAGAGCAATTCGGGCGACGGCCTGGGAGACCTTGCGTGTGACGAATTCCGGTCCACGTCGCGGTGATTCATGGTTGAACAGAATGCCGGAGCTGGCGTGCATGCCGTAGGACTCGCGGTAGTTGATGGTCATGTAGTGCCCGTAGACCTTTGCGACCCCGTACGGCGAGCGGGGCCACAGCAGAGTCTCCTCGCGCTGGGGAACTTGCTGGACCTTGCCGAACATCTCCGAGCTCGAGGCTTGGTAGAAGCGCACCTGCTTGCCTGCCACCTGCTCGTAGAGCCGGGTGGACTCGAGCATGTTCAGCACGCCACCGCCGGTGACATCGGTGGTCAAGCGCGCATTCTCCCAGGAGTACGCCACGAACGAGACGGCCCCGAGGTTGTACACCTCGTCGGGGTCGGCGACGGCGAAGGCGCGCATCAGTGCCGACAGGTCGAGCAGGTCACCGTGTAACACCTCCACCTGGGGCAGCACCTGCTCGATCATGGCTGCTTTCGGATTGTTCTGTCCACGAAGGAGACCGAAGACCTTGTAACCCTTGCTCAGTAGCAGCTCGGCCAAGTAGAGGCCGTCCTGCCCGGTGATGCCGGTGATCAGTGCGCGCTTGGTCATCGCGACGCTGTCCTCTCGATACGTCCTGCATGAATGTCTGTTACTGCGGCGTACAACTCGGCAGCAAAGCGTTCTTCGCTGAACTGCTCCACATGGTTCTGGATCTTCGACGGTTCCCAGTGAGTTCGCTCCAGTGCGCCGACCGCTTCGCGGATCGAATCTGGTTGCGGCTGATCGAAATACACTCCGGTAACGCCCTCGTCGACGGTGTCGAGGAATCCGCCCCAGCGCAGTACGGCACTGGGTTTGCCGTGGTAACCCGCTTCGATGGGGGTCAATCCGTAATCTTCATAGCTCGCGGCGATCAAACCGTTACAGCCCTGGTAGAGCCAGGTGATTTGACCCGAAGTCAGATCGCTGAGCATGAGTACGTTGTCGGACTTGAGCTTTCGTAGTCGGTCGGCCTCGGGACCGCGGCCGACCACTATCAGCTTGCGATCGGTTCCGGCGAATGCAGCCATCACCTTGTCGACGTTCTTGTACGGCAGCAGACGCGAAATGCACAGGTAGTAACCGGAATCACCGAGCCACGCCTGAACCTCGGGTATCGGTTCCTCGGGGGCGGCCTCGACGGTGAACGGTGCAGGCAGCACGGTGGATGTGATGCCGTAGGCGTCGGTGATGCGCTGTTGCACCACGGTGGAGATGGCCAGATAGCGATCGGCCGACAAGGCGGCTCTGCGATCCCATATGCGTAGCGGATACGAAAGTACTGCGAGTGCAACGCGTTTGAGGAGACTTCGTGATTGCCCCAGGTACATCTGAGATTCGTACAACCATCGCGCGGGTGAATAGCAGTAGACGAGTGTGCGTCCGGACGTGCGGAAGCCGTGCGCCCAACCGCTGGTGCTGGTGAGCACGACGTCCGCGTCGATCTCGATCGAGGACGAGGCGAACGGTAGGAGCGGGAGCGCGGCGCGGTGGTTCTTGCGCAGAAATCCGATTCGGTTCAACGCGGATGGTCGGACGTCCAGGTTCGCGAACTCGGGAAACGTCGTGCTCGGCTCGAAGAGTGTGGTGTAGATGGGCGCGTCGGGGAAAGCTCGCGCCATGGCCAGCACGACCTTCTCGGCACCGCCGCGTTGGGTCAGGTAGTCATGCGCAATGGCTACGCGTACGCCGTCTTGACTCGTCATGTGTTCGCCCGGTGTTGGCATGCCGAAAGATGCTGTGGCAGATGACTATTGTTCTTCATGGGCTACCCATCGTCTCGAACCGCACTCGAATAGAGCTGTGGGGGCCATCTCGCACTCCGATTCGGCTCCAGGTGCTTCGGTGCACGTGGAGCGTCGACTACTCGGTGTCCCCCGACGAGACGTGCGAACGACTGACATGATCCTGCCACGAAAAGTCATTCATTCGCTGTATATGAATATCGCTTTCCACGAGAAATGGAAAGCCCAAAGTGAGGTTGTTCACAAGGCGAAGCACATTGGCGAAAAGTGGAAACTCGCCCTTTGCCGAGATTTAACGTAGCCGAAATGTTTGCTTCGAGAAACAGGCAGATTCGAACCGAAATCGGCGACGCGCACAATGGTTGAATCTCGAACAATGGCGAGTGAATTCAGCGGGTGACGGTGGCTCCGACCCAGGGAGTCCATGTGATGGCACCGTACTGAAATGTCACCCGCACGCCGCCGCCGTACTGCGGTATCTCGTCGCTGGTTGCCGGGCCGAGGGTGGGATCCCAGGCACTGAAGATGCCTCCGCCGATGTTGTGGGTGCCGCCGATCGCGGTGGAGAACACGCGAAGACCATAGGGGCTGTCGAAGTCCTGGTAGGTGCCGTTGAAGGGCGTCGTCGGGAGGAATCCCGTGTAGCGCACCGCCTCGGCGACTGCGGTGGGCACTCCCACGAACCCGTTCGGCATCTCGTACACCACCGCGTCCTGGCGGTACTGGGCCCAGGTGTCGCGGATGGGGAACACCGGGCCGAGGACGGATCCGAAGGTATCGGGTGCGGCGGCGAAACGGTTGTACTCGGCCGTTCGCGGAATATTGGTCTGCAGCAGGCTCATCAGTGCCCACAGTGCAGGCTTGGCCGACCAGTCGGTGCGGAGCAGGCCGAAGGTCATCTCCGGGTCGTTGCTGCCGGTCTGCTTGTCACGGAGCTGATAGAGAAAGATCGGCCCGGTGTAGGGCAGCTCGCGCCACTTGGTGACGAAGTCTGCGATCATCGCGCTCTGCTGGTCTTCCGAGGCCACAGCGGTCGGGACGCCGTACTCGGTGGCCCAGATCTGCTTGTTTCCGTCGCCGTTCGCCACCATGGACGCACGCATGTCCATCACTTGCCGGGCCGGTGAATGGTCGACGTACGGGCCCTCGGAGAACTTCAGTGAGTACTGGTAGGGGTGGTAGGACAGGGCGTCGAAGTATCCCGCGGCACCGGCCGCGTACATCTGTTCGAGGAAGTCGACGGGATTGACGATTCCCCAGGCCTGTTCGGCCGCGCCCAGGACGCCGCCGACCACGGTGGCGGACGGATCGGCGGCTTTGATCTTCGGGTACGCGGCCTCGAGCAGGTCGGTGTATCCGGCCGCGTCGGGTTGCGGTGCGTAGAACGTGGCCCCGTTCGGCTCGTTCCAGATTTCGTAATCGGCTACCTTGCCTGCGTACCTGGCCGCCACCTGCCCTGCGAAATCGCCGAACGCGGCGGGTGAGGCCGGACGGGTACTGATCGGTTGGCCAACCGGGGAGGTGGCCCATGGCGGGGTGTAGGCGATGATGCCCAGCATCGAGATGTTGGCCGCGTGCAGCTTGTTCACCACACGATCGACGTCCGTCCAGTTCAGATTGCCCTGGGTGTATTCGACGGTCGACCACGGAATGGCGATGCGCATGGATTTGACGCCCATCGCGGTCACGAATTGCACGGTGGTGTCCAGCTCGGCATCCGTCGCCCAGAGCAGACCGCCCCCATCGGAGATGCCGACACCGGGCGGGTTCGGGGCGGCTTCGGCGCGCGATAGTGCGCCGACGAGGTGATCGGGTGAGGTGACTATCGAGGTTGCGCCGACGGACAGGCCTGCAGCGACGATCAACACTGTTGCCGCCGAAAACATTGTGCGGAATCCACTGTGAATTCGAGCCATCTTCAATTCTCTCCACCAGGGGTCCGTACCGCCGTTCGACGGACCGGTGCGGGAATTGTTGCACTACAAACGAGTCTTTGTACAAATTGCAACAATCATTCCGATGGTTATGAAACTGCTGGTCGAGAACCTTCCGGCGAAAGCAAGTTTTCCGTTTTCGAAGCCGTCCCGTTGTCGTCGTCGAGCTTGGTTTCGGACGACTTTTCCCATGCGTAGACGAGAAATGCGTACATCACCGAAAACGCCATCGTGGTGGCGGGAATGGTCACCACGGGGAAGTCGAGTTGCAATGCGACCACGGCGAAACCGATCATCGCGCCGCCGTAGAAGCCGTACTCCCAGCGCTTG
The DNA here is from genome assembly GCF_049195265.1 of Rhodococcus sp. MALMAid1271. NCBI lineage: Bacteria > Bacillati > Actinomycetota > Actinomycetes > Mycobacteriales > Nocardiaceae > Rhodococcus > Rhodococcus sp. MALMAid1271. The sequence continues at coordinate 108,496 of NZ_JBMIRQ010000128.1, read as the reverse complement.
GCGCGCAGCAGTGTGTACCCCACGACGGCGATGACGACCAGCACCGCCACGAAGGCGATTCCGGCGACCAGGCCGCCGCGGTAGATGGTCAGCAGCGGGGTGTTGGCCACGTAGTTCACCTCGAAAGCGACCACGGGGTCTTTGAATTCCGGACGGCCCCAGCCCAGTCCGAACATCCAGTGCCCCTGCATATGGCCGGGAAATTCCACCAGCGCATCGCCGCGTGCGCTCGAGCCGGCATCTCCACTGCCGAACGACGAGAACACACGATTGCGCACGCTCGGTACGGCCAGAGCTCCGAAAAATGCTGCCGCGAATGCGCCGATCATGGCGAGTCGGTCGCGGGTGCGCAGTTGCTGGAACAGGAACATCAGCCCGAGGCCGAACACCACCGAGAACAACGCTGCCCGTGAGAGCGTCAGCACGATCGACAGGAACAGCAGTGCCGCAAGTGCTGTGCGGAGGTAGCCGCGGAGCAGCAGGATGCACAGCATCAGTGCCAACACGAATCCGATGCCGGCCGCGTTGGGGTCGATGTACGTTCCGGCCAGGCGAACGGTGGTAGCGCCGGTGGGGCTGTAGACGAATCGGGTGCTTTCCTCCTCGCTGCCGTAGCCGAATATCGACAGGTAGCGAATCAATTTCCCGGCGGGGTCGGCCACGAAGATGAGCAGGGCGAACGCGGCTGCGCCCGAGGCTGCGTAGACGTAGATCCGGCCGAACAGGGCCAGTTCGTCGCGCCGCATCCGCAACAGGCAGACCAGGACGAGAGTCGATATCAGCCATTGCCCGAACTCGACGTAATCGGCGATTGCGCCGCTGGTTGCAAACAACGACAATGCCGAAAGAACGATGAGCGCAATCATCGGCAATTCAGGCCATGTGATGTAGCTCACTGCTGTGCGGTGGATCACGGTGGCGAGAACGACCGCAATGCCCAACGCGAAAACCAACGGGGCGTGAACGCCGGGTACATAACCGAACGGCAGTGCCCCGAGTGAAAATGCAAGAGCGCGAGTCAGATACAGCGGATGACGTAGGCCGATGTACGCTCCCACGGCCAGCACGACGAGGGCGAACGCTCCCAGTTTCACTGGTGTTCCGCCCACGATCATTGCGAATGTAACGAAAACGGGAACAATCGCGATGGCTGCCGCACCCACTCGTTGCGTGATGCTCATAGCCTCTGATGTTGTCACGCTTTCACCCGCTCGCAACATCTACGTCGTGCCGAATCGTTCGCTGCGCTTTATTCTTTCCCCTTGACCGATGTCATTCGATAGGAGCACACGTGGAGATTCGAGAGTACGGACGGATTCTTCGCGCGGGTTGGTGGATCGTTGCGCTCGCAACGGTCATCGGCATCGCCGGAGGCTGGGCCTACACGTTCTTCACGACGCCGCAGTACCAGGCATGCGCCCGCTTGTTCGTCACCACCGAGGGTGGCAGCTCGGTCGGTGAGGCGTACCAGAACAATCTGTTCTCGCAGGAACGCGTGAACTCCTATGCCGGATTGGCAACCAGCACACAGGTTGCCCAGCGCGCGGTGGACCAGCTGCAGCTGGGTATGTCGGCGGACGAGCTGCGTTCGCGCATCACCGCGACGCCCATCGACAAGACGGTGTTGCTCGATCTGTGTGCCACCGATCCCGATCCTGCGGTCGCGCAGGTGTTGACCAACGCGGTGGCGGGTCAGCTGACGCAGCTGGTACAGGAACTCGAAACCTCCCAGCGTGGCGGCAATCCGGCAGCCGGTGCCACCGTTGTGGATCAGGGCGACGTTGCGTCCTCACCCATCGGCATCGGTCTGACGACCGTCCTGGGATTGGGCGGTGCCATCGGGTTCGTCATCGGAATCGCACTTGCTCTGCTGCGCGGCCTGTTGGATCGCTCCATTCGGGATCGCACTCGGGCAGAGGATATTTCGGGTCGCTCAGTGCTGGGCGGACTCCCGATCGATGCCACGCGTCCGAAGTCGGCGGTGGCGTCGATGACGAAGATGGGTGAACCGCTACGCGCGCTGCGCACCAACATTCGTTTCCTCGGCGGCGGTACTCCACCTCGTGTCATCACCGTCACCAGTGCATCGGCGGCCGAAGGGCGTACCAGTACCGCAATCGATCTCTCTGCAGTTCTCGCCGAGGCGGGGCACAGCGTCCTTCTGGTCGGCGGCGATCTGCGCGACGCGGCTTTGGGCACTCGCCTTGGCATCGAGCAGAACAGCGGTCTGTCGACGGTGCTCTCCGGCGAGGACAGTGCCGAGGACGCCGTCCAGCGCGATGTCTTCGACGGGGTGTCGGTGCTTCCTTCGGGTCCGGTGCCCCCCAATCCCAGCGAGCTTCTCGGATCCGACCGCGCGCAGGAACTGCTCGAGGCTCTCCGCAGTGAGTACCGATACGTCATCGTCGATACCCCACCACTGCTCGAGGTCACCGACGGCGCGATCCTCACCGCGTTGGCCGACGGCACAGTGGTTCTCGCGCGTACCGGCCGCACCACGCGGGAGAAGTTGCGGCGTGCCATCAAGGTGCTCGACGGGGTCAGCGGGGTCGTGCTGGGCGTCGTCACCACCTTCGAGCCCTCGGCCCGACGCCTCCGCGGTGGCACATTCTCGCCGTCGGAGGTCTCCTCGGACGGTCCCACCACTGATACGGATTCTGCTCCTACTGCCGATTCGGCTGCGCCGGCCAGTTCCGTGGCAGTGAGGCCGACGCCGGCCAAGACCGACACTGCGAGTTCCTCGGCGAGCAGGGGATAGTTTCGATGTCAGGCAGGTTCGCGGCCGAGGTCGGCGTGGTGCTGATCGCCGCGGTGATGGCGGTCTCGTGCTCGCAGCAGCCGCCGATCGTTCTGCCTCCCGGCGCACCGACGGCTCCGGTCACGGCCGAGGCCCCTAGCCCGGAGCCGGCTCCTGCTTCGAATTTCGGCGGCAGTGCGCCTGGTTCACTGATATCCGCCGAGCCGATCGAGGACATCGCGGTCGACATCACCGAGCTCGGTGCCACCGCCACCCGCGTGGTGTATCGGTCGACTTCCGGGGTCACCGGTGAGCCGACGGAGGTCTCGGGAACCGTCGTCATCCCGGGTGGCACTGCGCCCGAGGGTGGTTGGCCGATCGTGTCCTACGGACACGGCACGACGGGTGTGCTCGAGGCATGCGGGCCGTCGCGGTATGCCAACTTGCTCGGTAGCGCACCGATCATCGCGGCGCTGGCGCTCAACGGCTTCGCCGTGACGATGACCGACTATCAAGGTTTGGGTCTTGCGGGTTCGTATCATCCGTATTTGGACTCGAAGACGTTCGGCTACAACATGATCGACGCAGTACGCGCTGCCCGCAACTTCATGCCCACGCTCAGTTCGCGATGGGCCGCATACGGCGTCTCGCTCGGCGGGATGGCAGCGTGGGCGGCAAGCGACCGCAACGCCGAATACGGCGACGGACTCGAGTTGGTGGGCACGGCCGCGATGGTGCCGGTATCGGATATGACGGGGCTCGCCGACGCAGCTGCGAACGAAACGATGACCCGCGCGCAGTACCCGTTGCTGATGTACGCGCTCCACACGCTGGCGATCTCGCATCCCGAGATGAATCTGGACGACTATCGGTCCGGTTTCGCCAAGGAGCGCTGGGACGATCTACTCGAATGTGTCCCGCCGGGTTCGCTGGAAGTGCCGGAACTGCAAACTCGGCTGCAAGCGTCGGATCTGAAGCCGGTGAGCCGAGAAGCAACCGACCGGTTGCGCGGCTACCTGTCGGAAATGGCCCTGCCGAAGCAACGTTCGACCACTCCGCTGTTGGTGATGTACGGCGGCGAGGACGAGCTGATTCTCGAGTCGTGGACCGAGAAGGCACTCCAGCGCGCCTGTGATTTCGGAGACGTGGTCGAGTACGAGCTGCATCCGGGCGAGGGGCACGGCAATCTGGACAGCAGTCGGTCGATGCCGTGGGTCAAGTCGATGTTCGCCGGGCAGCGCCCGGTCGACACGTGCGAGCTGAACCGATGATCGCTCCCACGGGTGTTCCGACTCTCAAGGATTACGGGCGCATTCTGTTGTCCGGCTGGGTGTTGATCCTCGTTGCGGGACTGCTGTCCGCGGCAGTGGCATGGCTGGCGACCTCGCTCGTCGAACCGTCCTATACGGCGGCGGCGCGGGTGTTCGTCACCGCGCCGGGATCTCCGTCGCCCAAGAACTCGCTGGACGGTAACCGGGGGTCGCTAGTGCGCGTCGAGTCCTATGTTCAGCTCGCCACCGGTGAGCAAGTGTTGCGACGGGTGATCGCCTCGCAGGATCTGCCGATCGAACCTGCCGAGCTGAAACAGGACATCACCGTGGTGCCGAGTCCTGGGTCTGCGCTGATCGAGATCACTGTGGTGAACTCCGATGCCGAGGTTGCTCGCGATGTGGCGAATTCTGTTGCAGTGAACCTGATCCAACTGGTGAGAGAGATCGATCTGGGGGCCGACGGGCCGGCGTCGGAGCTCACGCTCGTCGATGCGGCTACTACCCCCGGGTCCCCGACCGGTCCGGTGCGCACGAGCAATGCGCTGCTGGGAGCCTGCATGGGGGTCGTCCTTGCCAGTGTGTTGGTGCTCGCGAGGGGAATCTCGCGGGATTCGATCGACCACCGCGATCAGATCGAACAATTGCTCGAGCACAGCATGGGGGAGACGCGATGACCAATCGAAAAGGACTGCTGCGCAGAGGTATAACGGTCGGTGCGGCCGCTCTGGTACTGGTATCGGCGGGGTGCTCCTCCGACGATGCCGCGGTGGACCCCCGATCTGTCGCAGTTGGGCCCACGCTGGACGCCGATTACTCCGATGACGGCCCGGGCTCGCTCGAGAGTGCGGAGGAGTTGCTCACCATCGACCGACGCCTCAGCGGCATCTCGTCCATCGCCGCGCGGGTGGTGTATACCTCGACGTCCGGAGTCGACGGCTCGAGTCAACGAGTATCGGGCACCGTCTTTGCGCCGGAAGGTACTCCCCCCGAGGGCGGTTGGCCGATCATTGCATACGGTCACGGTACTACCGGTGTGCTCGAGGATTGCGGGCCGTCGACCGATCCGGAGCTGCTCGGCAGCTCCCAGATCGTTGCGGCTCTGGTGCGTTCGGGGCATGTGGTGGCAGTCTCCGACTATCAGGGTCTGGGCCTCGACGGCACCTATCATCCCTATCTCGATGCGCGCACCGTCGGCAACAATCTGATCGATTCGGTGCGTGCGGCCCGAAAGCTGGTGCCGAACACCTCGACCCGATGGGCTTCGTTCGGTGGCTCCCAGGGTGGTCAAGCTGCCTGGGCTGCAAACGAACTCGCGAGTTCGTACGGCGAGGGTCTCGACATGGTCGGCTCGGTGAGTCTGGTACCCGCGGCCGACATCACCGGTTTGGCCACGGCGGCAGCCGACGGAACCCTCACCGAGGACCAGAAGCCGCTGTTGCAGTGGGTTCTGGTCGGGCTGGCGAAATCGCATCCGGAGCTGGATCTCGACGACTACCGCCGGGGAGTGGTGAAGGAGCGGTGGGACGAGCTCTCGGCGTGTGGTGGTGTTCTCGCCGCAGACCGCACGGCTCTGGCTGCGCAGATCAGTGACGACGATCTGCGTCCGGCAACGCCGCAGGCAACCGCGGTCCTCGAGGGGTACCTACGGGAGATGAGTCTGCCGACAGGACCTGCGGCTGCACCGATGCTGATCGTCTACGGAGGCAAGGACACCTTGATCTCGCAAGCGTGGACCGATGCTGCCATCGCGGCGGGCTGCGCCGATGGAGACACCATCCAGTATGTGCTTCAACCGAATTCCGGTCACGCAGACATCGACGGTGCTGCTGCGTTCGGATGGCTCCAAGACCGATTCGCCGGCAACGAGGCCGTCAACTTCTGCCCAGCTCCAGCGCCGTGACCCTCAGAAGGTAGCCATGACCGCGACACCAGACAGCACCGCAGCAGCCGCAACTGCCCCGACGACTCCGGTGAGCAGCGAGTCGAAGCGGCCCGCTCGCATTCTCGGTCTCGATGGCCCCCGCGGATTCGCCTGCCTGTGTGTGCTCGCCGTTCATGTCGGTGGGCACTACTCACCGCAGACGGTGCTCACCTACAAGCTCGGGTTGCTGGGGCAGGGCCTGATCTTCTTCTTCGCACTGTCGGGATTTCTGATCTTTCTGCCGATGGTGCGAAAGTTGTTCGCAGGCAAGCCGATGCCGAACAACGTCAGCTACGCGGTCCATCGCCTGCTGCGTGTCTTTCCGGCGTATCTGTTCATCTTCCTGTTCGCGAACTTCGTGATGCGTGCGGTGTTCATGGAGAACGCGGCCGTGGCCGAGCGGCACTTCACCGACAACGGCCTCGGGATGCTCACCGATCCACTGACTCTGCTGGCCAATCTGACGCTGGTGCATTCCTATATTCCGAGCATGCTCCAAACCGGAATCAACCCGTCGTGGTCACTGTCGCTGGAGTTCGCGTTCTACATCGCACTGCCGCTGCTGACCGGTATCTCCTTCTACCTCCGGAAGCGCACGTCGATCTCGGCTCCGGTGCTGGCGATGATTCCCGTGGTGAGCATGTTCGTCATCGGGATCACCGGAAAGTTGTACACCGCGTCACTCGTGGGACCGTCGGGTATCACCGATCCGAAGTTGCTCGATTGGGGGCCCAACGAGATCGCGGTGCTCAGTCGTAGCTTCTGGTCGTTGGCAGACAACTTCACGTACGGAATGCTCGCGGCCGTGGTCTTCGTCGCGGTCGACACCGGGATGCTGAAAGGCGCGATCGCCACCAAGATGCGATGGTGGACGGCCATCGCGATGATCCCCACGGCGGCGATCTCGTTGAAGCTGATCGACGACAACTCGCGCTGGCAGAGTTCCACCGTTGCATTCGGCTCGGCCCTGCTCATCCTGTTCATCATCGTTCCACTGGCACGTGGGGAGAAATCGACCCTCGCCGAGCGAGCCGATTGGGCACCCCTGAGCTACGTCGGCACGATCTCGCTCAGTGTGTACCTGTGGCATTTCCCGATTCTGATCATGGTGGGGCGTTGGGGATGGATGGCGGACGACAGTCCGCTGGGGATGCTCCGAAACGTCATCGTCGTCACTGCGATCAGTCTCGTGTTCGGAACGGTGACGTATCGATTCATCGAAAAGCCCGCGTTGACCTACGCCCGTAGATTCAAGGCCGGCTGAGAGTTTCATGCCTCGCACCTATCGAGCGTTCGCAGCACTGTTGCTGCTCCCTGTTCTGGCGGGGTGCACCGCGGTCGTGCCGCTCGCCGCGGATGCACAGCGAGCGGTATCGGCGGTGGTGCGGGGGTCCGATCCCGAGCCGCTGATGATCGCAGACCCTGGAACCGGCAGTGGGTCGATCGTCAGCGCCGAGACGATGCCCAATCTTCCGATCCAGGTGCGGCTTTCGGGGGTGAACGCTGCGCGGGTGGTGTATCGCTCGGTGCAGCCGGGGGTGGGCGAGCGGGAAGTATCGGGAACGGTGTTCACCCCGTCCGGGGATGCCCCCGAGGGTGGTTGGCCGATCATCTCCTACGCGCACGGAACCACCGGCATCGAGCAGGCCTGCGCACCGTCCGAATCCAACTCGCTGCTCGGTGCTTCGGAGCTGGTGCAGGGTTACACCACAGCGGGATTCGCGGTGGCCATCACCGACTACGAGGGTCTGGGTCATCCCGGCAACCATGCTTATCTGGACAACATCACTGCCGGCTACGACGTGATCGATGCCGTGCGGGCGCTGCGGACGGTCTTTCCCGATGTCGGGACCCGCTGGGCTGCGTTCGGTGGGTCGCAGGGCGGCGGTGCTGCCTGGGCTGCGAACGAGCTCGCACAGTCCTACGCACCCGAACTCGATCTGGTGGGCGCAGTGGCACTGGCCCCGGCGGCCGACATGGTCGGGTTGGTGGACAAGGCCATTGCCGGCACCTTGACCGAGGATCAGGGTCCGTTGCTGCAGTGGGTTCTCGAGTCGTTGTCACGCCGAGATCCGGGTCTGAATCTGGACGACTATCGCAGTGGCGACGCGGCGCGGGACTGGGCCGCGCTCACCGGCTGTACACCGGACCAGGCCGGGGCTCGTGACGATGCAGTGAAACGGCTCGGTGACAAAGACTTTGCGCCCACAACGCAGCAGGCTGCTGCGGCACTGCGAGATGCCCTGAAGTCGATGGCTGTACCGACGGGGCCTACAACGGCACCGATGTTGGTGGCGTTCGGCGACGCCGACACGTACATCGACGTGGCTTGGACCGACGCCGCACTCGGGCGGGCGTGTGCGTATGGAGATGTGATCACCATCGATCGTCAGGCCGGGCGGGGGCACGGGGACGTGAACGGGGACGCAGTCAATCAGTGGATAGGAGATCGGTTCGGCGGGGTGCCCGCGCGCAACGATTGCAATCGATGAAGGGGGAGCGGCATGGGTTTACGGCAAGATCTGACGGTACGGGCGAAGGATGTCGTCAAGAGGCGGCTCGGTCGCGGTATCGCGGTGGGCGCGTTCGGGGAGCCGTATCTGGTGGTAGCGGTGCTGGGGCAGTCCAATGCGCACGGCGCGGGCCTGGGGTTGGAACGTCAGGGTCTCGACGCGCCGCATCCGCGGGTACATCAGTGGGCGGCATCGGGTCGGTCGAAGAACACCATCGTCGCCGGCAGTAACCCGCTCTTTCACGAGGTGCCATCGAAGGCAGTCGGTTTCGCGCCGACATTTGCAGCCCGCCTTGCAGATACGACGGGTAGGCCGGTGTTGATCGTCCCGTATGCGCGGGGAGATTCGGGTTTCGCGCGTATTCACGGTATCTCCTGGGATCCGGCCGATACCGGGGCCCGCGTCAACCTGTTCTGGGCTGCGGTGGATCGCATCAGAACCGGCCTGGCCACCACGCCCGGCAACGAGCTTGCCGCGGTGCTGTGGCATCAGGGTGAGAGCGATGTGCCGCTACTGACCGGTCCGGTGTACGCTGAGAAACTCGACTCTCTCATCGACACCCTGCGTGCGGAGTTCGGTGAGGTTCCGTTCGTGCTGGGGCAGATGGTGCCGGACGAGATCGAATCGGGGGAGCCGAACTACGCCGTCATCGATGCCGTCCACGCCGATACGCCGCGGCGTAGGACCAACGTGGCGTACGTACCCGGGCCGAAGGGCCTCTACAACAGCGACACCGAGAAAATTCACTACAACGCCGTGGGACAACGGGAGCTGGGTCACCGAATGTGGACGGCCTTCGCGAGGATGTCATCGCACGTCGAGTAGACGGGAATTCACGTGCTGCATCGGACACGCAGCGCGCCGGAGTCGTTGTACGTGTGCACCGCAGTATCGGTCCCACGTTCGACCGACATCGCTTGACATCGAGTGTCGATCTGTTGCTAAGTGGTTCCCGGGGGTGGGTCGAAACGGGGGATTCATCGACGTTCGCAACGCGGCAGATGCATGTAGTTAATGCACTCGAAACATGTAACGACCTGCGGTTTGGCGTCGATCAACATATCGTTATCACGAGTCACGTTCAGCAGGATTTATACGGATTATGCGACGGGGTTGCACGGAGCTGTGTCGATCACGCATGCGATACGAAGCTACGTACCGAGGGGAAGTCAGTGTCAGTCAGTGATCTGGATACAGCGAATTCCGTAGTCTCGTGGCGCGACGCGAGGAAGATGCGAAGGGTGACGTCGCGTCGCGAATGGGAAGCGCACTACACCGAGGGCTTGCGGGTCACCGACACGGTTGTCGTTCTCGGCGCGGTGACAGCTGCTCAGGTCATCCGATTCGGCGATATCGACTTTCAGCAACCGTGGGCCATCGTGAGTTATTTCGGTGTCTCGGCAGTGCTGTCGGTGCTGTGGTTGACCTTCCTCGCGATCTTCCGCACTCGCTCACCCCGGGTCATCGGTAACGGTTCGGAGGAGTACCGACGCATCGTCTCGGCCACGTTCCGCCTCTTCGGCACCATCGCCATCCTGTCTTTGCTGTTCAGGCTCGATATTGCTCGGCTCTATCTCGCCATCGCGTTGCCTGTCGGCTTGATCGGGTTGCTGCTCAGTAGGTGGGGTTGGCGCAAGGTGGTGGCCCGCAAGCGTGCTCGCGGTGGATATCAGACGGCGGTGCTCATCGTCGGTAGTCGTAGCTCTGCGCTCTCGATGGCGCAGTCTTTCGAGCGCTCTGCCGCAGCCGGATACAGCGTCGTGGGTGTCTGTCTGCCCAATTACGAGCCCGGCAGCGACTCGTCGCTGACAGTCGACGGTGTCGAGATCCCGGTGCTCGGTGACGAGCACAGTGTGGTCGAGGCCATCGAGACCTCTGGCGCAGACACCGTTGCGGTGACGGCCACAGAGCACATCGGCCATCGCGGTCTCCGGAAGATGGTGTGGGACCTCGAGAAGAAGAAGGTGGACCTGGTGGTGTCTCCAGGGGTGATGGACGTTGCGGGTCCGAGGCTGGTGATGCGTCCGGTCGCGAACTTCCCCCTCATTCATGTGGAGAAGCCGCAATACAACGGCGCAAAGCGATTCAGCAAGACGGCCTTCGATTTCCTGTTCGCGTCGACGGTTCTGCTGATGATCTCGCCCATCCTCATTGCGCTGGCTGTGCTCATCAAGCTCACCAGCAAGGGGCCGGTGTTCTACAAGTCCGAGCGAATGGGTATCGAGGGCAAGCCGTTCCAGATGATCAAGTTCCGCAGCATGGTGCAGGACGCAGACAAGCGAGTGCAGGAGTTGGCCGCGCAGAACGAGGGTGCAGGCGGTGTGCTGTTCAAGATGCGCGAGGACCCGCGGGTCACCCGGGTGGGCAAGGTGATGCGCAAGTTCAGCCTCGACGAGCTTCCGCAGTTCGTCAACGTGCTCAAGCGTGAGATGAGTGTGGTCGGTCCGCGGCCGCCATTGCGCAGCGAAGTGGAGACCTACAACGGTGAGGTGCGACGCCGGTTGCTGGTCAAGCCCGGCATCACTGGCCTGTGGCAGGTCAGTGGCCGCTCGGACCTGTCGTGGGAGGAGAGCGTGCGCCTCGACCTCTCGTATGTCGAAAATTGGTCTATGACAGGCGATTTGCTCATCATCGCCAAGACGGCCGTGGCGGTGCTGGGAAGTGAAGGCGCATACTGACCCTGCGGACGGTCGGTTTTGTTCGTATCATGAACCGATGGCCACTGTTTCGGAGAACGGACGTGACATCACCATGTCTCAGAACTCATTTCACGATTTCCTGGGCGATCGTGTCGACCAGATCGCGCGGGTCCATCTCAACCGGTCCACGTCCTTGCAGGCAGTGATTGCCGACGGTGTGGACGCGTACACCTCGGCCTACATCGAATATCACGGCACCGAGGCACCGTTGGATCTTCAGGTGCCCGAGGTGCGAGCCGAACTGAGCGATTTCGTTCATCGTTGTGCCGAGGCCGTCGAGGAGCCGGAGAATCCGCAGTTTCCCGTTCGCCGCTGAGACGCCCCGGCGTCCGTGCTTGTTCGTTTTTTCGTAACCCCGGACTTCTCGGAGCGGCGAACCGGGCAGGCTGTGTTTACTATTCCCGTGTGCGCGCGACCTGAAAGCACTGTGCTGCAGGCCGTTACTGTGATCGATCGTCACGGTAACTCGTCGCCATTGTTCAGGACGACCGACGGGGAGAACACATGCGAATCACAGTCTTCGGCACCGGGTATCTCGGTGCCACACATGCCGCCTGTATGGCCGAGCTCGGCCACGAGGTGCTCGGTGTCGACGTCGACCCGGCCAAGCTCGCGAAGCTCGAAGCCGGCGAGGTCCCGTTCTGGGAGCCCGGCCTCGAAGAAGTGCTGCAGCGCAACATCGCGGCCGGTCGTCTGCGCTTCACCGCGTCGTACCAGGAAGCGGCCGATTTCGCGGAGGTGCACTTCCTCGGTGTCGGTACTCCCCAGAAGAAGGGGGAGTACGCGGCCGATATGAAGTTCGTCGATTCAGTCGTCGAGACGCTCGCACCGCTGTTGACCAAGCCGGCCGTGATCTTCGGTAAGTCGACCGTCCCCGTGGGTACTGCCGAGCGGCTGGGTCGGATCGCCCGCAAACTCTCGCCTGCAGGGGAGGGCATCGAGGTGGCCTGGAACCCCGAGTTCCTGCGTGAGGGCTACGCCGTCAAAGACACTCTCCACCCCGATCGACTGGTGCTCGGCGTCGATCGTGACCGTCCTGGCCGCGCCGAGGAACTCGCTCGCGAGGTCTACGCGCAGTTGCTGGAGGAGAAGATTCCGTTTCTGGTCACCGATCTGGCCACTGCCGAGCTGGTCAAGGCCTCTGCCAATGCCTTCTTGGCTACCAAGATTTCCTTCATCAACGCCATTGCCGAGGTGTGTGAGGCAGCGGGAGCGGACGTGTCCGTGCTCGCCGACGCCATCGGCCACGACGAACGCATCGGCCGCAAATTTCTCAACGCAGGTATCGGCTTCGGTGGTGGTTGCCTGCCCAAGGACATCAGGGCCTTCATGGCGCGAGCCGGTGAGCTCGGTGCCGATCAGGCTCTTACGTTCCTGCGCGAGGTGGACAACATCAACATGCGACGCCGCACGCGGATGGTCGAGTTGGCGCGCGAGGCCTGTGGGTCGCTGCTCGGTGCGCGGGTCGCCGTGCTCGGTGCGGCCTTCAAGCCCGATTCGGACGACGTCCGTGACTCCCCGGCGCTGAACGTGGCCGGGCAGATTCAGTTGCAGGGTGCCGCAGTCAACGTGTACGACCCCAAGGCCATGGAGAACTCGCGCGCACTGTTTCCCACCCTCACCTACAGCAGCACGGCTCTGGAGGCATGCGAGGGCGCGGACGTGGTGTTGGTGCTCACGGAGTGGAAAGAGTTCAAGGCCCTCGCCCCGGGTGACCTGGATGGTGTGGTGCGCAGTAAGAAGCTGATCGATGGCCGTAACTGCCTTGATCCGGAGCAGTGGCGCGCGGGCGGCTGGATCTATCGCGGTTTGGGTCGTCCCTGAGTGAGTGAGAACGGGTAAGGCGCATTAATCATTCAAAGGAATGAATTGTGCGCCTCACTCGTCATCGAATATCTGTAATTCACATTCACGTGTACTTTTTGTTCCGGTCGATCTGATGCTTTATCGCTGATTCCCGGACGTCGAGGTTTGCTAAACGACGACATTTGTGTTCTTCACAGTCCGACGCCACGAGAAACAGCGCTCGACTCTGTGAAGTGCCACAGTGGCGCTGTCGATCGCGCTTGTCTGTAACGTTTTTCGCCTCTTCGGCGGTTACACCCTACGAGTCCCTGTCAGGTCTCGAGGCTCGACTTCGTAAGTGTGGTAAACCAATCGAATGTCTCTATTCGTCTGTGATCCACATCGCCCGCGTGGTGCTTCGGACACGGACGTGGGACGATTCCAATTCGATACCAGTTGCAATACGGATTGGTACGGATCCAATTTCACGCGCTCGCTACTTTGCCTGCGCACGACTGCAGAGGAGGAGAGCACGTGGCAACTGTCGGGGCTGCACATCGCTCTCTCTGGGGTTCACCCCGCCGACATGACGATGCGACCACACGTACGCTCACCTCTCGGCGTGTATGGGAAGACCAATACATTCGCAGGCTGCGCATCACCGATGTGGTGGCAGTTGTCGCCTCGGTAGCACTCGCGCAGATCGTGCGCTTCGGGGATGTCGAAGTCACCAGCGTTCTGTCGACGATGACGTATACGGGTGTCTCGATCATCCTGGCCGGAGTCTGGATCGCCTTCCTGGCCATCTTCCGTACCCGGTCGACTCGAGTGATCGGCACCGGTGCCGAGGAGTACCGGCGCATCGTATCGGCCACCTTCCGACTCTTCGGAGTGATCGCGATCGCGTCGTTGCTCTTCAGAATCGGTTTCGCTCGGTTGTATCTTGCGATCGCGCTGCCCGTCGGCCTCCTCACGCTGCTGCTCACCCGTTGGATGTGGCGCAAGTACGTGACCAAGCTGCGGCACAACGGTGAGTACAAGACCTCCGTTCTGATCGTGGGCAGCCGCACCGCCGCGGTATCGATGGCGCAGTCGTTCGAGAGTTCGCCCTCCGCGGGCTATGCCGTGGTGGGGATCTGTATCCCCGGCTACGAGTACCCGCGGGACGGGGTTGTCCACATCGAGGGCACCGACATCCCGGTCCTCGGTGACGAGCACGACGTGCTCGATGCCATCGATCACTGTGGTGCAGATACGGTCGCCGTCACGGCAACGGAGCGTCTCGGTCACAGAGGTATCCGCAAGATGATCTGGGACCTCGAGAAGAAGGATGTCGACTTGGTCGTCGCCCCGGGCGTCGTCGACGTCGCAGGCCCCCGCCTGGTGATGCGACCCGTGGCGGGCTTCCCCTTGATCCATGTCGAGAAGCCTCAGTACAACGGAGCAACGCGCTTCAGCAAGACTGCGTTCGATTTGGTCTTCGCCGCGCTCATCCTGGTGCTCATTTCGCCGGTCCTGCTTGCGGTGGCGATCGCAGTGAAGACCACGAGCCGTGGCCCGGTGTTCTACAAGTCCGAGCGGATGGGCATCGATGGTAAGCCGTTCTCGATGATCAAGTTCCGCAGCATGACCGCCGACGCGGACAAGCAAGTTGCGCGTCTCCTCGAGCAGAACGAGGGTGCCGGCGGGGTTCTGTTCAAGTTGCGTGACGATCCGCGGGTGACGCCCGTAGGCAAGTTCATTCGACGGTTCAGCCTCGACGAGCTGCCGCAGTTCATCAATGTTCTCAAGCGCGAGATGAGCGTGGTGGGGCCGAGGCCCCCGTTGCGCCGCGAGGTCGAGACCTACAACGGAGAGGTTCGTCGGCGACTGTTGGTCAAGCCGGGAGTCACGGGCCTGTGGCAGGTCAGTGGGAGATCCGACCTGTCGTGGGAAGAGACTGTGCGTCTTGATCTTTCGTACGTTGAGAACTGGTCGATGGTGGGGGATCTGCTGATTATTGCCAAGACTGTTCGGGCAGTTGCTGGAAGCAACGGGGCTTACTGAACGACATGCCGAATTTCATTGAAAAGCCGGACTTGTGCCGGGCCTTGGAGGAGTGGGAACGATGAAGCGCGCGTTGATTACTGGCATTACTGGCCAGGACGGCTCGTACCTGGCGGAACTACTGCTGACCAAGGGATACGAGGTGCACGGCCTAATTCGGCGGTCGTCCACTTTCAACACATCTCGTATCGATCACCTGTACCAGGATCCACACGAGAAGGACGCCAAGCTCTTTCTGCACTACGGCGACCTGAGCGATGGTGCCCGTCTGGTTACGTTGCTCACCGAGATCCAGCCGGATGAGGTCTACAACCTGGGTGCGCAGTCGCACGTCCGCGTCAGCTTCGACGAACCCGAGCACACCGGGAACACCACCGGCGTCGGTTCCATCCGATTGCTCGAGGCCGTCCGTCTTGCCGGCTTGCAGTGCAGGTTCTACCAGGCGTCGAGCTCCGAAATGTTCGGCGCGACTCCGCCTCCGCAGAACGAAGAGACTCCGTTCTACCCGCGCTCGCCCTACGGCGCGGCCAAGGTGTACGCCTACTGGGTCACCAGGAACTACCGCGAGGCGTACGGCATCTTCGCCGTCAACGGGATCTTGTTCAACCACGAATCCCCTCGACGCGGAGAAACATTCGTTACGCGCAAGATCACACGTGCAGTCGCACGCATCAAGGCAGGCCTCGAGCAGAACGTCTACATGGGCAATCTCGATGCGATTCGCGACTGGGGCTATGCCCCCGAGTACGTCGAGGGCATGTGGCGGATGTTGCAGGCAGATGAGCCGGACGACTTCGTTCTGGCCACCGGCGGCAACTTCTCGGTGAAGGACTTCCTCGTCGTGGCATTCGAGCGGGCCGGTTTGGACTGGGAGAAGCACGTCAAGTTCGACGAGCGTTACCTTCGCCCCACTGAGGTCGACGCTCTGATCGGTGATGCCAGCAAGGCAGAGGCGAAGCTCGGTTGGAAGGCCACTGTGCACACTCCCGAGCTAGCGAAGATCATGGTCGACGCCGATATCGCAGCTCTCGAGCACGAGGGTCGTCCGTGGATCGACCGTCCGGCACTGCCGGATTGGGCGTGAGCGCCGTGGTGACGAACGGTTCGGCAGTATCCGACTACACGCCCACTCCTCTTGACCGTGACGCACCGTTCTACGTGGCCGGGCACCGCGGCCTGGTCGGATCGGCAATCTGGCGGCAACTCGAGGCATCCGGTTTCAGCAATTTGATCGGCCGTTCATCGTCGGAGTTGGATCTCAAGGACCGTGACGCGGTCTTCGCATTCTTCGAGGAGACCAAGCCGGCAACAGTGGTACTGGCGGCTGCCAAGGTAGGCGGCATCTTGGCCAACAGCACATACCCGGTCGACTTTCTCTCGGAGAACCTGCGAATCCAGGTGAACGTGTTGGACGCCGCTCTGGCGCAGAACGTGCCGCGCTTATTGTTTCTTGGGTCGTCCTGCATCTATCCGAAGTTGGCTCCGCAGCCGATCAAGGAGGAATACCTCCTCACCGGTCACCTCGAGCCGACTAACGATGCGTATGCCATCGCGAAGATCGCCGGCATCCTGCAGATCCAGTCGGTACGTAGGCAATACGGATTGCCGTGGATCTCTGCGATGCCGACAAACCTCTACGGCCCGGGCGACAATTTCTCACCGAAGGGCTCGCACGTGTTGCCGGCGCTCATCCGTCGCTACGACGAGGCCCGTCGCCATGGTGTCGATACGGTGACCAATTGGGGTAGCGGATCTCCGCGCCGAGAATTTCTGCACGTCGATGACATGGCGGCCGCCTGCATCCATCTGCTTGAGCACTACGACGGACCGGCGCAGGTGAACGTCGGTACCGGTGAAGATGCCACGATCAAGGCGATTGCCGAAATTATTTCCGCTGCAGTGGGGTTCGAGGGCGAGACCAAGTGGGATACGTCCAAGCCGGATGGCACTCCGCAGAAGCTGTTGGATGTGAGCAAGCTGCGGAGCGCGGGATGGAAGCCTCAGATTGATCTCGAAGCGGGGATCGCTACCACAGTCGAGTGGTACAGAGAACATCTCAGTTTATTACGATTATAGCCATTGCTCCTGGAGGTGGATAGTGAGTTCCTATATTCAAAAATGCGGCCCAATGAATGTGAAGCTCGGCTAGTCATCTGGATAGCTGAGCAGGGTACAACCGAACAGTCATCCCAGGACGGAGCGGCAATAGAAGTGAAGATCTTGATCTGCATGGCCAGCATAGCTGTCAGCAAGGGAGGGCCAACCACAGCCGCGCACGCACTTTCAGCTGCCTTGGCTGAGCAGGGCCACTCGGTTACCGTCCTCGCTCATGACGACGGATTGCAGGACGCTGGGACCGAATTACCGGGCCGCACGTACTCTGTGCATAAATTCAGATTAACAACTAAGATCTGGCAGTTTTCGATTCAGTACCTGGCATGGGTAAGTAAAAATGTAGGAAACTACGACTTCGTCCTCATAAACTCATTGTTTCTCTCGCACACGACAGTTGTGAGTTTCTACGCGAGGCGCAATAGGGTCCCTTACGCGATACGCCCGCATGGCAGCCTGAACGTTGCTGACCTACAAAAGAACGCTATTATAAAACGACTGTACCTGAAAGCGATCGACAATAGGAATCTGAAAAATGCAAAATTCATATTCTGCACATCAGAAGCTGAAGTGATTCAGCTACAGAAACGTTCCTTTCAAACCGGGCGCGTAATTCCATTGGGAGTCGATACTGCATACCTTCAAGCCAGGCGAATCGCTGGCGACATTCAACGTAAGAGCCTTCTGTACATCGGACGAATTACGAAGAAGAAGAATGTTCACCTAATAATTATGGCACTCAGTGAGCTCAACAGGCGAGGGCTGGGATTTCGGGCCACTATAGCCGGCCCTGATGACGAAAATTTGAAGAGTGAACTTGTAGCTCTGGCCACAGAACACGGAGTCGATAAAGATATCGACTTCCTTGGTTTCATCGACAAAGAGCGCCAACTGCGTTTACAAGCCACTGCAGGAATCTTTATCCTACCGAGCAACGATGAGAATTTCGGCATCGCTGTAGCTGAATCGATGGCAGTCGGCATTCCAGTCATCATCTCAAAGGGTGTTAGCCACTCGTCGCATGTGGATCAATACGGAGGCGGAGTGGTCGTAGAACGCGACCATTCCGCTATAGCTCAAGCCGCCGAAAAAATTGCGAACCTAGATGAAAATATCTACATCGAACTGTGTAATCAGGCTAGATCCCTAGTAGCGCGTCAATACGATTGGCTGAAATCTGCGGATCGATTGGTCGAAGAGATATGCACTGTAGAACAGACACAGGGAACGACTCGCAATTCCTGGTGGAAGTGATGACAAACATCGCCGTTGTTATCCTCACTTACAATGAAGAGATTCACATTCGATCTTCGATAGAGGCCGTGAGCCGCATACGCCCGACGCCCGAGATTTTCATTATCGACTCGGGATCATCAGATCGAACCCAACAAATCAGTCGCGACTGCGGAGCCACTGTACTCGAAAACAAGTTCATTAACTATGCAAAACAGTTTACCTGGGCGATAGATAACATCCAGACATCCGCGGACTGGGTCATGCGCCTCGACGCTGACGAGATCGTCTCGGAGGAACTGGCCGACGAGCTGACGATTCTCATTCCGGAGCTGAGCGAAGATGTGACCGGAATCTATTTGCTAAGACGACACGTCTTCAACGGTACGCCAATCTTGCACGGTGGACGCTTTCCCTTAAAGTTGCTCCGAATATGGCGGTCGGGCACGGCGAAGATCGAAGATCGATGGATGGATGAACATATGGTGCTTAGCCGCGGTAGCACGATAACCGCAAAAGGCACCTTTGATGACGTGAATCTGAAGGGTCTGTCTTTCTTCATTGAGAAACACAATGGATACGCCACGCGCGAAGCCCTCGATGTGATTCTTGAACGACACCAGCTGGGTGGAAACGAGATAACCGTTAAAGATCAACCAGGGAGATTCACCCAGGACAGAATGAAGCGAATGCTCAAGCAAAAAGTTTTCTACCGGATACCTTACCCACTCGCCGCCACTCTATATTTTTCCCTGCGATACTTTGCTCAGCGCGGATTTCTAGATGGCGCATCAGGCCTTGAGTATCATTTTTTGCAGGGATTTTGGTACAGATTTCTCGTCGGCGCGAAGGTTCGCGAATTCGATGCGGAAATATCTCCATCGTGGACGGCCAATGAAAAGTTGCGATATTTAGCCTTCAAGTCCGGATATTCTATCGAGGCACTGGGCGGCGAACGACGAACAATTGAAACAGAACAACAATAGATGTGGGGGTCCAAACGCGAATGAGCCGACAGGCTATACTTCTGTTTGCAACCCAAATGGTAGTTGCTATTGCGAACCTTCCAGTGACGATCGTACTCGCTAGGGCGCTGGGACCGAGCGGCCTTGGCACTTACCAACTATACAATCGGATTGCGCTGGTCACTATAGCGGTAGCATGCCTGGGTTACCCCCATGCCATCGCGTGGGCGAGCGGATCTGCGTCGACTGCAGGTCAGCGTGGGGCAGTATTGCGTGTCGTGTATAGAAGCACAGCTTTAAGCGCTATTTTTGTCATTGCAACTTACGGCTTGCTGGGGCTGATCCCCTCAGAAATAACTGGCACCACGAACTGGTACTTATTTGGCGTGTTCGCAATACTCAATATATTTGCGGCCAATTTGTCCAACTATTTCCGCGGATTCTTAGACATCACTGGCATGGCCTTTTGTCGCATATCGCAAGCCGTTAGCTGGCTAGTATTATCAGTAGTCCTAGCGGTTACTCAAAGTTTATCCATAACTACGGCAGCATGCGCTCTTCTTGCGTCGCAAACTATTGCAATTGGGTTGTCATTTGTTCGACTGGGTGTCAGCGGCACCCTTCGAATCAGCATCGAGCCCATTAGTAGAAAAGAAATCTCAAGTTTTTCTCGCCGGGTCTTTCCCGGACTTTTGGTGAGAGAATGGAGTTCCCACCTCGACCAACTTGTGATTGGATTCGTGCTCTCAACCTACGCGTTGGGTATTTACACAGTAGCCGCGTCACTAACGTTGGCTTTAGCGCTTCTTACTGGACCTATAGTGAATACCGCACAACCGATTGTTCAAGCGACCAGCACGGCAGACCGATCAAATGTGGTCACTAAATTCTATGCAGCCACAATTCTCGTCATTGGCACACCCAGTGTGATCGTTGCCGCTCTGGCATACGTTCTCGTTCCGATGATTTACGGAAGTAGCTTTACTGGGTCGGTGCAACTTGCCCAGATACTCTGTATTTCTGCATTCTTCTCTGCCATCGCAGCGTGCGGCCAAGGCATTTTGGTGGGCGCTGGGTATCCCGGCTCCGGAAGCATTGGCACAGCAATTGGATTTGCGACCACGTGCGGTCTGTGGATCTTGCTCATACCCCATTATGCCCTGGTCGGCGTTGCATGGTCGTCGGCAATTGGTATGGGTGTCAGCGCATGTTTCACATTCTCGGTGGTAGCCAAACGAGTCGATGTAAAGTTCCTGGCTCTGGCAGTAGGAGTTATAAAAGACGCCTCATCAGTAGTAAGGGATATATTGATATCGCCCAAGTCGCTACTTCATGACCTCGGCTTATCCAGGAAGAACTCGGGAGATGATGAATTGTGAAGTGGAGGCTATGGATGTGTGACTGGAAGGCGAATCGCGGACGTCGCCGGATTCAGATCTCCCTCTTTTTGTTTCGCTTCGCCAAGAGCGCCAATGGGAGGTATGGCCGCTGGAGTTTTCCACTAACATTCATGTATAGACAGTACGCCTTATCTTATGTTGGATTTGACATTCCGATTAATACTGACATTGGGCCCGGTTTGCAAATACATCACGGGATCGGTCTGGTTGTCAATGGATCCGCAAAGATTGGCCAAGGCGTTCAACTGAGACAAAATACAACAATAGGGTCTCGACTGTCGTCGACCGATTCGCCTACCATTGGCAACGGGGTCGAGGTAGGAGCCAACTGTGTAGTCATGGGTGAAATTTTAGTCGGCGACCAGTCAGTCATCGGGGCAGGGACTGTGTTGCTGCATTCGGTGCCACGTAGATCTGTGGTGTTCGGAAACCCGGGAAAAATGCACCGTACACTTGAGGGGACGTCGATGCCTGGGGGTGTGCTGTGAGTAACGAAGCGCGAACTGTTGCATTCGCTCGAAAGGCCGGTCCAATGGTCAATCAGCGCCAAAATGTGGCTTTTACGACTGCAGTGCTGGTCGCGTCTGTACATCTGCTTGTGACCTTGATTGCTTGGCTAGGTCAGGCGTATGACGTCGCTGCTGGTTGCGCTGTATTTATACCACTGATTGTGCACTTCATTTCGTGGAGTAATCGTGATCGCAGTTGGTTGGTACCAAGCCCATCGTTAGTTGTGGCTGCGGCCTACACGGTCTTTTTCGGTGCCGGCCTAATTAAGTACTGGACTGACGACAGGAGGCTTCTCTTTCGTATCCTGCAAATCCCAGCGCAAGAGGTGGCATTTGTGGTGGGTGCAACTGCCGTAATCACCTCTTTTTTCGTCGCGGGCGCTTCTTCGTCTCGAAATCATTCGGCACCAGTGCCAAGAGCACATGCTTTTTGCACGCTGAAAGAACGGCCATTCATTGCAATGTCATTTGTTTTGTGCGCGCTCGCGTCAGCAGGGGCTGGAATGGTTGTTGCTGGTTTCGGCGGTCTCAGCGTGGCTGCTGACGCCTTGGGTCGACACGATCGTACGACGGGCATTTCAATCGCGGGCACTTTCGGAAGTTCAGCTTGGTCGATTTTTGCTGTGCCAGCTTTAATATCAGCATCGGTTGTTGCAGTAGCTTTTAAGCATCGGTTTGTTGGCTATCTTGGAATTTTTGCAATGGTTAGCATCTCGACGATCGCACTGTATATTTTTGGGAGCCGCCTAACTTTGGTGCTTGCGTTCGCAGGGTTTGCAGCGGTTTACTATTCCTTGACCGGACGCGTCGTGTCTTCACGGGTGGTTTACGCGGCATTTGCCTTCTTGCTAGTAGCGTCTTCTTTCGTTGTTTCTATTCGATCGGATGACGACAAGTTCGGTGATCTGGATCTTCTCGGTTCACTGTCCTACGCAGTCCTTGATGCTTCTATGGCTGCTAACGGTCACTCTGATGAACTGCAAGCAGACTTCGCCTCCGCTTCGCGCGCTGTCACGGTTCTGTCGACCGCATTGCCTAACAGTAGCTCATCGGCACTTGAGCTGTCGGAGGCTCGTGTCGATGTGCTGGTTGTACAAAAGATTGGAAATGAAGCTCAGGCAACGTCGAGTGGGATTCCGCCATCGCTTCCGACCTTTCTCCTGATTATGGCGGGGTTGCCCTTGGCAAGCTTATTGGCCTTTGGTCTTGGTCTCGTTCAATCAACAGCGGCAAACTTCCTGTTTAGTCGCAGGTCTTTGTTCTCAAACTTAATGCTTGGACTATTCACGGCTTTCGTTCTGAACTCATTCAAAGGGGGCGATCTACTACTTGACGTCGGTTCGGAGATCAGGAGATGGGTTTATATGGCGATAATTTATGGAGCGTGTTGGCTTGCGTTTGCGAGGCGACAAAATAATAAGGCGCAGGGGGTTTTCCATGAGTGATAGGCCCAACGTCGTGTACGTTGTCCACCAGTATCCT
Organism: Rhodococcus sp. MALMAid1271; assembly: GCF_049195265.1. NCBI lineage: Bacteria > Bacillati > Actinomycetota > Actinomycetes > Mycobacteriales > Nocardiaceae > Rhodococcus > Rhodococcus sp. MALMAid1271. The sequence goes on along the minus strand of NZ_JBMIRQ010000128.1, from coordinate 85,823 downwards.
GTCGAGACGCAAACCTTCGTTGAGTCTGAGTGGAGGGCATTGGCGGCGCGCGGGTTTCGCGTCGATGTGTTCGCGTTACATGGTGACAAAAGGATGGCGATAGTCCACGAAGACTTGAGAGGACCGAGGAGGGTGCCGATTCTGCTGACTTACTGCAAGTTCATAGCCAAGTTACTTATGAATTTTAGAATAGTCGTCAGTGGCTATCCGGGTATCTTAGATAGTTATAAGTCTGCTGGGAGGTTTGTCTACTCGGTTGTGCGCGGCGTGCAGTTGGCTATCTCTGTGGACCGTTATAGTGATGTGCATCTTCATGCCCACTTTCTAGGTCGAACGGTTGAGGTGGCAGTAATCGCAAAGTGTTTGCTAGGTGCCCGCGCGCGATTGACTGCGACCGGTCACGCTGGTGATGTCGCCAATCCGCTTTCTGTTTCAAGGTTAGCTAAGAGCGTGGAGCGTTGCGACGCGGTAGTTTGTGCGAGTAGTTTCGTGGGTGATAAATTGGTAGAGCAAACTGGCGTCTTCCCAAGAATGATCGTGCATTGTGGCGTTAAAACGCGGACATCGTCTGGACGGCCGACGCGCCCCGATGTCTTAGAAATTCTTAGCGTTGGTCGGATGGTGCCGAAAAAGGGCTTCGACGACTGTGTGTTGGCGGCCCAGGTCCTGTTGGAGGAGGGTGCTAAGTTCATTTGGACATTTATCGGGGATGGCCCCATGCGGGTCGAGCTCGCTCAGCAGGCAGATAAATGTGGTTTGCGACAAGAGCTTCGGTTCGTGGGTGCTTTAGGTAACGATAAAGTCTTGGAAACGATGGCTCGCGCGGATGTCTTTGTTCTTACTCCGAAGCAGGACGCAGATGGTGATATCGACGGCATACCTGTCGTTTTGATGGAGGCGATGGAAGCAGGTTGTGTGGTAATTGCATCCAGACTTTCCGGTATCCCTGAGTTGGTTGAGCATCGTTTCAATGGGTTGCTTGTTGATCCTGGTTCGCCGGCGCAAATTTCCAGTGCCATCAACTTGATACGATCGGCCAATATTGATTTAGATCATATGAGCAGCAAAGCCAGGCATACCATTCGACAAGATTTTACTGCTGAATCGGGGGCCGAGCGGATGGAGGAACTAATCCTAAGCCTCAAGGGGTAGACTTGCCAACGTGGCTTGCCAGAGCGTCGGTCCATCTTGCGAACTTATCCAACATGGCACTTGAAGATAAGTATTTTTGGCTATAGATTGGTCCGTTCATTGATAACTTACGGCGATAATCTGCTTGCTTTTCAAGCCCCTGAATTGCTTCTATCAATGCGGATGGCTCGCCGGACTGCACTACAACGCCTGCGCCAGACTTTCTCACTTCGTCTGCTGTTATCCCGTATGGGTCTGTTGCGGCAATGACAGGCTTGCCAGCGTTGAAGTAAGTAGTGAGCTTACTCGGCACTGCCATCTCCGCCACCCCGACGGCTTCGTTCACGAGAAGGTAGTCCGCATCTTCGAGGGCGTCTTCGAACTCGTTGTCGTCAAGTGGATCGACGAAGGTGACGTTGTCATTTCTCTTCGCTAGTTCCTGCAATCGCCTCCGTTGATTACCATCGCCCAATAGTACGAATTGAATTGGTAGATTCTGCTCTTGGGCAATCTTTCCCGCGTTAATTACATTCTCTAATCCTTGCTTGGCTCCCATATTTCCGGCGTGCAGGACCACGGCCCGCCCAGTATGTAGGTTGAGGGCCTTCGCTTCTTTGTTTCCCGGCATTCGGTTATTCTCGACAGGGGAGTTAGTGTGTGTCCAATTTCGTATCGTCGTAATCCGTGATTGCTCGACGTTCATCTTGGATACTAGTTGATGAGCGAATCGGTCATGGATAACGGCTATTTGGTCGGCGGAGCGTAGTGTCCGCGCCTCAAGTGCCTGGACTAATCGAGCCGGGGTCTTGCTCATTGCGCCAGTTTCCACCACGCCAAGACTGTATAGATCCTGGACCCACACCCCTGTTGGAATCTTCGTTCGACTGTATTTGCTTTTTAGAATGGCACCGAAAGTGGGAATCAATGCCGGTGTGACAGATATGATCGCATCGGGCTGTCCCCAGTCTTGCATTATCATCCGAACTCCAAATTCAATCTCCATCCTTGTCCGATTCATGAGTGATGGATTGGATGGTACATAGTGATTCACACGGTGTACTATCACTCCTTCAACACTCCGGTCGACGTGCATTTTGTTGCCTTGGAAGTTCGATTGCACTCGCCACTGCGGGTAGTGGGGCAGCCCGGTTATTACGCGCACCTCAAATCCTCGATCTGCGAGCCCTTTTGCTAGGCCGGTTGTGTACACGGCGATTCCTGTAGGTTCGGGGGTGAAATTTATCCCGGATATGAGCACTTTTCTTCCGTTGGTCACACGGGGAGTGTAGTCGTTTCTGCGGAATTTTCCACCCGAACAAGTGTTCGTCAGTGCAGTTTTGTGGGGGGTCTTCGTGCCGTTTGCTCGGTCGCTAGTCTGTTGGGGCCTGAACTTGCTTCCGTATATTGGTCTTGGCAGTCGTTGAAGTCATTTTGGCTACTGGTTGCTACTCGGTGCTTGGCGCTTTGACGGACCCGAAGCTGCTAGTGCACTCACTCGCGACAGATGGCAATTATTTAGGTATGGGTTTGCTTTTACTTGAAGAGTGGTTACCTCCGAGGGTTGGTTAGTGAAGTGTGTGTATCATTTCGGCTTCGATTCCGGGCTGTTAGACGCTTGTTTTGCCGTTCCCATTGCGGTTGCCGTCGGCTTGAGTTGCGGGGAGCGTGTGGGCTGTCGAACTGTGGAGCGTCGAAAGTGCGCTACTTTGTGCCGACCCTTTAGCAGTTCGAGTCGACCGTCGATGGGAAAGCGATCAAGATCGCATCGATGATCCACGAACCTACGAGACTGTCGGTGCTCGACGATTGTGGATCGGTCGATCAGCGAGCAGCGTTCGGCCGAAGAGTTTGAGATGGGCCTGGCGCTGTGGGTCGGTCGGCCGTTGGTGCTGCGTGTCTACAACGGGCCTGAGTGCATTTCGCTTGTGGTGCAAAAGTTCTTGCGAGATCGCATCGGACGCTCTTGCATCTCGCCGGGCTCACTGTGAACATTAAATACATGGAATCTGAGGTCACTCCCACGTGCGGGGGCATGCGCTACCCGATGCACACACGCGTATCACACCGCGGTCTGCGAGCTCGACTGAAGGCAATCAGAACGTGGTTCTAAAACGATGTGGTTCTAGTATCGGGAACCTTCAAGTGCGGCATCATCTTCTCACGAAAGACGAAGTGCGGAAGAACTGGAAGGTTCTGCTGTGGCTCGCTACGGCCGTGACGTTGATCGGCGTGCTCCTCATTCCAGCTCGCAGCGGTAGCGCCGACGACGTGTGGTACCGCCTCGCAGGATCTGATGCAGAGCGGTATATCGGAATGGCGCAGGGTGATTCGATTGCGTATCCGTGGGGCGGTCGTTGGTTGGTACCGAGTATGGCTTCACTCGTGGATGGCTCACCGGTGGGAGCGCTGCAGGCGCTGAACTACCTGTTTTTGTTTCTGGCGGTTGCGGCGATCACCTACCTCGCTTCGGCCTACGCCTCGTCAGCTGCAGCGATGGTTGGCGCATGGGCCTTCACCGGGACAGGCGTGGCGTTGCTCGTGCTGTTTCAGAACCCGTTTCTCGTCGATTCTGCGGGTCTGTTCGTCTTTGCTCTTATCGGTATCGCGTATCGGCGAGAAAGCTACTGGGCACTGGCGGGTCTGGTCGTACTGGGTGTGACAGTCAAGGAAGTGGTGATCGGATTCCTGCTGTTGCTGTTGCTGCGTCGCCGGTGGCGAGAGTTGGCGGTATCGAGTGTTCTGTCCACAGGATTGCTCTACTACGGAGTGGTGTCTTCAGCCCCAGGCTCTGCCCTGCTCCCAGAGTTCTCCGGCGGGCTTGTCGTGAAGCTGGCATTCGGGTTAGGAGCCGGGTGGCTCCTCGCTGCGATAGCCGTTCTACAGATTTCAGCGCGGTTTAAAGCGGTTGGGCGACAGGATCTCCAGTACTTCTCTCTGACAATAGTCTTGAGCGTTGCGGTTCTTCCCCTCGCTACCGACACCAGTCGACTGCTGGTGTTTGCCCTTCCAGCCGTCGTGCCGCTCTGCGCGATCGCTCTGTCGGAATCGGGCAAAGCCCGCATCGCAGTCGGCGTCATGTTCGCCGTCCCTGCGGTCGTGTCGGTCATCCCGTCTAGACTCACATACACGTTGCGTCCGCAGCCCTTCGAGCAGTTGGAGTCTTGGTACAGCGCGAACACCGAACTGATTGCGGCGTCGGCGTTACTCGCCTTGATAGGCGCTGTCGTTGCCAGCTGGCCGGCCATTCTTGGGCTGACGAATCGCCATCGAGTCAGTGATGGTTCCTGAAGGCACAACAAATCTCACACCAATTCACGGAGAACCGCGCCCGCGATGGTTCGGTGACCTGCGTCGTTGGGATGCAGGCCGTCGGGGTCGATCCATTCTGGATGATCGGCCAGCGGCTCGCCGATGTCGAGATATCGGGCCCCGGCGCTTGAGGCCGCTGATTTCACCCCATCGATCAGGGTCGCGAATTCCGCAGGAGGCTCGGTCGCATCCCAGATCGGGCTGGTGACTACCAGCTGCGTGTTCGGTGCCGCAGCCTTGACGGCCTCGAACAACGACAATGCAACCGCCCCGGTAACGCTGGAGGTACCGGCCTCGTAATCGTTGCGACCACCGGAGACGACGACGATGTCCGGCTGCGCTGCGGCAATGACATCGAGTTTGATTGCGTAGTCGGTCTTCTGGCCGAGGTAGCTCGTGGTGTATCCCGAGCCGCCTTCGGCGAGGTTGAGCTCCGACCACACCATGGCCGCCGAGAGCAGCGTCGTCCACCGCTTCCCGTTGGTCGAGGCGCCGATGCCCTTGCTGTACGAGTCACCCAGAAACGCGACCACAGGCACTGAATCCGGAATGGGCGGGACAGGGGGAGCTGTTGCCTGCGGAACCTCTGACCGTGATCCGATCTGCCACCCCACGATTCCGCTGAACGCCACGATAAGCACCGAGACCGCGATGGAGACGAGCACCGTCCGCCGCACTTTCATTGTGCCGGCACTTCCACTTCGTCGATCAGGGCATCGGTGACCGCCGTAGCCCACAGCCGGGAACCCTCGGAATTGGGGTACCGACTGTCGGCGTCGTACGTTCCCTCCGCATCGTCGACCGTCGCCGCCGCGTCGATGATCTGGAAGTCGTTCTTGCGGGCGGACACCTCCAAGTCGTGGACGTTGGCCCGCACCTGGTCCCCGACTTCCTCGGGCTCCTTTGGTGCCGGTTGCAATACCGCTAGCACTGCCGCCTGCGAATATGTCTCGGCGAGTGTGCGTAGCAGCGGAACGGACTCGGCGGCCAGTGTTCGAGGTCCCATATCGAGACCGTTGTTTACCAACACCACATCGATATTTGATGGCGGACGGATCTGTGGAAGCGCGGTCGTCAGGAAACCGACGTTCCGGGATACCGATGCGTTCCACAGCGAAATCGGCGTGCCGATACCGTCGGCCACCGAAATCGGCGGTTCGAGGTAACCCGCACCAGCCGCAAAATCCCACTCGTGGATCACCGCGGGGCGGCCGTACTCCTGCGCCAGGCTCTGCATCGTCAAGAACACCCATCCACCGAGCGAAATGCCCGTACCGTCACCGATGAGCAGAATATCGACCGGGTCGTTCGACGCAGACAACTCCGTGGACAGTGGCTTCTGATGAGCGGCGTCGGTCGACGTGGCGGTGACCGGGCGATACGTGTCCGTGGTGTTGCTGCACCCCACCGTGGCAAGCAGAATCACCGCAACAGTGGCCGGCAACCGCCGCCCGGTCACGAGGTCGACCGCCGAGGGGACACGTATTTCGGTGTGCTCATCGCGTCGCGCATGGTGTGAACCATGCACTCCCACGACGGAAACTCGAAGTCCTCCGGTAGCGGAGGGGGCTCTGTGGACAGGCAGGTCTTGATTGCCTCCGTTACTGCGTCGACGTCCGTGGGATCGCAGTAACGGACCGACTCGCTGAGCAACTCCCGGAAAATGGGTCGCTCGCTCACCAAGACCGGCGCGCCGAGGCGTAATGCTTCGAGTGGAGGCAAACCGTAGCCCTCGTCGAGTGAGAGATACACGAACAGAGCAGTATTGCGATACAGCCACGCCAGCTGCTCGGTGTCGACGAAGCCGGTGTAGCGGATCGATCCATCGTCGATGGCGGCGAGCACCCGGTGTTCGAGCCGATCGGCCTTGCCATTGGCCGGCCCCACCACCACGAAGGGGCGGCTCGGCGAGATCTCCTCCGAACGCACCGCTGCAGAGAGCGCCGTCGCCAGATTCTTCCGAGTGTTCAACCGCCCGACGGACAACACGAAACTCCCGGGACGGAGATCGAGAGCAGGAGGAGGTTGGGGACTCGCGTCGAGCAGGGAACGCGCGATTCCGAAGCCGGTGACGGCGGTGGGAGTCAGACGAGGATTATGAGCAACGATGCGTGCAGCCTCCGTGCGGCTACTGACGAACAACACACTTGCTCTGCGTGCAGCGATCATGATGGGGGAGAAGTAGATACGTTCGATCGTGGTGAACCACTCGGGGTTGGACTGGAACAACGCGTCGTGCACGAAGACGGCCGACTTTCCCAGCAGCGGAGAATAATTCGAACCCCACGCAACGTCGTAGGGGCCGAAGCGTACTCGAAGCGACAGCTCCACCATGTTCTTGAGTGGTTGCGTGGGTAGATACGTACGGATCCATCGAACCCCCTGCCTTTCGAGGTCCGCCGCTTCTTCGTCCGAGGGGCTGCGCCGCAAAGCGACCGTGAGCACATCCTCGGGAAACTCGCGCCGCCACGCCGAAATCTTCTCGTGCGTGATGACGATCCCGGCGGGGGGACCGTCGAACCAGTAGTAGCCGTCGAACAAGACCCTCATGCTGTCCCCGTTCTGTCGCGCCGTGGGAGTACCAGGAGCATCGCCACGGAGACTGCGACGCGCAGCGCGCTCAGGACGATCAACGTCCACACCAATCCTGCTGCACCGCCGACGAATACTCCGACGCTCTGGCTTCCCACATCGATGAGCACCGAGGCCAATCGCGCTCGGTGGGTGAAGACAGGGCTGACAAAGAATCGGGTGGCCATCAGCGCCACCTCGAAAGTTTGCGCAGACAATATCGCCAAACCCACCGGAACCACGTATGGAAGTGCGGTAGTGGGACCGATGTCGTCGAATACCGTCGACAGTGCCGTGAAGCCGATCAGCCCGCACAGGCCGAGGCCGAGCGCCACCGCGATGTTCCATCGCACGGAGACCGCGAGAACGGCGCGCGTGCCCTGCGCGCTGAGCGTCGCAAACTGCTTGAAGACCAGCGGCTGAATGCTCTGAATGACGACGAACGCCGGTGCGAACACCAGCGAGTAGGCGAATCGTATACCTGCAGTGGCGTTGTCGTCTTGGATCAGATACAGCAGCAGGGTGGCGATCTGGCTACCAAACCCGAGGTAGGCCGCCTCTGCAGTGATTCGCCAGGCGACGGAGAAATGGGAATCGGACTTGGTAGTGGAGGTGGCCTTCCCGCAGAAGACGAGCCCGGCCACGAGCACGATCAGCAAGGTGCAGAACCAGATCGGCAGCAACGCGTTGTTGTCGATACCGAGCGCCAGCGCCCCGGCAGCCAGCAGCGCGCCAGTGGCGTAGAGCGCCGCCAGCAGTGCAGCGCGAGAATAGCTGCCCCGGATGACGAGAATCTGACGCGGCAGATCGGCGATCACCATCGCCGCAGCCAACGCTGCAACCGCGGCGGCGTAGCCCCACTCCCCGCCGCGGCCGATCCATACGAACGACGCCATGGCGACGACGGTCGCGAAGGCGACGGTGCCCCGCCAACTCGACCATCGATCGATGGAATCCTCGGGGCGGATTCCTATCCGGGCGGCATCGACAATCGGTGCATAGATCCCCCAGGCCCTCGAGGTGCCGACGGCGATGAAACCCAGTGCGGCACCGACCGAAAGCGATGCGAACTCGCTGACGGTCAGTGATACACCCGCGGTGACGTTGAAGACGAAGAACCCGAGAGACCACAAACCTTGATCGAGGGTGCGGATCATCACGCCGGCCCGGGTGACGGACGGCGCGTTCTCCACGCCGGGACTCGTAGTCATCGTGACCGACCCATCCGGCTGGAGGCCTGTGCTCCGAACTCCAGACCTTCGGCGTAGAGTTGAGCGGCGAGGTCTACGAATCGCTGTCGCGTCCACTGCGTCGTTCCGAGACGCGGCATGGCCGAAGCCCGAACGATGGCGTCCGCCAGTACGTCCTGCGTGGTGGCGCGATCGGCGGGGAGCACTACCCCAGAGGTGCCGGAATCCTCGAGTACCGAACTCGCCCCGGTCCGCTCGAAGCACACCACCGGCAGACCGCAGGATGCGGCCTCGCCCACGACGCCGCTCGCACCTTCCCTGCCTGAGGGATGCATCAGCACATCCGATCGAGTCATCATGTCCAAAACAGCTGCGCGGTCCAGGGATCCGTGGAAAGTGACACGATCCTGCACACCGAGGATCTCTGCCCTGCGATGTAGATACGCCCCGTGGCTCGTGCTGTCGAAGCCCACGATGTGCAGCTGGGCATCTTGCAATGCGGTGGACGCCAGCGCCTCGATCGCAAGTTCTTGGCGCTTTCGAGTGATGAGATGGCCGACTACCAAGATCACGATGCCGGGGTGCCCAACTCGCGACGTCCGATCGGCCGGGAGATCGACGACCATGTTGTCGACGACCACGTTGGGGAACCTCCGGCAGCGAGTGCCGGTACCTGAGACGGTCCGCTCCATCGCGCCGTTCTGTGCGAGGATCAGATCGCAGCGTCGAGCGATGCGCGTTGCCGGGATCGAGGCCACTCGGTCGCGGGCCGTCTGCAGGGCCCATTGTTTCCGTGACGAGGGCGAGGTGGGGGAGATGGCGAACACCTCGGCTACACCACCCGCCCCGACCGGGCCCCACACCTTGTAGATATTCGATGGCAACCCGATTATCGGCGTCGACAGAATTTCCGACGCGAACGTCACGTGGTGCGCGTACACCACCGAGTATGTTTGCTGGATCCTTCGAATATGTCTGGCGGCCAATCGAACCCACAGCTCGTGTTCGAGCCGAGTGAACCGGGGGTAATGCCACCGAAAGAACGGGGGAGCTAAAGGAATCTCGACCGTGACGACCTCGAGGTGCCGCTTGAGGTCGGCCGGTATCCGCCCCGCGCAGGCCTGTGCCGACCGGCGTACCGTCACCAGGACGACCGTCGCATCCACGGTTCGAGCGTGTTCGAGGGTCGCGATCAAGAACTGCCAACCAACGCCCGGCTCGCTCGGCATGTCCGGGTGAACTGTGAATGAGCACAACACTATTGCATCTCCGCGGGCGCTCATGCGTTGACCACCACTCGGTGTCGCGGACGTCCTCGATGATGGCTGCGCCTCCGAGCATCCCGCGCCGCACTGGTGGACTTCGACCCGGCACGCGAGGCGGTCACTGTGAGAGCCATGAACACCCACGGGAAGGCGAACCAGATCACGTTCGTCACCGACGTGCAGATTGCCAGAGCTGCGAACAGCGGAATTGCCTGCTTCTTGTGCCGTACTCCGAGGAACAGGCTCACCCCGAGCACGGCGAAGAAGGCGAAGCCGACGAAGCCGACGTCGTAGATCAGCGCCAACCACATCGAACTCAGATATGCAGCAGCGACATTGGTGGGATCCACTGGATTGAACTGGGGGAACGTGTTGAGGCCGGTCCCGATCACAGCGCTCCAGTCGCGGGCCGCGATCTGGTCGATTGCGATGTTCCACAGTTGCAGCCGATACGCGCCGGTACCGCTCTCGGTATCGATGACGTGGACCACCCGCCACAAGAATGTGTCCGCGTCGCCTACGCGGTAATACACCTCGTGGAGGTACGCGACGGCGAGGGTGAACGCGACAAGAGAACAGATGATCGTGATCGGGTATCTCGTGGCGTTTCGGACCATTACGCAGACTGCGATGATCGCGAGTGCGATCCACGCCGCTCGCGTGGTGGTGAGTATCAGAGCTATGGGTATCGGACCCGCCAGAAACAGCACCTGCCGGGTCACCACCGCCCGGTCACCTGCAAAGTAGTACAAGACCCCGATCCACCCGGCACACAAGCACCCCATGATGTTGGGCTCGAAGGCCAGGCCGTCGACGCGGGTACTCGGGTCCAGAACGAAGCCGGCAACACTGACAGTCGAGATCGCAGACAGGATTGCGGTACCCGACCGCACCACGAATCCGTGGTCGAGTGCTACCCGAGTCAGGGGAACCACCGCGATCAGTGCCACGCCCAATTGGACGGCCATGCGCAGGCTGGCTGCAGTTTCGGGGGCAAAGAGCATTCCCGAGGTGAGTCCGACGGACACCAGCCCGACCGTCCCTATGGTCATGCCCACCGCGAACGGAGACCGACTTCTGGCATCGGGCTCACGGCAGGTATAGCTGTAGAGCGCGGCCAGGAACAACGGCGTCGCGATGTATTCGGGGCGCACCGTGAAATTGCTGACGGTGAACTGCAATCCATTGGCGCACAGAGCGGAAAAGTAGATGCACCATGCCCATCGAATGCTTCGGAGTGACAGGACTACGGCGGCCAACGATGCGGCCGCACACACGGCGACAATCGCGGCCAACGGGATTGCCAACGCTGTGTACACCGCAGAGAAAGCGAGCACGATGAACCCGCCCAGTTCTGCGGAGGACCGATCGGGGCGAACACTCATACGCGGCCGCACGACGGGTGAATCCGATCAGTGCCGGTTGGTGCGGACGGTCGACGGTGATGCAGGCTGAAGCGGGGTACGGCCCGGCTCGAAGTCGTATCCGTAGCGGTAGGCGGACTTCTTGGACGCCGGAACCACGGACATGACCACTCCGAGCAGTGGCGCACCGACCGTTTCCAGATTTGCTGCAGCCCTGCTCACCTCGTCACGGCGAGTGTATCCGTGGCGGGTCACCAGAATCGTGCCGTCGCACTGAGTGGCCACGGTCGCTGCATCGGTGACCGGCAGTACGGGCGGGGAATCGACCACTACGTAATCGAATGCACGCTTGAGTTCGTGGAGGAGCGAATGCGCAGCAGCGCTCCCCAGTAGCTCACTCGGGTTGGGTGGAGCCGGTCCGGCCCCCAGTGCCCATAGGTTGTCGAAGGCTGTCGTCTGAATCACCTCGTCCACCGTGGCATCGTGCGCTAGGACGGAGCTGACGCCCACTGATCCGACTATGTCGAGGTACTCCGAAATACGTGGCCTGCGTAGATCGGCGTCGACAAGGGCGACCCTGTTGCCCACTTCGGCCAAAGACAGCGCCAGATTGACAGCCGTGACGGATTTTCCTTCTCCTGCGATCGAACTGGTGATCAGCAGGAGGCGGGGCGGGTTGTCGACGGCGAGGAACTTCAGGTTCATCCTCAGTTCCCGGTAGGCCTCGGCAACAGGGGCGGTGGACCGACCGAAGTCGATGGGTGCGGTATCTCGGACCTTCTTGTCGAACGGGATGGAGCCCACCAGCACGCTATCGGTCAATTCCTGTAGCTCGCCGGACTTCTTGACTGTGTTGTCGAGCCTGTCCCGGACGAGAGCTCCTGCGATACCGATCAACAGGCCGACCGTCAGGCCCAGAATTACGTTTCGGACTTTCTTCGGCGTCACCGGCTCGGTAGGGGTCTCGGCGGCTTCGGCGACGGCAACCGACGCGGACGCGGTACCACCGTCCGCCGGCGTCTCCAGCTCGCTGACCAGTGCGGGAAATTGCTCACCGATCGAGTTGGCGATGTCACGGGCTCGGAGGGGGGAGGTATCGAGCACGGAGGCATCCAACAACACCGAGTTGGGTGTGGAGGTGGTCTCGATCTGTGCACTGAGTGCGTCCGCTCCAATGGGCAGCGACAGCTGGTCGACGACGCGTTGTGCCAGCGTGCGTCCGGTGAGAAGCTCGGCGTACGAGACGACGCGCTGCTGTGAGGCCAGGTTGCTTTGATAGACGTCGCTTGCCGTGAGCGCGGTGGTCGAGACGAAGAACCGAGTAGTGGCCTGATATTCGGGCGTGGAGAGAAGTGAGAACAGCACGGCCGCAATGGTTCCGACGATCGTGGTCGCCGCGATGATCAGCCATCGCGCGCGGAGCGCTGCCGCATATTCGCGAACCATCACTCGGCTACCTCCTGAGCGGTACGAATCTGCCTGGCATCGTGAGTCGGTCGAATGTCGACGAATTCAATGTACTGGCCGAGGCTCGAATTGGCGGACTATCGGAACGACCGTGGTAGAGGTTGCGTATTGCGGACGAAAGCTCCTGAGGCGAAACAGTCTTCGTATCGGTTTGTCGAATAGAAACCTACCGGAGACCGGTATTGTGCTGGCGCATGTCAACTCGATGATCGACGCCAGAAGGCCCCGGAACCGTCGATATCGATGATCTCCTCGTCGATGGAATGCATGCGTCGATAATCACGGACCGCCTGCCCTGCCTGCGAGGAATGGCTACCGTAATCGTCGATGATGCAGAAACCGCCGGGCGACAGTTTGGGGTACAGCGATTCCAAGGCCTGAATGGTGGATTCGTACATGTCGCCGTCAAGCCGCATCAATGCCAACGACTCCACCGGCGCGCTGGGCAGTGTGTCCTTGAACCACCCCACGAGAAACTGCACTCTCTCGTCCAGGAGGCCGTACCGCTCGAAGTTGTGCTGCACTGTCCGAGCCCCCACGGCGAGTCCGCCGAGCTCGTGATTTCTGTCGCCGGCGTCGGCCGGGAATCTAGTGGGATCAGGCGGCGGCAGACCCTCGAACGAGTCTGCGACCCAGACAGTTCTCTCGACGTCACCCCAGGCCACAAGGTTCGCTTTCATGAAGATCGACGCACCTCCCCGCCATACGCCGGTCTCGATGAGATCGCCGGGCACGTCCTCCGCCACGATGGTTGAAACGCATTCTTCGATGTTGGTCATCCGAGCCAGACCGATCATCGACTCGGCCCTCGACGGCCAGTCCAAGCCGACGGCACGGTGCGTCTCGTCGTAGCGCTTCTTGATGGCGATCTCGACATCGAACTTCGCCGCGATCGAAGCGAACTTACTTACGAGCCGTTTGGGCAGTGACGGATTGCCTTGCCACCGAATGCCACCCAGCACCGAGTCGTTGTCCTCGGCGAGGGCACCCGTGAGAGAACGTTTGACGATATTCAGATACAAACGTCGAACGTCAACCGAGTTCGTCTGATCGCTGGTCATCGGCACACACTAGCAACGAAAATGATGGTGCGCCTTGCGATGTGCGTGCCGCTCATGTGGGCAGCAGAGCTTCTTCTAGTCGTGGAATCAAGTATTCGCCGTACTGCCGGGTGATGTGCCCGGTATCCCAACTGATCACAATGCCGGATACGAACAGTGGGCAGTTGTTGCGATAGCAGAACCAGGGACGGGTGTCGATGAATGTCGCGCCGGTCTGCTCTGCAGCAGCCTCGTCGGCTTTACGCTTTTTCAGCCAGTTCTCTGAGACGGTACTGATGCAATTGGACGGCACCGCCAGCCTGCCCGCGCATTCGGTAGCTGCTTTTCCGAGCGGATTCGGGGTGAGGATGACGACGGCCGCACCGCTGGGTGCGATACGGTCGATGATCTCGGTGCGTGCTGCGGTCCACGCCCGCACGGACCCCTCGGTGTTCACCGTTCGTTGAATCCCGTATTCCATGTCGATCATCACCACCATGTTGGGCCGTGCGGTGTTGATTTGATCGACCATCTGATCGCGACTCGAATTGCATCGATCGGTCGCGTCCTGGGCGACACCGATGGTCACATCGGAGGCTATGAACGGGCAATTGTTCAGTGCCATTCCGTGCACGCGAAAACCGTTGGGTACCAACGCCCCGGAAATGGAATGCAACCATGCTGCAGAGAAGGAATCGCCGACCACGATGGCCGACTGCGGCGCGTCCACCGATCCGTAGTTGCATATGTCGAGACTGAGTTCCGGCGGATCCAGGCAGCCCGCCTCTGGTGTCATTTCGATGGGCTTTCCGCTCTCGACATCGTCCAACGGCGGACTCGTCGCTGGGAACGAGGTGGCAGCGAGTGACTCCCGGATCGCCGCCTCCAACGGATCCTGAGTCTGCCCGACCGACGAGGCGGCGAGGACTGGCTTGGGGCTGTCCACCGGCAGCGCGATGGTGGGTTGATTGAACAGAGCGACCAGCAGAAAGACCATCGCGACACCCAAACCGCTGACCAACACCCTCTGCCCGTCGCGACTGGCGGGCGCGGCCGGGCGTTGGCCACGCCGTCGAGACCGCGGCACAAGAAACTCCGAATCCAGGATCGCCTTTTCCACCAGATGGTAGGACGCGATCGAGAGGACGATCGTGCCCACCAGGGCGACCACGTAGTACGTGATACCTACGTCCATGACGGTGAGAAGCAGTACCGCCAGCGGCCAGTGCCACAGATAGATCGAATACGAGATTGCGCCGACATATACGACCGGCCCCAGGCGGAGCGGCCACGTCACTGCCAATTTCGAGTAGCCGATTCCCGCTGATATCACCAGGCACGTCGCAATCACCGGAATCGCGCCGGAGGGGGCTGGGGCAGCAGCACCGACCACGAGCACGCCGTACGAGATACCGACAAGTCCGGTGACGGCCATGACAGACCGCAGCCACACCGGCGTATCGCGGAGCAGCGGGGCTATAGCAGCCAGCAACGCACCAGCCGCCAACTGCCAGATTCGACTGAAGGTGGAGAAGTACGCCGCCGTCGGGTTCGCAATGCTCTCGTCCATGGCCCACAAGAACGAGGCGGCAATGGCGACGCCTGCAAAGCCTGCCACGAGGGGGCGTAGCGGGAGGTTCTTACGCCACCGCGTCGCAATGACCAGCAACCCCGCCATCAGTAGCGGCCAGACCACGTAGAACTGTTCTTCGACTGCAAGTGACCAGTAGTGCTGCAAGGGTGACGGCGGCAACGCCGCCTGGAAGTAGTCCGTCCCCACCGAAACCAGGTGCCAGTTCATTGCGAACGCTGCCGACCACCAACTGTCGACGACGATGGACTCGAATCTGCTGGCAAGTACCAGTACGTACGACGCTGTGACGGTGGCGCCGATGACCAACAACGCCATCGGCAGGATGCGGCGGGCGCGCCGCCGATAGAAGTCCGTGATGGACACGCGTCCGTAGCGCGTGCCCTCGCGCAGCAGCAGGCTGGTGATGAGGAATCCTGAGATTACGAAGAACATGTCGACACCGACGTATCCGCCCGCCGGCCACTGGAAGACGTGTTGCAAGACGACCGATGTCACCGCGATCATCCGCAGGCCCTGGATATCGAGGAGAAATCCGAAGTCGTTGGATTTCTCGGGCACATCGCGAACCTTCGGTGGTGGGGACGTCGCCCCGTCCCTCCTCACGAGCAGTCTCATCTGCAGCCCTCGATGCGATCGCGCGATGCCGGACTGTTCCGGCCAATGCGCAGAATCGTAGCCTCGATCGGAGGTTTTTTGTGCGTCGCAAGAAACACGTATTCAGGCCGAAGTGTGGATTTTGTCCTCGTACTCTTTGTGAGGTCGAGTGAAGCTCCGCAATAACCAACTCGACGAATGTTTAGTGGCAATGTTTCGGCGACGAAGACTCCATTGCTACTGCGGTGCAACATGTTCGCCCCGGGGAAATGTGAATCGAGATGCCCAATCCCGTTCATGCAGCTACGGTGAGCGCACCGGATTCGACTCTAGGGAGTGCCATGCTGCACGCGTTGATCGACAAGGTCTACTGGCGACTACGGCAAAGACGCATGCCCGAGGATATTCCTGTAGGCACACTTTTCGGATTCGTCGTGGATCGCTCCATACAAGCGCTGCGGGGTCAACTATGCGGATTACCGTACCTGCGTGGACCGGCCTTGCACTTTCGCGGGCGAGGGGTAAAGGTGCGCAACGCTGCCAAACTGCACGTTGGCACTGGCGTCGTGTTCGGTGACGGGGTTGCCATCGATGCACACTCGGCCCACGGCATCAGGTTCGGAGATCGCACCACGGTGGGACGAGGGTCGTCGATCAACGGGTCGGGCGTGATCTCCGAGCCGGGCGTCGGCGTGGTCATCGGTGCAGGAGTGGCCGTGGGAATGTACAACGTGATCTGGGGCCAGGGCGGAATCACCATCGGGGACAACGCAATGATCGGCCCCCACGTGTCGATATTCAGCGAAGATCACGAATTCGCCGATACCTCCGCGCCCATGAACCGTCAGGGCTTCATCCGCAGCCCGACTGCGATCGGTGCGGACACCTGGATCGGGGCCGGATCCGTCGTCACCCGGGGAGTCACCATCGGTGAGGGAGCGATCGTCGGATCCGGGTCGGTGGTCACGAAAGACGTTGCGCCTTACACGATCGTGGGCGGTGTGCCGGCACGATTGATCAAGGCGCGGGAGCACACCGCCGGATGACTCGACCGGACGTCTCCGTTCTGATCGTCACATACAACAGCTCACACGTCATCGACGCATGCCTGTCGGCATTGGGCTCGACCTTCGAGATCATCGTGTATGACAACGGTTCCTCCGACGACGGTGTGGCCCTGATCCAGCGGGACTTTCCGCTCGTTCGAGTGATCCTCGGAGACCGTAACCTCGGATTCGCGGCAGGAGTCAACCGAGCGGCCGCACAGGCAAACGGACGAAACATCATGCTGCTCAACCCTGATGCGGTCATCGCGGTAGACGATGTGTGGGTACTCGTGCAAACAGTGGCGTCCACGAACGGAGGCATCGTCGCCCCGCTCATCCACACCGACGGCGTACGCGTGGCCGCAGCAGGACGGATGCCCACCGCGTGGTCGATGGCGACTCACTACTTCGGAGTCTCGAGGCTGGCCCGCGGCCGCCGCTGGCTGCAAGGGCACTATCTTCTGCCCTCCGACATCGGAGACGATGTAGTGACCGTCGACTGGGTGACCGGTGCCTGCCTGATGGTCGAAGCCGACACCTGGCGTCGGCTCGGCGGACTGAGCGAGCGTTGGTTCATGTACGCCGAGGACATCGAGTTCTGCTGGCGCGTCGGCCGTACCGGTGGCGTAGTACTGGTTCAACCACGAGCGCGGGCAGGGCATCTGGTGGGCCGCAGCAACAACAAGCCGCTCCCCGAGACCGACTCTGCCTGGGTGCTCAACCTGTACGAGTTCTACCGCACAGATCTAGCTCGATGCTGGGTGCAGCGTCTGTGGTGGGGAGTGGTGGTGGGTGCGGGTCTCGCGTTCAGATCACTGGTGTTTCGGGTGCAGTCTGTTGGTGAGTCAGCTGCCGAACATCGACTGTCGGCCCGCAGATTCGCGATTCATTCCCGAGCGGTCTTCGGCTCGCTGACAACCGCTTCCGAAGGCAGATGACTGCGTAACGCACGGTCGTAGTCAGCGCAAACGTGCTCCCAGGTGTAGAGATCGTGCGCACGTTGGGTCGAGATGGTGCTGAGTTTCTGCTGTAGATCGGTGTCATTGAGCAATGTCTCGATACCTGAAGTGATGCTCTGGGGTGTGGGGTCGACGAAGAGCGCACCCTTACCGAGTACCTCCCTGTTGTACACGGTGTCGCGCGCGACTACCGGTGCGCCGCAGGCCATTGCTTGCACCAGTGCGGGATTGGTGCCGCCCACACTGTGTCCATGAAAGTATGCGCCGGCGTTCTCCCACAGCGAGAACAGCTTGTCGTCGTCGCTCAGATGCCCGTACCAGCGGACGTTGGGCTTGTCCGCCACGAGGGACTCCACACGCTCGTCGAATTCGCCGCCGTAGCCTGATGATCCGACGATGACGACGTTCCAACGATCGCTGAGTTTCTCGGCGGCGTCGAGGAACGCCGAAATGGTGTTCTCGGGTACGAAGCGCGCGACCATCAGCACATACTTGCGTCTGCCGAGTCCGTCCGGAGGATCGTCACCTGTGCGGGGATCGCCCCCGTACGGAATGAACACACCGGACCGGCCGGAGAGATCCTCCCAGCGCGCACCCAGCTCTCGGGAGTCGTAGATGAGCGTCGTCGCATGCTGTGCCGTAGCTTTACCTCCGATCGCGAAGATCGTCTTGGCGAGCCAGCCCCACTTTTCCCGTTCCCACTCGATTCCGTCGACGTTCACCATCGTGGGGATTTTCCTGATTCGGAGAAATGGTAGCCAGAATCCGTTTGCGACGTTCATCACCAGTGCCACATCAGGTTTCGTCACCATTGCGTGAATCGATGAGGTGGCACCATAGGTGAGCGTGCTCGCAGACTTGCTGTCGAAACCTGGAGTGACTACCGACCGCACTCTCGAATCCATATCCGCCGGATTGGTGCTCAGCGCGGCCTGTCGGCCGTACACCACGACGTTCCACCCCTGATCGGCCAAGTAAGGGGCGAGGTGCCTGACGAGAGTTTCGAACCCGCCGTAGAAACTCGGATATCCCCGTGTACCAATGATTGCGACAGTACGAGTCATGAGCGCCCCTGCTGGAATCGATGATCCATGCGCTCGTCGCTCCCCGAACACTATCGACGACTGCGCTGTTGAATGCGATGTTATACAGAAAGTCCCAGCGAGGTGCGGCAACTCAATGCATCGAATGCTTGCTCGCCCGAACAGTTTTCGCAAAAAGTATTCCGCGACCGGAACCTGTTCATGTATTTGGATTCAGCACTCGGATCAGGGTCGATACCGCGCGCTATCTCCTGATTGATCCGTTGTAACTCAGGATTCGGTTTGTTCTGGCCTCAGGGCACGTTTCGAGCAGAGGCGTGGCATTGCCCCCGGAGAATCGTTGCCTGCGCGAAGCGGATTGCTGTGGATGCCACGCGCTGATAGTCCAGCCGCGGGTAGCCGGAGCGATCCGAGTGCTTCCGTTGGGTCGATAGCTTGGGTAGATAGCTTGGGTAGATAGCTTAGGCGGAGTGTCGAGGATCACCTCGAGTGTCGTTGTCGGCAATTTGTACATATCGTCCCTGTCAGCAGTGTCGTCATGGCCGCGGGGCGATGCGATCGTGTGGTGTCGTCGACGGACGGAACCGGGCGCAGTGCGGGCAGTGACGGATCACAACGGGGAAATCTCTTCTTTGTGCGCATATACCGGCCAAATGAATTGGCCGTCAATGCACCCGGTCGCATCTGGTACGCGGAAAGCATGCAGCTATGTAACGATTGAGCCTCACAGTAGCCCGTTGCGGGGTTTGGACGAACGGACGAGGAGCACGAAGCATGGAGATACAGGATTATCTGAAAATCCTGAAGGCGCGATGGATCATCATCGCCGTCACCGTGGTCGTCGCGATCCTTGGTGCACTGGGTGCGTCGTTGTTGACGACGCCGCAGTACGAGTCGAGCGCCAGAATGTTCGTCTCCACTTCTGGTGGAGCATCTGTGAGCGACACGTATCAGGGAAACTTGTTCTCCCAGCAGCGTGTGGCCTCGTACTCGGAGTTGGTGACCAGCGAAGCGTTGGCGGCCCGGGTACTCGACGTGCTACCGCTGAATCTGACCCCAGCTCAGTTGGCTGCGAAGGTGAAGGCGTCGTCGACTCCCGACACCGTTCTGTTCGATATCACCGCTACCGATGCCTCGCCGGCGCGGGCGCGTGACATTGCCAATGCGATGGCCTCCGAGTTGACCGCGCAGGTGCGCGAGTTGGAGACACCCGAGGACGGCGGCACCCCGTCCGCCGGAGTCAAGACCTTCCAGCAGGCCGACGTATCCGCAACACCGGTAACCCCGAATACCAAGCGCAACCTCGCCCTCGGCGCGGCCGTGGGTCTGCTTCTCGGTATCGCACTCGCCGTCCTGCGCGATCGACTCGACAACACGATCAAGGACCGCCGCGAGATCGAGGCGATCTCCGGCAGGGCACTCGTGGGCACCATCCCATTCGACAAGGAACGCACAAAGCACCCGGCCGTCGACTTCCAGGACCTCGCGCAGTCGTCCAGTGCGGAGGCCTTCCGAGAGCTACGTACCAACCTGCAGTTCCTCGAGGTCGACCATCCACCACGGGTCATTGTCGTCACCAGTGCCATCCCCAGTGAGGGCAAGACGACCACAGCGGTGAACCTGGCCGTGGCTTTGGCCGAGGCCGGTCATCATGTTGTGCTCGTCGAAGGAGATCTGCGCCGTCCGCGTATCTCGAAGTACTTGGGCCTGATCGGTGCGGTCGGCTTGAGTACCGTCCTCGCGGGACAGGCGCGGGTGGATGAGGTGCTGCAGCCGACCAAGTACGAAGGCCTGCAGGCGATGGCCTCCGGCCCGATTCCGCCGAACCCGTCCGAGCTGTTGGGTTCGGAAGCTTCTCGTGCTGTGTTGGCCGAACTGCGCTCCAAGTTCGACTACGTGATCGTCGACGGTGCTCCGCTCCTGCCGGTGACCGACTCGGCTGTGCTGACCACCCACGCAGACGGTGCGTTGCTGGTAACCCGGTACGGACATACGAAGTCCACCGAGTTGACGCGGGCGATCGGAAACCTCGAGACCATCGGCGCGCATGTACTCGGCGTTGTCCTGGCGTTGACGCCCTCCAAGAAGGGCGATATCTACAGCTACTCGTACAACTACGCTGCCGATACCAACCTGCCCAAGCAGGTAGCGCCGCCAGTTCCCGCACCCCAGGCACCACCCGCTGCTCCTCCCGCCGCGGCACCGTCGCCGCGGACGGCCTCGGGGTATGCCGGCCCGGCGCAGACCGCCTCCGCCGCTCCGACCGGGGCCGTACGCACAGCCGCGTCGAGTTCGGCCCCCTACTCGCCGAGGCGTCGCGCTGAGGTGCCCACCGAAACACCCAGAAACGGCTCTGACAACCCGAACTTGCGGAAATAGTTCGAGCAGTTCCGCGAGGCAACGTCGGCCCGTTACGGTCCGGCTCGGAGGGCATCAGATTTCGTGAGAGTCATCAGATCGGCATGGGGAGTTGTTGCAATCTCCGTGATCGCCTCGATGTCGATAGCTTTCGGGATCACGGTGTTGATAACCCCGGAGTACGAATCGCGCGCTCAGATGTTCGTTTCCACGTCGAATCAGATTCGAAGTGATGTGTACGAGACGAATGTGTTCTCGCAACAAGTTGTGGGGTCCTACGCGGAATTGGCAACCGGCACAGTCTTGGCGTCGAAAGTTGTTTCAGACCTCGGACTCGATCTCACTCCTGCGGAGCTGACCGAGAAAGTGACTACATCGTATTCACCGGCGACCGTCGTGTTCGACATAGTCGCAACCGACAACTCTCCGGAGCTCGCCCGCGACATCGCGAACACGATGGGGACAGAACTGAGTGAGCTCGTCTCGGCGATCGAAGTTTCTACGAACGGTGACGCGCCCTCGCACGAGGTCAAGTTCTACAGTCTGGCCGAGGCGTCCGACTCGCCGATCAGCCCGAATACCGTGATGTATCTGGCGATCGGCGCTGTGGTCGGCCTGCTGATCGGAAGCGCGCTGGTGCTCGCGCGTCACCGAATTGCGAGCCGCTAGAACCGGCCCTCGTACTCGGTGAGGACGAACAACGCGACGACGGCAATCATGAGAACCACCAACGTGATCCAAAGAAATGGATGTGTCTGTTCCGGAGGCCGGATCTCGCCCGAGCGTCGTTTTCTGATCACGGAAAAGAACTGTAGGTCAGTCGGCGATCAACTGCATCCACTCGCGTACTGACTGTGACCAAGAACTGGGACTGCGACGAATAAACCGGGACTCATCCGCACTGCGGAACGTCGATCTCGATCGTCGGCTGATCCACCAGAGGCTGCACGGGCACCGTCGCCTCGCCCGGGGCCGAGGGCTCCTCGAGCTCCCATGTGACCGTCTGCGACTGGCCCGGAGGAATGGTGAGATACGCGGCCTGCACCGGACGGCCCAGCTCGGTGCCGGACTGGATGGAGAAGCCGGAGATTCCGTTGACCTTCATCGAGGTGATCTTTGCGCCCTGAGTGCCGTACAGGTAAACGATCGACTCGTTGGTGCCGAACGGGACGGTGGTCTGGAACGTGCTCGCCACGTACGGCGTCAGACCCGTCGGATCCACATTGTTGGTGAGCGTTGCCGTCACCGTCGACTTGCGGGTGTCGGCTGTGCACGATTCGGCCGAGTACGTGATGTCGCGGGTCAGGTAGTAATCGAGCTTGTTACCGCCGGCATTGTTGACCACCACATTGGCGTACGGAGCGGGACTATCGGGCAGTGTGTGGCCCACCTTGGTGCCGGCCAGAATCGCCTGCTCGGCCGGATCTGCGCTGTACACCGAGATACGACCCTCACTGCCGGCGCGGCCCACCGCGTCGAGCAGGGATCTGGTGGGTGTCGCGTTCGTGGTCATCTTCTCCACCACGGCCGCAGCGATCTCCAGTAGATACGCCTTGCGGGCCAACTGATCGTCGCCGAATCTGGAATACGCAGTGCTGAGAGTGATCTCGACGACGTTGTCGGCGGTGATCTGCTCGCCGTCGGCCAACGTGATCGGGCCGGTCGCTCCCAGGATGTAGCTCAACGCAATCGGGTCGGTGGCAATTACACCGTTGAGCACTTCACCGGTCTGCTCCGTCCACATCGACGACCAGATCTGGGCAGCATACGGAAAGTGCGGGCTCGCGTTCGAGTTGCGGAAGTCGACAGTGGTGTTTCGCGGAGCCCACAGTGCGTTGTATTCGGGACCCAGATCGATAGGCTGCTTCGCGAATTCGAGCTCGCGGTTGCTGCCGAGCGTGTCGACCCGGGGCGTACCGTTCTCGGCCCGAACGATGCCGTAGCCGCCGAGCAAACCGCCGGTGCCGCGCGCTTCCGCGTTGGTCTGAAACGCGAGGAAGTAGCTGCGCGGCCCGTTGTCGCCGAGCATCGAGGGCAACAGTTCACTGGCGATACGGGTGTTGGTGAGCAGAGTCGCGAGTTCGTGAGTCTGATCGATCAGCGACGTCCGAGCCTCGTCCACCACGCCGAGGAACGCAGGCTTGTCCACCTGCTGCGCGCGGTCGCTGAGCGCCTCGGCCGCCGCGGAAGTCTGCTCGAGTACCGGCTGCGCGTCCCGCAACGCAGCGGTATCCACTGTGCCGCCATCGACGAGGCTGCTGGGATTCAAACTGGCACCGGCAGCCGACGCGGGAGCGAGAACATCCACGGCCAACCCGTGCACCACATCGGTGATCTGTGACACCGATTTCAGCGGACTACCAAGGAAAGGAACGGCTTTGGCGATGGAAAACGGGATCGACGTCGTCGCCGACAACGCGTCCTCGGCCGAGTCCGAGGCCCGCGCCGCCGCTGCCTCCGCGCCGGCCGCATCGCCGTCGAGCAAAGCATCTTTGGCTTGATTCGCCGAATCGCGGGTAGCGGTCAGAGACGACTGCGCGGTGTACGCCTCGTAGCCCAACCAAGCGAAGAACGCGATGACCAGCACCAGCAACACGCCGACCGTCGCGAGGATCGGCCGTTTCTTACCGGATCGAGAACCACGGACATCGGTGGAACTGTTCGCCATCGTCGGTGGCCTCTCGGTGAAAAGGGAAGGAGTTCGACTGCACAGCCTAAAGGGACAATGCGGATCCGGCGCACCTGTCGTTCGATTGCACGAATGAACGGCCACCATTGTTGGGAGGGCTGAGGTAACCCCTATCCAGGTAGAGCATTCACACCGGGTCGACTAGTTTGTAACGAGCGATGTGGTTCAACGTTGCTGGGCGGCGTGCCAGCCGAAATCGATGCCGTCGGGGCGTGTGCGTTGAGGAGGTCCGTGAGTGTCGCCAGAGGCCGGTGAGCCGCTAGAGGACGGCCGCTTTCCTTTGTCCGCTGCTCAAATGAATATCTATCTCGCCCAGCAGCTGGCACCGGATGTGCCGTTCACCATTGCTCAATACGTCGAGATTCACGGCGACATCGACCCATCCGTGTTGATTCGCGCCACCGACATCGCATGCCGACGGCTCGAATCGCCCGCAGTGCGGATCGGACTGCAGGACGGTGTTCCCTACCAGTGGGCAGACCTCCGCGTCCCCTACGCGATGATCTACCGCGATTTCCGAGACCGCGAGCATCCCATCGAGGATGCCCAGCGCTACATGAACGAGCAGTACCGTCGACCCGTAGATCTGTTGCGAGACCAACTGATCGCCTCCGACATCATCCAGGTCGGCGACAGTCACTACTACTGGTACAGCCGTGCCCACCACATCGTCATGGACGGACTCGGCGCAATCTCCGTCCAAGAAGGCACCGCTGCGGCGTACACCGCGCTGGTGGAAGGCACCGAAATCCCGAAAACCCGTGCCATCGGCGTGCGGGAAATCTACGACTACGAGGCCGCGTACCCCCATTCCTCGCGCTACGACGCCGACCGCCAGTACTGGCTGGGACGCCTCGACGGCCACCTCGAAGCCCCCAGACTGGCCGGCTCCCCGTACACACATGCCGCACCGAGCGGAGTGAGCGTCAGCGTGGGTGCCGTCCTGGACGCAGACCTCACCGCAGCCGTAGCCGAAGTGGCACACCGGTACAACTCCTCCGACGTCCCTGTTGTGCTCGCCACGTTCGCGCTGTACCTCGCACGCATGACCGACACCGAAGACGCGATGCTCAGCTTGCCGGTCTCGGGCCGCGCGACCACCAAACTGCGCGAATCCTCGGGCATGATGTCCAATGTCGTGCCCCTTCGCATCGGCGTCGAACCGGGCGTCACCGTCGAGGAACTGCTCCGACGGATACAAGTGGAACTCACCGGCGCACTGCGCCACCAGCGATTCCGCGTCGAGGACATGCAGCGAGCGACCGGCGAAGGTGCCGACAGTGCCGCCGCTGGACGAGGCGTGTTCGGCCCCACCGTCAACATCATGATGTACAACAGCACAATTCGGCTCGGCGACGTCATCGGCGAATACCGGGTACTGTCCAGCGGGCCCATCGACGACATGATGGTCAACGTCTACCCCGGAGTCGCAGGTACCAGCACCCGCGTCGACTTCCTCGGCAACCCCGCCCTCTACACCACCGATGAGCTCGCCGCCCACCACCGCCGCTTCCTGGTGCTGCTGCGTGCGCTGGTGAGTGCACCCGAGGGGCTCACCGTCGCCGAACTCGATGTGCTGGACCCGGAGGAGAAGGGCGCGTTGATCGGCGCGCATCCGGCTGCCACGGCCATCCCCACACTGCTGCCCTCGATGCTGGCGAGCGGCGCGGTAGTGCGGGCAGCAGATATCGAACGAACCAGTGCAGAGTTCACGGATGCTGCAGAACATATTGCCGCACAACTGATATCGAACGGTGTGGGGGTCGAGACGCGGGTGGCCGTCGCCCTGGAACGTTCGTACGAATCCGTCTCGGCCGCCTGGGCAGTCTCGACTGCCGGAGCGTCGTTCGTGCCCGTCGACCCCACCGAACCCGCCGAACGGCTCGCCGCAGTGCTCGCAGACGCCGGCGTCGAATACGGCATCACCACTCGAACTGCGCTGCAACAACTTCCGAGTACCGTGCGCTGGTTCGCCATCGAGGACCTGCTCGACGCCGAACCGACGGCGTTCACCCCGCCTCGGGTGCACGTCGACAACGAGGCCTACGTCATCCACACCTCGGGATCCACCGGTAAACCCAAGGCTGTCAGCGTTACCCACCGAGGACTCGCGCAACTGGCAGCCAACGTGGTCGATCGATACGCCGTCACCGCCGACTCACGCGTCCTACACGTGGCCTCACCGGTGTTCGACGCGTCCCTCCAGGAAATTCTGGCCGCCTTCGCTGCGGGCGGCACACTCGTCATCGCCCCGGCCGATGTCTACGCCGGGCCCGCCCTCGCCCAACTGCTGGACCGCGAGAAGATCACACATCTGATCACCTCGCCGACCGTGCTGGCGACCCTCGACCCGGACGATCTCGCATCCGTCGAAGTCTTCGACGTCGGCGGAGAGCAGTGCCCTCCGTCGTTGCGCGACCGGTTCGTCTGCGCCGAACGGAGGATGCTCAACGCCTACGGACCGACCGAGGCGACAGTATTGGCCACGGTCTCGAACCCGATGCAGCCCGGCGACCGCGTCACCATCGGCGCGCCCCTACCGGGCATCCGCGCGCTGGTGCTCGACGCCCAGCTGCGGCCCACTCCGCACGGCGGCGTCGGGGAGCTGTATCTCGGCGGCGACGGACTAGCCCGTGGATACGACGGACAGGCCGGTACCACCGCGGCGCGGTTCGTCGCAGACCCGGGCCAGGCCGGAGCGCGGCTCTACCGCACCGGCGACATCGTCCGGTGGGCCGTCGACGGGTCCTCCGTCGAATACCTCGGACGCAGCGACCAACAGATCCAACTGAACGGGCGGAGACTCGAACTCGGGGAAATCGAAGCCGCAGCATCGGCATGCCCGGCGGTGACCGCAGCCGCGGCGACGATTCACGACAACCGACTTGTCCTCTACGTCACCGGCGACCCGGCAGGGCTGGACAGCTACCTTCGAAACCGACTGCCCACGTGGATGATTCCCGGCCACATCGTCGCACTCGACGCACTGCCGACCACCGCGAGCGGAAAGATCGACCGCCGCGCACTGCCGGCCCCCACCGCGACGACGCACACCGAATACGTGGCACCGCAGACCGATACCGAACGCAGCGTGGCCGCCGTGTTCGCAGATGTCCTCGGCGTCGAGCGGGTAGGCCGCGAGCACTCGTTCTTCGAGCTCGGTGGTGACTCGCTCAGCGCCACAAGAGTTCTCGCACGTCTCGATTCCGGAGTCTCGCTGACCGCACTGTTCGCCGAACCGACCGTGCGCGCCATCGCGGCAGCAGTCGACTCGTCCGCTGCCCGGGAGGTATCGCTCGAACTGCTCGATACCTTCGTGCCGGGCCGCATCCCGCTCTCCTACGCGCAGCAACGCCTGTGGTTTCTCAACCAGTTCGATCCCGCATCGCCCGCATACAACATGCCGATCGCCATTCGCGTCGGTGCACACAGCGACGCCACAGTGGTTCTGACGGCTCTGCGGGACGTCGCCGATCGACACGAAGCATTACGCACGTACTACCCGGACGACGGCGACGGCCCGCGACAAGTGGTCCGGCCCACCGACACCGTCCTCGCCGACGTACCCGCGCGGAATGTCTCGGAACGCGATCTCGACGCTGCGGCGGCAGAAACCGCATCCCAGGGATTCGACGTATCCGCGGAAGTGCCCATCCGCGCAACGCTGCTCAGCGTGGACGACACCGGCGACACCGTCGTCGTGATCGTGGTGCACCACATCTCGATGGACGGGTGGTCGATCGACCCACTGGTACGAGACTTCGCCATCGCACACGCCGCGCGCAGCGCCGGCCACGCGCCCACGTGGCCACGCCTGCGCGCGCAATACAGTCAATACGCCGTGTGGAACCGAGCGTACGTGGACTCCGTTGCCGACACGCAACTCTCGTTCTGGACCACGGTCCTCGGTGACTCGGCGGGTGCCGGCGAGACCGCTGTAGCGGAGCTGCCCACGGACAACCCGAGGCCCGCTGTGCAATCGATGACCACGGGCGTCGTTCCCTTCGAGATCGGTTCCGAACTGCACCTGGGAATTCGAGAGCTCGCTCGATCGACCAACTCGACCACCTTCATGGTCGTTCATGCTGCGGTGGCGGCCGCACTGAGCCGATTCGGGGCGTCGAACCGCGTGGTGATCGGGTCTCCGTCCGCAGGGCGAGGACACGAAGCGCTCGACGAGATGGTCGGGATG
This sequence comes from Rhodococcus sp. MALMAid1271, assembly GCF_049195265.1. Taxonomy (NCBI): domain Bacteria; kingdom Bacillati; phylum Actinomycetota; class Actinomycetes; order Mycobacteriales; family Nocardiaceae; genus Rhodococcus; species Rhodococcus sp. MALMAid1271. The sequence goes on along the minus strand of NZ_JBMIRQ010000128.1, from coordinate 58,011 downwards.
TTCGTCGGAACCCTGCCTCTCGCAGTCACAGTGGACCCGTCCGGCAGTTTTGCAGACCTACTGCGCGCAGTACGCACCGCAGATCTCGACGCCTTCTCCCATTCAGACATCCCCTTCGAGCGCATCGTCGACGCCCTGGTCACCGACCGAAACCTCGACAGGCATCCACTGTTCCAAGTGATGCTGGCCTTCGACAATGCGCCGCACCGATCGGCCGAGGACCTGCCGGTATCGGTATTGGAGATCCCCACCCGCACCTCCGAGTTCGACCTCAACATCGTCCTCGAGGACGGGACAGGTGAATCGGCCGGACTCAGTGACGCGACCGGTCTGGCCGGACAGATCGAATACGCGCGCGATCTGTACCAGCAGAGCACCGTCGAACAGTTCGCGTCGACGATTCACACGGTCTTGAACGCCGCGGTCGCAGACCCGAGCTCCGTCGTCGGCGACCTCCCGCTCGCCGAACAACCGGCCCAGCCGTCAGCGCCGGGGCACGGAACATTGCTGGACGTACTGAGCTGCGCTGCACGCGTTTCGGGCGATGCCATTGCCATCGACGGTCTGCAGTCGCTCACCTACGCCGAGCTCGATCGCCGCTCGAACCGGATCGCGAGGCTGCTGATCGGCCACGGCGTCGGGCCGGAAACGCTCGTCGCCCTCTCGCTCGAGCGCTCGGCCGAATACATCATTGCCCTGTGGGCGGTGGTGAAGGCAGGCGGCGCATTCGTGCCAGTGGATCCGCGCTACCCGGCACTTCGTCGGGATCAGATGCTCGCACCCATCGACCTGGGATTCGGTGGGCTGGAGCCAGGAGTGAACTGGCTCTACGAGAGCCAGGCGCAGATGTTGAGCGACGAGCCACTGACCGACGCCGACCGCCTGGGAACTCTGCGACCCGCACACCCGGCCTACGTGATCCACACCTCGGGCTCGACGGGCACCCCCAAGCCCGTCGTGGTGACGCACCAGGGCGTTCACGCGCTCGCGCACCAGGTCGTCCCCCGATACGGCGTGACGTCGAGTTCACGTGTACTGCACGGGTACTCGGTCAACTTCGATGCAGCCGTTCTCGAACTCGTGCTGGCGTTCGGGGCCGGCGCGACGATGGTCATCGCACCGCCCGACCTGCTCGGTGGAGACGAGATGTCGAACTTCCTCACCGAGCATCGCGTCACCCACTACCTCTCCACACCCGGGGTACTGGCGACGGTTCCACCGACCGACGGTATCGAGACCGTCGCCGTCGGAGGAGACGTACTGAGCTCGAGCGTCGTAGAACACTGGGCGACCGAACGCTCGATGCTCAACGCCTACGGACCCAGTGAGGCGACCGTGGTGGCCACGCTGGCCGAATCCCTGCGCGCCGGTGAGCCCGTCACCATCGGTCGACCGCTCGATCACGTGGGAGCATTCGTGCTCGACGACCGGTTGCAGCCGGTCCCGGCCGGGGGAATCGGGGAACTGTATCTCGGCGGTGCCGGGTTGGCGCGTGGATACGGCGGCAGCACAGCGGCAACGGCCGAGAGGTTCGTCGCAGGCCAGGCAGGTGCCCGGCTCTACCGAACCGGAGATCTGGTGCGAGTGGGTGCGTCGGGTCTGCTGGACTACCGGGGTCGGCGGGATTCCCAGGTACAGATCCGTGGTGTGCGAATCGAGCTGGGAGACATCGAATCTGCGCTGCTCGCGCACCCCGATGTGCGCGGTGTCGCGGCGGCAGTGCGGGAGAACAGAATTCTCGCCTGGGTGGTGGGAATCGACGAACACGACGCCGCACAGTGGCTACTCGAACGCCTACCCCTGTCGATGATGCCGGCCGTCATCACCCGCGTCGACGCAATTCCGTTGACGGCCAACGGCAAGGTGAATGTGGCGGCATTGGCCGAGCCGGAGCCAACCGTCGACGATCCGGCTGCCGCACGGACATTGGCGCAGGACGTCATTGTCGGGATCTTCGCCGACACGCTGGGGATAGAGACCCCGGCCGTCGACGCGAATTTCTTCGTCCTGGGAGGAGACTCGCTCGCCGCGACGCGTGCTGCCACCCGGATCGGTGCGGCGCTCGGTATCGGCGTTCCGGTACGGACCCTCTTCGAGTCACCCACCGCGGCACTGCTCGCCTCGGCAGTGGAGACGCTCTCGGAGAACCACATCCCGCTGCCCGCCCTGGTGCATCGCCCAGATGCTCGTTCCTACCCCGGCCTGGCACCGGCGGAGCGTCGAATCTGGCTGCAGAATCGATACGATCCGGCCTCGGTCGCCTACAACATCGCCTTCGAGGTACCGCTGCCGGCGGACCTCGACCTCGCCGTCCTCCGCGCTGCGATCGCCGATGTGCTCGAGCGGCACACACCGCTGCGCACGGTGTACCCCTCCACCGGCGAGGGGCCCGCCACCGTCGTGCTCGATCCACAGATCGTGCTGTCGACGATGGACGATGCGCACGCGGTCTCCGGTGCGTCGACCCTGCACGGCTTCGACCTGACCGTCGAAGCGCCGCTGAGACTGGCGTGCGCCGAACGGGGCGGTGAGCGCACGCTCACCGTCGTCGCACACCACATCGCAATCGACGGACTCTCTCTACGCCCACTGGCCCGAGACATCGAGATCGCGCTGCTGGCCCGAATGTCCGGCTCGGCTCCGCAGCTCGATGCGCTGACGGTCGAGTACTCGGACTATCGACTGTGGCAGCAGGACGTGCTGAACGCGGTGGCCTCCGAGCAACTCGAATTCTGGCGGCGCACCCTCGCCGGAGTACCCGAATTCCTCGAACTTCCGACCGGCATCCCCGATGCCGCGCACGAGGCGACGCCGGTGCCGTTCACCCTCGGCCCCGAAGACCTCGCTCGACTTCGTTCGCTCGCACATCGTGTGGGCGCAACGGTGTTCGTCGTCGTCCATGCTGCGCTGGCCGCCGTGCTCGCCGAAGCCAGTGGCACCCGGGACATCGCCATCGGAACACCGGTATCCGGCAGAGCGGACCCTTTGCTCGATCCCCTCGTCGGCATGTTCGTCGGAACCGTCGTACTGCGGACCGACGTCGATCCGTCGATCACGTTCGAGGACTTCGTGATCGAGGTACGCAACCGAGACCTCGACGCGTTCGCTCACTCGGACGTTCCGTTCGAATGGGTGGTGGACGCAGTGCAACCCGCGCGTGCCGTCGACACTCACCCGCTCTTTCAGGTCCTGCTCGCGTTCGGGGACACCGAAACTCCCACCATGGAACTCGAGTCCGGTTACATCACCCCGCGCCGCGTCGACATCACCGAGACGCAATTCGATCTCGAGGTCGTCGTCGACGAGTCCGAGGCCGGACTCACCGGACGCCTCGGGTATGCCGCTACCCGGTTCTCCCGCCCCGTGATCGAAGGATTCGCCGAGCGCCTCGCCGCTGTGCTGCACCTGGTGGCGACCACCCCGGACATCACGCTCGGCAGCGCGGACTTCGCGCAGGGTGCAGCGGCGATGGTGACCCGCCGCGACAGCGCGCCCGAGCAATACACCCTGGCCGCGGTGCTCGAGCAGGCGGCGACGGCCTGGCCCGGGAACGTCGCCGTGATCGACGGCGCCAGGTCACTGACCTACCGCCAGCTGGATCGGCGGTCGAATGCACTGGCAGAGCGGCTGGTTCGCTCGGGCGTCGAGATGGGAGATCTGGTCACGGTGGCGCTGCCACGATCGGCGCACCGCGATACGGCGGTATGGGCCGTCGCCAAAGCCGGTGCCGGCTTTCTGTCGATCGACCCGGATCAGCCTGCTGCGCGGATACAGGAGATCCTGGGCGACGCCGCCCCGGTCACCGGAATCTCGGCCGGGGATTTCCCGCTGGCCGGTGATGATTGGCACACGGTCGACGGGGACGAGCTCGACCGGTTCGAGGTGCGTCGACCGCCGCTGAGCAGCGTCGCCTACGTCATCTACACCTCCGGCTCCACCGGCATCCCGAAAGGGGTGCGGGTGACGCACAGCGGCATCGCGAACCTGGTGCAGAGCCAACGTGACCTGTTCGGCGTGGAACCGCAGTCGCGAGTGCTGCAGTTCGCCTCACCGAGTTTCGACGCCTCGATCTTCGAAACCCTGCTGGCCGTGGGATCCGGTGCCTGCTCGGTGATCGTGCCGTCCGAGGTGCACGGAGGCCGAGACCTCGAGGCGCTGATCGAACGACACGAGGTCACCCACGCCTGCCTCACACCGACCGTTCTGCAGGTGACCGATGCGGAGGCCACGCCCTCGCTTCGGGTGGTCATCATGGCGGGAGAGGCGGTCAATTCTGCTCTGCTGCAGCGATGGTCGCAGCATCGCTCGGTGTTCAACGCCTTCGGCCCCACCGAGGGAACCGTCATGAGCACCTGCACCACCGACCTGTGCGGCTGGGGCCAGAGCGAGGCGTCGGGGCCGGTCACGATCGGCGTACCCACCCTCGGCTACGACGCGGTGGTGCTCGATGCGCGGCTGCGCCCGGTGGGGAACAACGTGGTGGGAGAGCTCTACCTGGGCGGGCTGGGTCTGGCCGAGGGATACGTCGGTCAAACCGGCATGACGGCAGGCAGTTTCGTTGCCAACCCGTTCGGCGACGGTCGGTTGTATCGAACAGGTGACCTGGTGCGCTGGGTGATGCGCGACGGTCGCCGCGAACTCGAATATCTGGGCCGAGTGGACTCGCAGGTCAAGATTCGCGGCCACCGCGTCGAGCTGGCCGAGGTGGAGGCGGCGCTGCTGCGGCACCCGGATGTGCTCCAGGCCGCCGTGATCGGGCACGCGCATTCGTTGGCCGCCTACGTGGTGGGACCGGTCGAGCCGCGGTCGGTCCGCGACTTTCTGGCCGCCGCGGTGCCGGCATTCATGGTGCCCGGTACCGTCACCGTCGTCGATGCACTGCCGATGATGTTGTCCGGCAAGGTCGATGTACGCACATTGCCGACACCGTCGGTGATGTCGAGCGAGCGCCGCGCGCCGGTATCACCGAACGAGCTGCTGGTGCACGCCCAGTTCTCGGAGGTACTGCGCATACCCGCCGAACACATCGGAATCGACGACAACTTCTTCGACCTCGGCGGGCACTCCCTGTCGGTGGTGCAGGTGATGGATGCACTCGGCGACCGCCTCGGCCGCCGAATTCCGGTCGGCATGCTGCTGATGCACCCGACAGTCGCGGCGCTGGCAGGGCAGCTCGATGCGGGAGATATGCCGTCGAGCAACGCATTCGATGTGCTGCTTCCGCTCCGAACCGAGGGCATCGGTGCCCCGCTGTTCTGCGTGCACCCGGCCATCGGAATCGCGTGGAGCTACCTGTCGCTGCTCGCCGAGACCGACCGGCCCGTGTACGGACTACAGGATCCGGGAATCGACGACGGTGACGCCGCACCGTCGTCGATCGAGGAGTTCGCCGCCAGATACGTGCGCGAGATTCGAGCGGTTCAGGCCCACGGGCCCTACCACCTGCTCGGGTGGTCGCTCGGCGGCGTCATCGCGCATGCCGTGGCCACGAAGCTGCAGGCAGACGGCGAGGACGTGGCCCTGCTCGCGCTCGTCGACGCACAGCTCACGCAGCCGGAGGGCACCACCGAGTTCGAGATCGGCGATCTCGCCGCGCAACTCGGGGTCGAGGGCGACTCGTTCGAGGCCATCGTGGATCGATTGCACAGCACGGGAAGCGAATTGGCCTTCCTCACCGCAGAGCATCTGCAGCGCATGTTCCGGCCCGTCGTCTCGGCCCCGAGCTGGGTGGCGTCGTACCAGCCGGCCGTGTTCGAGGGGCCCGTGCACTACCTCGCCGCTCGCGGTTCACACGGCGCGGAGCAGTGGACGGACTTCGCCGACGGCCGTATCTCGATTCACCGGGTCGATGCAGACCACGAAGACATGCTGAGCGAGCGCGGTGCTCGCGTACTGGGCCGAGTCATCGGCACCGAAGCAGTAGGGAAGGGTGTGGCGTGATGAACCAACAACTGGAGCCCTTCGTCGACGACGTTCGAGCGCACTACGATCTCTCGGACGAGTTCTTCGCGCTGTTCCTCGATCCGAGCATGACCTACAGCTGCGCCTACTTCGAGCGTGAGGACATGACGCTCGAGCAGGCACAGACCGCCAAGATCGACCTGGCGCTCGGCAAGCTCGACCTGAAGCCGGGGATGACGTTGCTCGACATCGGCTGCGGGTGGGGAGCCCTCGCCAAACGGGCGGTGGAGAAATACGACGTCAACGTCATCGGCCTGACCCTGAGCCGAAATCAGCACGACCACGCCCGCAGGGTCGTCGCCGATCTGCCGACCGACCGCGTCGTCGACATCCGCTTGCAGGGCTGGGAAGAGTTCGACGAACCCGTCGACCGGATCGTCAGTATCGGTGCCTTCGAGCACTTTCGACGCCAGCGATACTCCGCGTTCTTCGCCAAGTGCCGCTCGGTGCTGCAGCCTGGTGGACGAATGCTGTTGCACACCATCGTCATAACGCCGCCTGACCCGGCCTCCGGCGGCGGTCTCACCCGCGAGGACGCGCACTTCTCACGCTTCATCCTGCGCGATATCTTCCCCGGTGGACAGTTGACACTGGTCAAGGTGGTGAAAGCGAAAGCGGCTGAGGCCGGGTTCGAATTGCTCCGCGAGCACGCACTGGGGCCGCACTACGCCCGGACACTCGACACCTGGGCCGAGAAGCTGATCGCGGCCCGCGAGCAGGCGATCGCGTTGTCCTCGGAAGCGACCTACGACAAATACGTCCAGTACCTCACCGGATGCTCGGAACGATTCAAGAATTCACGCATCAACGTCGTGCAGTTCACGCTCGCGGCAGCAGAGGAGCCGCGATCATGAAGCCCCGACGTAGACCGCTGCTGCGACTGATCGGCGTGCTCGCGGGCCTGGTCCTCGCGGGCACGACGATGTCGGCCGGGACCGCTGCCGCGGCACCTCTGCCCGTCGTCGGGCCCGGAACCGGCTTCGTCACCACCGGAGGCCTCGACGACCTCACCCTCTGCTCCATCGCTGCCGTCGGATACGACGACGCTGGACGGCTCGTTGCCCTCACCGCAGGTCATTGCGTCCTCCGCGCAGGTCTACCCGTCACTCTCGTCGGATCGCCGAGCGCGCCGGTCGGCACCACGGCCGTCGGGCATTGGGGGCCGGATTACGGTGTCATCGTTCTCGATCCGGCCGCCGTCACGCCGGTCTCCAGCCTGGGCGGCATCACCGTGACGGACATCGGCCCCGGCGCGGTGGGTCAACCTGTCTGCAAAACCGGACTCGGCAGCGGATTGACCTGCGGCAGGATCACCGAAACGCGGGGCAGCGATCTGATGTCCGACGCACTCACCGTCTGGGGCGACTCCGGTGGGCCGCTCGTAGTCGGAACCACACTCGTCGGCATCGCCAGTCACGCCTCCGGCGCACCACTGGTGACCCCCACCGCGTATGCATCGGCAGTGGAATCGCTGCGGTTGCTGGGCGTATCCGGAGCGCCTGGAGCAGGATTTCGGCCGGTGTAGCTCGGTTACCGAACCTCGGTGTTCAGGATCGTGGCTCGGCCGCGGGATTCCGCCGATGGTGTTCGATAGTGGACGCTGGGGTCCGGGCGCAGGGCGGATAGGGCACGCCCCGCTACACCGGGTCGGTTCCGGCGCGATGGCTCGGCTCGATGAGGAACAGGCTGCTCCCGTCGAGTCCGTCCCTGCGGTGGATGTTGCCGCGTAATCCGGCTTCGACCAGCCGGACGGCGATCTCGTAGATCTCATCGAGTCGTTCGTCGGTGAGATCGGGACGAATCGCCAGGTGGATCTCATCGCCGATGTGGCGCATCACCGCCTCGAAGGTCGCGCTCACTGCACTGTAGAGAACCTCGCACTGGCCCAGCAGCTCGTCGGACATCACGTAGTCGTCCTCCGCGCCGAGCAACGGCATCACACCGAAATCCTCGAGCAGATTGATCAGCTGCACGCCGCTGCGCCCAGCCGCCGTCGACCGATCGGCCAGCGCACCCGACTCGACTTCTTTCGTGGTGAAGATCAGTGTTGCCTCGATGCCGGGATCGAGCAGACCCAGATCAGCACGCATCGCCTGGAGCAGCAGTGAGTGCATCTTCTTGATGTACGCATGCTCGCTCTGCAGGCGTTCGTGTGCGGGAGCGGGGATCCCGGACTGGGGCGCCAGCGGGGTCAACACTCGACGATCGATACCCGTCGACAGCTCCAAAGCCAACGGGTGGACGCGTCTGCGAGCAACCACGAGTGCCGCGGTGAGCGCCAGATTCAACTGGTCGTAGGCCTTGTTCAGAGACCGCGTCGCCGCACCCAGATCACCCACCGGGGTCGACACCACCGCGGCTGAAATATCTTCGGCCACAACCCGATCCACATTCGACAGGGCGAACAGCAACTCCTGGTACCGTGCGGTGACCTCGTCGCGATTCCACGAGTCGTTCTCGCTCGACTGACGCACCTGACGGTCGACGGCGGTGTGCAACGCCGCCAACTCCCGGGAGATGACATCCTCGTTCGATCCGACGCGGCGCACGCTCAGCGCCGCCCACGCGGCACCGATTGCAGCGACCACCGCGATGATCAAGGTCCACAACGCAATTGCGGACACACCCGACTCCGAAGCAGCCAAGACGCTGGTAGTCATCACTACATCATGCCGGACTTTGGTGTCCAACGTCCTTCTTTCGCCGTACTACCTGCTGCTGGGGAGCGATGCTCGACCCCGCAACCGTGGTGTTTGCATGGGGATGGGGATGCGCCGGAACGTATTCAGTGGCGGCGAACAGATCGCCCGTGTCAGTGAGGCGCGTCGGTGACCATTCGGTTGCGGCCGGCGCGTTTCGCCTGAAACATCAGTGCGTCGGCTCTGTCGAGTGTGTTGCGAAGACCTTCGTTCGGTCGCTGGACTGTGTACCCGGCGGAGAACGTCACCCCTGAACTTGTCGTGGCGGCTGCAAGAGCCTCGAGTGATCGAAGAGCACCACGACGGTCGCAGTTGCGGAGAGTGATCACGAATTCCTCTCCGCCCCATCGTGCCAAGAGTCCATCGTCGCCGATGCAGTGACGGGCAGTCGACGCGAAGTCGCGGAGCAACGCATCGCCGGCTGCGTGGCCGAAATTGTCGTTGAACTGTTTGAAGTGGTCCAGATCGAGAACCGCGATGGCAGTGTCGACCGAATTTTCCTTGACGACGGATACCGCGTAGTCCGACCAGCCGCGACGATTGAGAGCCCCGGTCAGTTGATCCGTTCGGGACGCATGCAGGATGCCGTCCTCGACTTCCTTGCGTTCGGTGATGTCGAGAGCGGCGGCGAGCGTCCACTCGGCATCGGACGGCCCGGTGAAAGGAACCAGAGTCAGTAGAACCCAGCGAATCTCGTCGTTCGGTCGAACGAACCTCACCTCGAGCTTCACGGATTTGTCCGCGGCCGTCCCGGCAGCCATCAGATCCTCGACGCTGCCGTGGAGCGGGAGGTCGTCCGGGTGCGTGTGCACCGTCGCGGATCGACCCAGCAGTTCCGAGGAGGACAAGCCGACGAGTTCGCAGTAGGCGGTGTTCACATCGACGAACAATCCATTGGCGTCGGATAGAGCCTGCGCCACGGGGCTGGAGGCGAATATGCGCCGGTACCAGTGTTCCTCCACGACGCACCGACCCGCTCTCTCCCCTTCCCGCATCGGAAGTCTAGTCGAGGTGGTGTCGAGCCCACCGGCGCACGAGTCCCACCACGGAAGGTTCGCTCTCAGCGGTTCTTCAGGAGCACCTATGCACACTGGTCACGTGCTGCTCTCGTCATCGACATCCGCCGTCCACGCGACGGTCACCGAAGTGTTCACCGAACTCGCCAGTGCCGATGTGGAGGCAGCGGGATTGGCCATCGCCGTCGGCCTCGTTGTGCTCGGGACGGTTCGCCGGATCCGCGGTGACCGAACCGGTGCGACGGTCTTCTCCGCTCTCGGTTACGCCTTTGGATTTGTGGTTCTGGCCCTTGCGGTATCCAGCAACGGCTGGCTGACCGGGTCCGATGCGCCTGTGGCTCAGTGGTTCGTGGACCATCGATCGCCCGTGCTCGGGCAACTGGCCAGTGCGCTCACCGCGGCCGGTGGCCCTGCGGAGACCGCCGCGTTGGGCCTGGTGATTGCCGTGATCATGGTGTGGCGGACGAAGCGGTACGGGCCCGCGCTGGTGATGCTGGTGACCGTCGGCTCGGCCTCGATACTGTGCACGATCGTCAAACTGGCAGTCGGCCGTGAGCGGCCACCGCAATCGATCCAGCTGATGCTCGAGACCGATCCCTCGTTCCCGTCGGGGCACGTCACGGGAACAGCGGCCCTGCTACTGATGCTCGCCCTCATGGCAGGGGCGGGGCGGTCCACCACCGTGCGAACCCTGCTGCTCGTCCTCGCCGTCACGGTCACCGCTGCCGTTGCGTGCACGCGGATGTACCTCGGCGTCCACTGGCTGACCGATGTGTGCGCAGGCACCTTGCTCGCGGCGTGCGCGGTGACCCTCGGTAGCTACGTGCTGCATCGACTCGACGGCCGGAGCGTCGGCGAGTCGGCAACCCAGGGAGTGCCGGCGCACCGAATCACCCTGTGAGATCTCTCGACTGCCCAGTCGAATGCGCGTTCAATGGCAGATTTGTTTGCTGATTCAGCAAATTTGTACGAATGTACGACTTTCCGGAACCGTTTGCGCTCGCGGCCCGTCCAAGAGGTGGGGTAGTCGGTCGACGATGGGGTCTTGATGACGAAGTGGCGAGAAGTGACGAGCATCGAGTGCCAACAGGATTTCGACGACTTGCTCGACGTCTGTATCGACATCGCGGCCGAACGGATCAGCGAGAACTGGGGGCTCCACCCGGTGGCCGTCGTCAACGCCGTCTCCGGTGGGCAGCGGCTGCTCGCGCCACTTCAGACTGCAGGGGACGGGGCATCGAATGCTGCGATGCACGAGCAGCTCGTCCACGATCTGCGTGCCGTCGCTGCGGATCTGCGGTCGTACGCCATCGTCTCCGACGTGACCGGCGAGGAGGCGTCGGGCGCATATCTCGAGGTTCTGCTCGAGCATCGCGAGTACGCGATGCGCGTCCTCGTCCCGTACCTGATGCCAGATGCCACCACCTTCGATCTGGGTCCGACGAAAGCCTCGGTGGGGCAACGGCTCCTGTGGGGCTGAGTAGTTCGTCGTGTCGGACGGAAAATCTCGATCTATCTGCGACGGTCCGTTGCACTAACTCGTTTTATGTGTGACGCTGTGTAGCGTAAAGATTGTTCGGGGCAGGCGGAAGGATCACCATGACTGCAGTCGACGACTCACGAACTCGCTATCGAGACAACTTGCATTCGCTGTCGACGGCATCGGTGCACCAGCATTTCGACGCCTTCCTCGACATTCCGTGGGACGACCCCGAGTACGCGATCGTTCCCGACGATCCACGCTGGGTCCTGCCCGACGAGGATCCGCTCGGCCACACCGACTGGTACAAGGCGCTTCCCCTCGACCAGCAGATCCACGTCGGCATGTATCGCCAGGCCAGCATGGTCAAGGTCGGCCTGCAGTTCGAGCAGATCCTCATCAGCGGATTGATGCACTACGCCCTCACCCTGCCCAACGATTCACCCGAATTTCGGTACTCGACGCACGAGGCCACCGAAGAGTGCCACCACACCCAGATGTTCCAGGAACTCGTCAACCGCATCGGCATCGACGTGCCGGGCGGCCCCGCCTGGTTCCGCAAGGTGGTACCGGTGCTCACGCTGTTCGCCAGCCGATCGGCACCGTTCGGATTCTTCGTCGGCGTCCTGGCCGGGGAGGAACCGATCGACCACATGCAGAAGGGAATTCTGCGCAGCGGAGCCGTCGGCCACCCCCTGGTGATGCGCGTGATGCAGATCCACATCGCCGAGGAAGCGCGGCACATCGGCTTCGCTCATCAGTATCTCGAGCACAAGGCACCCCGACTCGGACGATTCGAGAAGGCATCGATCTCGGTCCTGATGCCCATCGTGATGCGCATTCTGTGCGACATGATCATGAAGCCGAGCAAGCAGATGCGACGCGATCTCGCGATCCCCGACGACGTCGTCGACGCCGTCTGGTGGAACAGCGACACCTCACGAAAGGCGCTGCGCGACACATTCGGTGACGTCCGGATGCTCGCCGACAAACTCGGACTCATGAACCGCGTATCCCGACGGGTATGGCGCGCACTCGGAATCGACGGACGCCCGTCGCGCTATCGCAGTGAGCCGTCGTTCGGCTGACGCTCCACGGGGACGGTTTCGAGCGGAATCTGCGGGATGGCAATCCCGCGGGACGCGCCGAGCCCTTTGACCTGAAGCCAGATGGTGTCGGCCAGGAACGTGGCGAAATGGTCCAGACCCGTGCGTGATTCGGTCTGCCCGCTCCAACTGCGCACCGCCCCCATACAGCCGGAAACCAAGCCCGCCACCCACGGCCGCACCAGCGACCAGTCGTCGGTGGACAGATCGGCATGAACGAGGGCGAGGAACGCGGCGACGCTGACCTCCAGCTGCTCGGCCAGTAGAGCATTGGTCTCCTCGAGCGGCGTCGGCGATTGGGCACTGACATCCTGCTCGACGAAACGCGTCCACGCCGGATGTTCGGCAACCCAGCGCACATAGGTACTCACGACGCGATGCACCACATCACGCGGAGTGCCCGTCAACGCGAACGAGCTGACGAGCGCCGCAGACAATTGCTCGCAGATGGCTCGCTGGATGGCGGTGTCGAGGTCGGTGCGATCCTTGAAATGCCGGTAGAGCCCGGTGCGATGCACGTCGGCCTCTGCCGAGATCTGCGCGGTGGTGAGACGCTCACCAGGGGCGATGTCGCGGGCCAGAACGGTCATCGCGGCCTCGATGATATGGCGTCGACGATCGGTGTTGTGCTGCTCCCAACGCCTCTTGCGGCCATCGGCCTTGGGATGTGACCCACCGTCGTTCATGGCTGCATGTTCTCACGTTTGCCCTCGCGAGGGCCGTCGGTGACTGCGGCTATTCGTGTGGGGGCTCGCCGGTCACCTTGTGGTCGGCGAAGTTGAGCCCTTCCCGCACCAGACGGGCGAGGTGGCCGTCGGCCAGGCGGTAGATGACATTGCGGCCCTCGCGCCGGGTCTCGACGAGCCCGGTGAATCGAAGCTTGGCCAGATGCTGGCTGACCGCGGTGCGCGAGGTACCGGTGGCGGTGGTCAACGCACTGACGTCAGCGGGGCCGCGGTCGAGTAGCCACAGGATGTGCAGCCGGGTGGGATCGGACAGCATCCGAAAGGTGTCGCTCGCCGTCGCAAGGCGGGTGGAGTCCGGTTCGGCGGCATGGTCGAGACTGATGCGCGGTTCCTTCTTCGGTGGCATCGAACGTCGTCTCCCTACGCGGAGACGACCACCGACAGTCGGGAGCGGCTCCACAGGCGTGCTGCGGACAATGCCGCAAGTGTAGCCAAGCCTGTCAGTACCGCCGCTGCGGTGAACTGGCCGAAGTGCGCCCCGACCCATCCCGCTACCGGATAGGTGACGAGAAATGCGGCGTGGGAGAGCGAGAACTGCGCGGTGAAGATCGACGTTCGAGTGCTCTCGTCGGACTCACGTCGCAGAATTCTCGCCGACGGCGTGTTGATCATCGAGGTCCCGACGCCCAGGATCGTCCACGTCGTGGCTAGGGCGACCCAGCCGGCCGATCCTCCGTGCAGAGTTGCCACCAGTGTTGCCGCGGCGGTTCCGGTCACGGCGGTCGCGGCTCCGGCGAGCATGAGGGCGCGATCGTTCGTGGATCCGAGGGCGCGCGGGATGAACAGAGCTGCGATCATCGAGCCGCCGCCGTAGAACCCGAGAGCGATAGCCAGCTGGCTGGACCCGCCGCCGAACAGATCGCGAACGTAGACCACGGAGTTGACCAACACCAGCGCCGTTGCGGCGGCCACCACTGTGTTCAGTGCCAGAAGTCCTTGGAGTTCGCGGTTCTCGAAGAACATCGCGATGCCCTCGGTCGGCCTGTTGTGCTCGGCGACAGCGTGATTGGGCACAGCGGTGCCGATGACCATCGCAGCGGACGCGAGGAACCCCGCGGCGGTGCCGACGAACAGCAGGTGGAAATCGATGACCGTCAACAGGGCTGCGGCGATCAGTGGGCTCAGCAGAGACTCGAGGTCGTAGGCGAGGCGGGAGAGCGTCAGGGCGCGGGTGTATTGGTGGACATCGGGGACCACCGACGGAATGACGGACTGGAAGGCGGGCGTGAACGTTGCCGACGCGGCCTGCAGAACGAAGATCAGGACGTAGATCTGCCACACCTGATCGACGAAGGGCAACGCCATCGCCGTCAGCGCTCTGACGGCGTCGGCAGTGACGAGCACGAACTTGCGGGGCAGCGCACTCGTCACCGAGGACACGATGGGTGCGAAGAAGACGTAGGCGAGCATCTTGATCGCAAGCGCGGTGCCGAGCACGGCACCGGCGGAGTTGCCGGCGATGTCGTAGGCGAGCAACCCCAGAGCCACCGTGAGCAGCCCGGTGCCCACCAACGCGACGACCTGTGCGGTGAACAGGCGACGGAAAGCGTTGTTGGCCCGAAGCATGACATTCACCCTACATATGAGTGCGCACGTGCGCACTCATTGGAACGGGATGATCGCGTGCTCGTGCGATCATGATGCGAGACTGTTCGGGTACCGTTGCGCGATCGGCATCACAAACGAGGTGTTCATGACCATGCAGCGCGCCACATGGGACGAGGTGATGCGTCGAGCAGTCGAGCAGCTGCCGTCGTTGGTCGGGTACTGGGACAGCGCGCAACGCAATGTCTTCGCCAACCGCGTCTACGCGGACTACTTCGGTATCGAGCCATCGGATCTGGTCGGAAAGCACATCGGTGAACTCCTCGGAGAAGACCTCTACCAACTGAACCTGCCCTACATCACCGGCGTCCTGGCCGGCGAGCAACAGCAGTTCGACCGCACACTCATCGACGTCAACGGAGTCGTTCGCGTTACCCAGGCCACCTACGTGCCGGATATCGTCGACGGTGTCGTCATCGGCTTCACCGCTCTGGTCGTCGACGTCAGTGCGCGCGCCGAGATCGAGCGTGAACGCGACCGTGCGATTCGGCTGTTTCAGAACGTGATGGACAACGCCCCGATCGGAAACGCCGTGATGACCCGCGACGGACGCTGGCTCCAGGTGAACAAAGCCCTGTGCGAGCTACTCGGCTACACCGCAGAAGAATTGCGGCAGAAGACTTTCCGCGACATCACCCATCCCGACGATATTCCTCTCGCCGACGAACATCTGAAGGCGTTGGCAGACGGAACACTGACGAACATCGCATCGGAGAAGCGGTACATCCGCAAGGACGGTGCCACCATCTGGGTGCAGCGCAACGCGACCGTGGTACGTGACGGCGACTCCGGCGACGTGATCATCGCGCAGATACAAGACATCACCGCACGCAAGGTTGCCGAAGCGAGACTCGAACGCCAGGCCCTCATCGACGACCTCACCTCACTGGGAAATCGCCGACGACTGATGATCGAATTGGACAAGCTCGCGCAGTTGCCCGGTGATCAGCCGGTCGGAATGCTCTTCGTGGACATCGACGCGTTCAAGACCATCAACGACAGATTCGGCCATGTCGTGGGCGATCGAGTACTCGCGGCGATCGGACGACGCATCCTGGACAACACCCGCACCGAAGACATCTCCTGCCGCATCGGCGGAGACGAGTTCGTCGCCCTGCTGCACAGCGCACGATCGGCCGAAGGCGTCGAACGACTCGCCGACCGAGTTCGAGGCCACCTAGCCGGCCCCTACGACATCGATGGCACCGACATTCCGGTATCGGTGAGCGTCGGATGGAGTTGGGAACCGACCACCGACCCCGAGAAGCTGCTTCGCATTGCGGACGAGCGGATGTACTCCTCGAAGCGGGCCTGAGATTCGCCTGGTTGTCAGCGATGTGCAGGATTCCGGGCTGCGGCCGCAGATGCGCGCGTTTTCAGAAGGGCGCGGATTGGACCGCGAGTTCGGGAGATCGCTCACTGCGCAAAGCCTCGGTCATTGTCGAGTACTCGTATCGCATGTCCGCTCCCTCGTAATCTCGGCAGTCCGATGCACTTGTGCAGAACGGGCGGGTCAGGTTCGACGGCAGTCCACTCGGTATGCGAGGTAGAGGTACAGGATGCCGGTGATCGCGCCGCCGAGGCACCCGACTGCGATGCTCAGGGTCGACGAATCGGAAGGAACCACGAAGTGCGCCAGGGCGAAGCCGACCGCCACTGCGGGCACCAATGCCAGCGCGTTGATGTAGTCACCGCGGGTTGCGCCGCACTGCTTGCTCAAGGGGCCGGTCATCACGTACTCGCGAAACGTTCGTTGGTTCGACACGTCGATCCTTCTGTGGTGCAGTCGGTATGGCCACAATATACCGTTCGGTCGCGTTTGTCCGATTCGCGAGATCGGATGGCGTCGTGTGCGTCGGCAAGGGACCTTCGAGGAATCCGTACCGCGTGGTTGCGCCGTTGCGAGTGGGCTCTGTGCGAGGGACACTGAAAGCATGCAGGGCGGGACTGAACCGGATCGGTGGTCGGATAATCAGCACGTGTTGGCAGTCGTCAACGAGTACTTTCGTAGCCTCGACGATCGTGAGTTCGATACCGAGCATCTGCGCCGCTTGTTCGGTGACGACGGCCGGATCATCCGGCCAGACGACACCACCACCGTCGGTCCTGAAGCAATCGGTCGAACGCACGCGCATAACTTCTCGAGGTTCGAGGCCACTCAGCACCTGGTCACCGGCCACACCGTCACAATCGCGGACGACCGCGCCCGGTTCCGAGCGAACCTGGTGGCGATACACATCTGGAAAGACCGACCGACGGGCAACCTCGACGATCGCGCCTTCACCGCAGGAGGTGTGGTGTCCGCGACCCTCGAACGGACGGTCGACGGCTGGCGGATATCGATGCTGCAGCTCGAAGTTGTCTGGCGCACCGGTCATTTCGGCGATATGAAGCCGTCGAACTGACCGGTACGTGCGCAAAGCCCACCGAACGTTCACCGTGTTGGCCTGAATCCTCGACGCGGTTCGGTAACTTCATCGGCTCGCGTCCGAAAACCGGTGGCGGGCATTCGATGCTGCCTGTTACCGTCGCGTCATGCATTTGATCTTCGAGTGACGGAGTGCTTCGGCTCAGCCGAGCGCCAGGGATGCTGGTGCTGGGCGATGCCGTCGTGTCGGACCATTCTTTGGTTCTTGCCGTCTACTCGTGCGCACTTTTCCTGGTGCGCTATCCCTTTGGAGATCCAATGCCTGAATCAGCAGTTGTACTCGCGCGCTCCGACGCGCAACTCGTCGCGTCCGGCATCGATGTCGTCCGCAGGAGCTCACCAGTTCTGAGTGGTGTCGATATCGCTGTCACCGCCGCCTCCCGATGGGCGATAGTGGGCGAGAATGGACGCGGCAAATCCACCCTCCTGCATGTCATGGCCGGGAGTCTCACGCCGGATTCCGGTACAGTCTCACGCGTCGGGACGATCGGTGTCGCCGAGCAGGAAATGCATACCACCAGCGAACGCACTGTCGGAGAAATACTTCGAGAATCCATCGCCGAATCAGCGGCGGCGCTGACTAGTCTCGACACTGCATCGGCAGATCTCGCCGCAGGCTTGGACGGTGCCGAGCAGAGGTACTCAGGAGCACTCGAGCGCGCCGAGGCCCTCGATGCTTGGAATGCGGAACGGCGAGTCGACATCGCGCTGGACGGGCTCCGTGCCGTGAACGACAGATCTCGTCCATTGTCGGAACTATCAGTTGGACAACGCTATCGAGTGCGACTGGCGTGTCTGCTCGGAGGCGGCCACGATTTTCTTCTCCTCGACGAACCGACCAATCACCTCGATCGAGCAGGCTTGGAATATCTGACCGAACAACTTCGGACGCGAGCCGGCGGCGTCGTCGTGGTCAGTCACGATCGTGCTCTGGTCTCCGATGTAGCGCTGCAGATACTGGATCTCGATCCGACGCCGGACGGCCGTCCGCGCATTTATGGAGACGGGTACGAGAACTATCGAGCTGGTCGTGCCGCAGTCCGGATCAGATGGGAGCAGGAGTACGGACAGCAGCAGACGGAGACGGCCAAGCTGCAGGAGGATTTGAGTAAGGCGCAGAACAGACTTGTCAGCGGCTGGAAGCCGGGTAAAGGTGCGGGCAAGCATCAACGCGCCACGCGCGCCGGGGGTCTCGTACGGAACGTACACCGCAGGAAGGAAGAGCTGGAAGGGCAGCTGCTTCCTGTTCCCGAACCGCCTCAACGACTGTGTTTTCCGGATATCGAGTCCAGGGTGGGCGGATGTTTGTTGGTTGCCGAGGGCGTAGTGGTGGAAGGTCGATTGAGCCAACCCGTCTCGCTGAAACTCGATGCGGGTTCCAAGCACGTCGTGACCGGACCCAACGGATCAGGAAAGTCCACACTCCTGTCGGTTCTGGCACGAGAATTGGCTCCGACGGCTGGAGACGTGCAGGCGCGGGCCGGTGCACGTGTGGCGCTGCTGCGACAGGAATCGGCACTGCCGTTGGAATGTTCAGCAGGGCAATACTTTCGCACCCGAAGCACCGCCACTGTGGCATTGTCCTCGCTGGGTCTCCTGCGATCGAAGGAAATGAACAAGCGCATCGGTGAGCTCTCGATGGGCCAGCAGCGGCGACTCGAGCTCGCTCTGGCACTGGCTCGTCGCCCACATGCCCTACTGTTGGACGAGCCGACGAATCACCTGTCGATCGCGCTTGTGGACGAGTTGACCCAGGCCCTCGATGCCACCGACGCAGCGGTCGTTGTTTCGACACACGACCGACAAATGCTCAGAGACTTGAGTGGCTGGGCAGCCGTGCACCTCGGGGATGCGTGATCGGTGCAGAGCCCGAAACGTCAGCTCACGCGCATGCGTCGGGTCCATCGAAGGCACCCACGAATCCACAAGCGAATGTGCGAGAGACCTTCCACTCGTTGTCCCACCGGATGAAAGGGATCGGCCCCACCGAATAGGGCTCCATGCTTCTCCAGCGCCCTTGTCCACTCGCATGGACAGTGTCCGGGCCAGCAGGCTCGACCGTCGTGAATTCGATCCGTTGTGGATCGGGCTGGGCACCCCACGCGCGTGCGAGTGCAACATTGTTTTCGCTGGGGCCGTCGAACAGGCGGGCCCGATCCTTCTCTCGAACGGAGTAGTCGAGGCTCGCCGCGAAAAGCGTGGTCAGTTGCTCGGCGGTGGGAGCAGCATCGGTGACCGGAGGTGGAGGAGCGGCGAACTGCGTCGAACGAATCGAAGCGGTAGGAATTCCAGGTTCGTCGACTTCGGCAGGCGCACACGCACAGAGCATTGCCGCGAGAGTGATGGTGGCGAGTCCGACCTTGTGCGCCGACGTCATCGATTCGACCT
The DNA here is from genome assembly GCF_049195265.1 of Rhodococcus sp. MALMAid1271. Taxonomy (NCBI): domain Bacteria; kingdom Bacillati; phylum Actinomycetota; class Actinomycetes; order Mycobacteriales; family Nocardiaceae; genus Rhodococcus; species Rhodococcus sp. MALMAid1271. Next base: position 38,582 of record NZ_JBMIRQ010000128.1, on the reverse strand, counting down.
CCGGAAATGTCGATTGTGCTTCCACGTCATGGCAATGACCGGAATCGCTACTGCTGCAATCAGAGTCGTCACGGTGGCGATGAAGGATGGCCAGGGTGTCCGGTGATCCCATGTGGTCACAGCGACGATCCATGTCGCGACGGCAGCGACTGTTTGCGCGCCAACCCGAAGAGCGGTGACCTTGAATGGGGACGCGACCGCGAATCTTCCGATGATCATGGGCAGGTAGTGGCCCTCGTTCACGCGCGAGAGCTGCGCTGTTGCGATGGTCATCATCACCGCACCAACAGTAGCCAACACGACGCCCAGAAACAGCATGCTCAGTACGATACGCACTGCACTGGCTTTAAGCTGTGAAGATGGTGATGGCCGACAACCAGAACATCGACGACGCCCCACGACGCAGGGTCCCGTCCTGGCTGCGGGAGACGGCAATCCTCGTCGTTGTGGCGTTGGTGCTCAGTGTTCTGTTGCAGACGTTCGTCGGACGGGTGTACTACATTCCGTCCGGGTCGATGGAACCAACGCTTCTTGTCGGTGATCGAATTGCAGTGGACAAGATGACCTTTCGCTTCGGTGATCCACAACCGGGTGATGTGGTGGTGTTCCGAGCGCCTACCTCGTCGTGGAACATCGGCTACCGCTCGACACGCTCGGACAACCCGATTGTCAAGGCACTCCAGGACGCGGGTTCGTGGGCAGGGTTGGTGGCACCCGACGAGAACGATCTCGTGAAACGAGTTATCGCCACCGGTGGGCAAACTGTGCAGTGCTGTGACGCGCAGGGGCGAATCGAGGTGGACGGTCGGCCCCTGGACGAGCCGTATGTCGTCAGGGACTTCCCGTTTGTCGACAACCAGCTCACCTGTCAGACCGCGCCGCCGTCCGGCCGCTGCTTCGGACCCGTCGAAGTGCCGGACGGAAGTCTCTGGGTGATGGGCGACAATCGAAGTGGCTCGGCGGACTCGAGAGCTCACGCCGGCGACGAACTGGGCGGAACAGTGCCCGTGGATGACGTCATCGGAAAGGTGCGCCTGATCGTGCTGCCGCCTTCGCGATGGGGAGTCATCGATTCGCCATCGATACAGCAACGCTGAGCTGGACAGTGTTTCTTGCGGTCAGAGCCCGAGATCGCGCTTGCGGCGCTCCCGCTCCAGTTGACGCTGCTCCTCTGCACGCTCACGGCAGCGACGCAGAAATTCATCGTCCGCTTCCCGGTTCTGGGCAGCTTGGCGACCTGGCCGCGTCTCGTACTCCGGGAATGTCGAATTGCCCGCCCGCTGGTAACGGGATCCGCCGCCAGGACCTCCCCAGATGCCGCCGCCTATGGGGCGTCCTGCGAACAGCCACGCCAGCGATCCGGCGAGCGGGAGAAATACCACCAGCAGCAACCAGACGATCTTGGGTAGGTACCGCACTCCACCGTCGTCGGCTGTGATCACGTCGATCAGGCAGAACACCCACAGCAACATCACCAGCAAACCGAAGTATGGCATTGGTAGCCCTCCACCTTAGAGACCATTTGGTCTGATGTACCGAGGATCGTAGCGGGATATGCGCGGATTCGACAGTCAGGGATGAACCGTCCCGCGGATCCGAACCATGGAACCCCTTCGACCGCGTGAACGTCCAAGTCGACATGCTCGATGATTGGTTGGCGCAACACGACGGAGTGATCACCCGCGCGCAAGCAGGCGCATGCGGGGTGAGCGCGGACGCGGTGGACCGATTGCTGCGCGCGGGCACGTGGACGAAGGTGCACCGAGGTGTCTACTTCGTTGCGGACCGCCCATTCAGCACCGATGCGCGCATCCGGGCGGCAGTGTGGGGCGCGGGGACGAGTGCGATTCTCAGTGGGGAAGCTGCGGTCTTTTGGCACCGGGTGACTACGGAGGTGCCCCAGGTCATCGAGGTCACAACACCGCGCAATGGTCGAAGCCGCGCGGAGGGATGCAGAATCCGCCGACGAGATGTGCACGGAAAAGACATCGTCACCCGCAGAGGGCTCGAGGTCACCTCGCTCGAACTCTCGGTGCTGGAATCGGCAATCGGAAAGTCACACATCATGGACCGAGCGCTGCAACGGCATACGAACTTGGAAAAATTGAGGCAGTCCCACGCGCGAAATCCCGGTCGAACAGGTGCTCAGCAGGCCGCACGACTACTGAAGGTCGCCGAAAGTGGTGCCCGCTCCGAAGGCGAACGGCTGCTGCTCAGCGAACTCCGAACCTGTTCGGTCCTCGGCTGGGTAGCCAACTATCGATGGAGCGGATACGAACTCGACATCGTGTTCGTTGCGGAAATGGTAGCGATCGAGATCGACGGTTGGGCCTTCCACACCGACCACGACGTGTTCCAACGTGATCGGACCCGTCAGAATGCCCTCTCGCAGAGCTGGACGGTGCTTCGGTACACCTGGTTGGACCTGACAGAGCGAATGGAACAGGTTATCGCCGAAATCATCGCCACCGTCAACCGAATCCGGTGCAGCCAGCCGCGCTGAGCGCGGCTGGCTGCACACGATTTCCCGAGGCAGGTCAGTGGCCCTCGCAGTAGATGAAGAGCGACGATTCCTGAGCACCCGTTGTCAACATCACGGAGAAAGCGTCTGCAGATCCACCTGCAGGGCGTGAGGTAAACAGCATCTCGGGTTCACACTTCGAGCCCAACGAGGTCCTTCTCCAACTCGTACGACACGTCATCCCCGTCCATGGCCATGGGCTTGGCAGGCTCGAAAGAACCGCACGATGCGGTGAGGAGGATCAGCAACGCAAGTACGGCTCTCCACGAACTGTTCACGTATTCATCAACCGGGCACCGCGCTCGTTGGCCGGAACGAGGAGATCAGAGTTGCGGCGATGACGGCCAGGAACACTGCCGGGTAGGTGAATTGAACGGCGAACTCGAAGGCGGGAGATCCCTCGAACATGAAGATTCCGATGGCCTTGATGCCGCGGTAATCGGTGAAGTACCAGGCGATCATCGGGGCAGTGACGGCGATTGGCACCAACCAGCTCCACCAGGTGCGGCGTCGATTCGCATAGTCGAGGGCGAGAACGGCCAGCGGGATGCACCACACCCAGTGATGCCCCCACGCAAAGGGAGAGACCATCGGCGTTGCGAGTCCGCAGATCGTCAAAGCCAGCAATGTCTTTCCTGCCCGGTGTACGCGGGCAGCTGTCCACAATGCGAGCGCCGCGACAGCCGCAGCAAGAAGAAGCCACACCAGAAAAGGCGGCGTGTTGCCCGGCCACAGACGGGCCAGCGCTCCGTGGATCGATTGGTTCGCCGGTGATGCGAGAGCCCCGATTCGTTCGGAGTCGACCATCGTTGCGGTCCAGAACTTCCAGGAATCGGAGGCAATGACGAGGAATCCGGCGGCAACGGTTGCTGCGAATGCGGCAGTGGCAGTGAGCGCTGCACGCCACTGCTTGATTGCGAGCAGATAGAGGACGAAGAAGGCGGGAGTCAGCTTGAGCCCCGCGGCAATTCCCACACCGACCCCGCGCAGCCGACTGCCTTCGCTTCGGCTGAGATCGAACAGAACCAACACGAGCAGCAGAAGGTTGATCTGGCCGAGCCAGATGGTCATCCGCACCGGTTCGAGCCAGGTGAACGCGACGGCCATACCCGCGCTGACGAGATACACAGCGCCGCTGCGATATCCCAGAGCTCGCCAGCTCAGGACCACCGCTGCATAGACCAGCAGGGCATTGATCGCTTGCACAACCGTGACGGCACTCGTCGCGGTGACAAGCGCGAGTGGAGTGAACAACAAAGCCGCGAACGGTGGGTAGGTGAAGGGTAGTCCGACGTCGAACAGGGCGAATTCGTACAACGGCTGACCGAGCACGACGACCTCGCCGCCGTGTCGGTAGACAATCGTGTCGATTCCGTTGCCGAAGAGCCCGAATGGAACTGTCCATCCGAGGAAGAATGCGTGCGCTGCAATCGCGATGCACGCCGCGAGTATCGACCCTGCCAGCCACCGCGAACCGAAGCGGATCTTCCGCGCTGTGGGTACCGATCCGACCGGAGTACGTGGGGTGTCCGTCACTGCGGCGACCGACCTGTGTCCGGCATGCGTACGCGATCCAGTGTCGGCCCGGAGCGGCATGTAGCTGGACGAGGTCATAAGGGTCACGATAGATCGTTGTTGTTGCGCCCAGGTTTACGACACGGACTACCCGGTCGTTTTTGCCGGCGGGCCCGAACGCAATCGAGAACGTGCCCCTGGATTGAGGTGGCGAAGCGGGATCACTGCCCGATTGTGGATCGAGATGATGGAATGATGTTGGTGTAGTGGCCGATTGGTGCACTCGAGGTCGGCATGCGCTTCCCGCCTGGGTTTTCGTCGATTCCTACCGCGGCGACGGTGTTTTCACGAACTGACCGGCGATCGAGCCGAGGAGTGCGACGCCGAATCCAAGGCACTGCAATCCGGTCATGTTCTGGCCCAGAATGATCCAACCGAGAACGGCCGCGGTCAACGGGCTCAGCACCCCTAGGAGGGCGATGTTGGTGGTCGGAAGATTGCGGGCACCACGAAACCAGAGTGAGTAGGCAACCGCACCACCCATCACTGCCAGCCAGGCGTAGCCGATGACTGCCTGGGCATCGAAGGTCCAGGCACCGTCGTCGACGATGGGAATCAGCGGGCAGATGACGAGGCCGCCGACAAGCAATTGCCACGCAGTGGACGTGAGCGGGTTCGTGTTCGGAGCAACCCCCCAGCGCTTGGTGAGGGTGATGCCCATCGCCATGCTGACGGTTCCGACTGCCGCCGCGGCCAAACCGATCGCATCGAGCCGGACCGTGCCCGACGCAGCCGCCACTGCGACCCCGGCGACCGCAACAACAGCCCATCCGAGTTGCACGGGTCGCGTTCGTCCCCAGCCCAGCGCTGTCGATATCGCGATGATGACGAGCGGCTGCGCAGATCCGACGACGGCCGCGATGCCTCCTGGCAGTCGGTAGGCGGCCGCGAACAACATCGGAAAAAACAATCCGATGTTCAGCACCCCGAGGGTCGCGGTTTTTAGTCTCCAGCCCTTGCCGGGAATGCCTGGGGCAATGAGCAGGAGAAGCAGTCCGGCGGGGATTGCGCGGAGGACGCTGGCGGTCATGGGTCGATCCGGCGGCAGGAGTTCGGTCGTCACCAGGTAGGTCGTTCCCCACATGATGGGGGCGAGCGCGGCAGTAGCGGTGAAAACGAGGGTCGACGGCGTGACACGAGGCGCGAGGAGGCGTCGGGCATCGGTCGGTTGTGCCTGTTCGTGGCGTGTCCTCATGGTGGACTCATCTCCGGGGGACTAAGGTCATGCAACATCTCAACGCTGAACTATCTAGTGATGAACCGTAGGTCGACAAAGTGGCAATGTCAAACAATTCAACGCTGAAATATTAAGGTGATGTTCGATGGCGGACGATGCAGTGGATCGGATCGTGCAGCAGTGGCACACCGAGCGACCAGAGGTCGATGTCAGCCCGATGGCCGTGATCGGACGGATCGGCCGAGCAGCATCCGCACTGGACAAGAGGATTCAGGCCGTGCTGTCCGAATTCGGCTTGCAGTCGGGCGAATTCGACCTCATTGCCACGCTCCGACGCGCCGGAGCTCCTTATCGACTCACCGTCGGGAAGTTGTTGGACAGTGCGATGGTGACCTCGGGCGCGGTCACCCACCGGCTGAACCGACTGACCGACAAGGGCCTGATCGAACGAGAAATCGACCCGAGCAACCGCCGAGTGGTGATCGTGCAATTGACGCCGGCCGGGGTCGCCGCAGTGGATGCCGCGCTACCGGCGCACGTAGCCAACGAGGAAACTCTGCTGAGATCGCTGAATCCGGACGAGCGAAGCCAACTCGCCGACTTGTTGAAGCGACTACTTCTGGATCTCGGGTAAGAGTCGGGCGCTGACTGTCTTCGCGGGTGAGTACATCGCGGTTATCTACGGAAGCGCCACCAACCGCTGCGACGAACCCGCACGGCACGATCCGTTCGACTCCATTTGATACCGTCCGGTATGGGCGATAGCGCGAGAACTGGACTGGCGGGACCCATCGCGTTGCTGTACCTGGGGTTCTTCGCGTCGGTTGCGGTGATCGGGTCGGTCGCTCGAGGACTGTTCGAGCCGCGTATGGATTGGGCCGGTATCGGATTGGGCGGTGCGTTCGTCTTCGCGCTCATAGTCATCGCAGGCATCTCGGCATGTGTATCAGCGGTGAGGATGCTCGCCGACTCCCCGCGATTTCCGGCAAGGGTTGCTCCGCCCAATTCCTCGATCGGCCGAAAAGTCGACTCCTACGGCACGACCGCGATCGCGTTCGCGATTCGAGTGGTGGCGTTCACCGGTCACGTTCCGTGGCTCGGCTTGCTAGCGCCGATCATTGCAGGGTGGGCGTGCGCCAACACGATTCGCATCTACCGGACGGTCGGGGCGTCGTGAACACTGCACTTGCTCTCGGCCTGATCGTGGGCGTCGTCGCGTCCAGTTATGGAGCATCTGTCGGTATTCGAGGAAAGGCGCTCCATTCCGACTATTACGGCGGCGATGTATCGGACCGGGTGAAAACCACGCCGCACCTGCGCGCAGCGGCGAACAGGTGGTTCGCTGTGTGCGGGATTGTCAGCGCTGTTTTGCTTCTCGCTCCGTTGGCGTGGATTTTCCTCGACTTCCAGCGCGACAGAACCACGTGGGAATTGCTTGGGCTCGCAGGATATGTCTTCGTCGTCGTGGTCATCGGCGGCTATCCGTTCGCCAGGATCGAATCCTCGTGAGCGAGAGAAGCGATCACATCGACCGTTGACGTCACATACGCACAACTGGGCACGCGCGTCACGAGACGGGGACGCATCAGTCCGTCTGCGTGGAACCGGAGACCTCCTCTTGCTTTCGAGGCCTCGAGTCTCGGCCGGCAATAGCCTGGCCGATCTCGGCGATGGCGTCTCGGATGCCGGTGCCGTACGAATCGTCCGGCAGGTCCTTCGCCAGTTTCTTCGCTGCCGCGATGTGGTCCTCGGCCGCCTCGAACGACGAAAGACGGCGATAGTCGTCGGCGAGGTTGAGATGGAGCGACGGATAGAAACCGGCGACATACAGCGTCGCGTGATGGTGTCGAACCCGGCTGTCGGTGAGGGCATCTGCCGCATCGAGAGACCGGATGTCCCACGCCAAGGACTGCGCTGGGTCGTCGTAGAGATCCGCCAGATAGTGCGCGAGAGTGCAACGGTGCAGGGCATCGCCGTTACTGCCGATTCTGTTCCAGAGATCGAGCAGCGTGCGACGAGCGTCCACGGGATTTCCGCTGCGGCCTTCGGTCACTGCTGCGATTATGGCGGTCATCGTGGCGTCGTCGGTCATCGCTTCGGCTCCTTCGATCATGTACCGGTGGTCCGCACTGTGCGGCAACCGTCAGCATCGAGGTTCCTGTAACTCGAAGGTCAAGGGGTACGGGCCTGATCTCGATATTCTCGACCTTCATCGGTGCATCGAAACGGAGTCCTGACATGACGATCGACCTTCGTGAACTCCCTGCGTCCGCAGCGTGGCGGCACCGCGGACTCCGAGACGGCTTCGAAGTGGCGCATTTCGCCACGAGCCCCGGAAGCGGTGCCACTCGCATCTGGGGCAACACCGTCGCAACGGAAGGATCGACGAGCTTTGCGGTGACCTACCTGGTTGTCGTCGACGAACACTGGAACACCCGTGAGGCGAGCATCGAAACGCGCACCCGCGACAGGACCTGGCGCACCCACCTCGTTTGCGACGGGCATGGCACCTGGACTGTCGACGGTGTGGTTCGTCCTGAACTGTCGGCCTGTACGGATGTCGACCTCGAAGCGTCCGTCGTCACCAATACGATTCCAGTTCACAGACTCTCGGCAGCATGCGGCACGCACAACGTGTCTGCCGTGTACGTCCGCGCTACGGAACCGGTGGTGGAAGTGCTCGAGCAAACGTATTTCTTTGCCTCTTCCGGCTCGGAATCGTTCACGTGCGCCTACACCGCCCCGCAGTTCGACTACTCCGCCAACCTGTATTACGACGCATCGGGGCTCATCGTCGACTACCCGGATCTCGCCATCCGTACGGATCGTTTCCAGAGCGATGTCCGTTGATCGGTTCTCGCATCACTTCGGTCGGTGGCATAAGCCGCGGTCCGAGAGGCCGTGGTTGGATGTTAGGGACGAGTTCGCAAATGTGACGAGGTGACCGATGTGCGCGAGGTCGGTGTGGCGGTTCGACGAGCACGCATCGGCGATGTGGGCGCGCTTGTGGCTCTTCGTGTCGAGATGTTCCGATCGATGGGAAGCGTCACTGACGGCGAACGCTGGGCTACAAATGCATACGAGTGGTTCGTCGACCGGTTGGATAATGCCGACTACGGGATATTCGTAGTCGAGCAGCATGGTGACGTGGTGGCCTGCGCCATGGGTGCAATTCGTGATGCGGCACCCTCGCCTCTCGCTCCGGATGGGCGTGACGTGTTGATCAGCAATGTGTGCACCGCACCCGGCGCACGGGGTAGCGGATTCGGCGGCCGAGCGTTCGATGCGGTGCTGGAATGGGCTCGTGAAACCGGGATTGCTCGAGCCGAGCTGATGGCCACACCTTCCGGGCAGGGTATCTACCAACGGAACGGTTTCACAGTCAACGCTTTTCCAGCCATGCGTGCACAGTTGTGACGAGATTCGGTTTATTCACCCGGGAGTTGTGAGTACCGGATAGTTGCGGTGGCCGCAGTCGTATCCGCCCACCGGTGCATGCCGGTAGGTATCGGGACCACCGCCCGTACCGTCGATATTCTCTGCTGCGCCGCGTCGGCGGCCTTAGGTTTCGATCATCGTCGTCTCCTCGAATCGTGCACGGCCAGAATGAACGTGAGGCAGCACGAACGCACCGATGTCACATATACGCTGCCACGACCATCGCTACACCTGCCACTGCGGTGGTGGTGAGCGCAGTGCCGACGGCGTTGTATGCCGCGGATCCGTAGCGTCGGCGTTCGAGCAGTCGAACGGTCTCCACGCTTGCGGTGCTGAAAGTGGTGAAACCGCCGCAGAATCCGACACCGACTATCGCTTGCACCTGTTCCGGTGCGGACCTGAACGTCACCAATCCAGCCACCACGCCGAGGATTGCCGATCCGACTACGTTGATCACCACTGTGGCGTAGGGAATTTCAGTCTTCAGCCGTGAGCGGATCACGCCGTCGAGCACGAATCTGCTCACTGCCCCAGCGCTTCCCGCGAGGACGACCCACAACGCGATCATCGCGTCTCCTCCTTGGTGGCACCGAACCGTTGTGCGAGAACGATGCCGGCTCCGGCTGCGAACGTACCGACGATCACGCTGACAGTCATGTACACCCCGGCCGCCACCACACGATGATCTCGTAGCAACTCCACGGTCTCGAGGGCAAACGAACTGTAGGTGGTGTACGAGCCGAGGACCCCGGTACCGATGCACAATCGGATTCGTCGTCGCCAGCCGGCGTCGGGACCGGACAGAACGAGCCGTTCCAGCAGCATTCCCAGAATGAAGGCTCCGGTGAGGTTGATGACGAGGGTGGTGAACGGGAACGAACCGGACCCGGACGAAAACGCCGACTCGGCACCGTACCGAATACCTGTGCCCACCAGGCCACCGAGCGCCACTACTGCAATGGCAACGGGTTGGACATGCAGGGGACGCGATGAATCCACGCCGTCTGGGTCGACCGGGATAGACCTGTCGTCGGTGCCACCGTGTGACTCGTCGAAATTGTTCATCGACCTGCTCCCTATCTGCGGACATACGAGAACCGAGACAGGGACTGTTGTCGGCCCGCAGGCCGAGGTTCGGTTACGGCGAGCCCCACCGCCGCTGCGCACGCAGGCGCACCTCCATGATGGCATACGGCGGTGCGATGGCGTGATCAAGTGCCCTGCGATGCGCCTACGCGTGCCGCTGTCGAAGGCGCTGGACCGTCGTAGCGAGCGATCGGGTTCCCGGCATCTACACAGGCACCCGGCCCAGTACCTACTGACGCGTCGGGAAATCCAGCATCGAAAAGGCAGAGCGCAGTTGCACTCGTGCGGCGTCCAGTTCGTCTGAGTTTCCGGCGAGGTGTTGAAGAAGGGCTCGCTGAAAGATGCCGTCGAGAAGGATGTAAGCGGATGCTCGATCGAGAGCAGGCTCGGTGCCGCGGAGTTCGCAGTAGCGGGAAGCTACTCGCCAGATCATGTCCACGCGCCGCTCCTCGATCTCGAGTACGTCGCTGCGAAACGAGCCGTCGAACAATGCTTGATTTCGGAGGTCGTACCAGAGGCGGTGGATGCCTGCGTCCGCGGTCAGGGTGCCGAAGTACCTCGCCTCGAAGTCCTCTGACAGTCCGGTGGCGTCGACTGCATCGGCCACCACCTCGTCGTAACGAGTGACGCAGATGGCCTCGTACTGGCGCACCGCGTGCGTGATGAGATCGAGTTTGTCGGTGAAGTAGTAGTGCAGCACGCCGTGCGAATATTCGGAATTCTGCGCGATCTCTCTCAGGGAAGTACGGGCGTAACCCAGTTCGGCAAGCGTGTGCAGCGTTGCCTCGGCCAGCTCGGTCCGTTTGGACTCGAACTTGTTGCGAGCGCGCTCCTCGATACTCGCGCGCGGATCGACAGTCTGCGTCATGGTCCGGTGTCCTTTCCGCGCGTGGAGGGCACCTCATTGTATGCCCGACGGTGAAGCTACAGATGTTGGTCAACTCGGCATCGGCGTCGTTGGTGTGGCGATCGGGGTTGATCCCCATCAACCGAGGGTGACGGGGAGCAAACCACGGGGCGTCCTGGACGCGATCTCGGCCAGCGCGACGTCCAGCGTCGGATATCTGAACTCGAAGCCGCTGTCGGTCAGCACAAGTGGGTCCACCCATCGGCTCTTGAGAACCAACTCTGCCTCGGTCCGAATCACGCGTGCACCGAACTGGAGCAACCACGACGGGGTCGGCAACCCGCCCGCGCGGCCCAGATTTGCCCGAACCTGCTGCATCAGAAACTCATTGGTGACCGGGTATGGAGTTGCCACGTTGACCGGTCCGGAGATGCCCCGGTTCTCGTGGAGATGGTCGAGAACTCGTGCGACATCCGCGACATGAACCCAGCTGAACATCTGTTGGCCGTCACCCATCGTGCCGCCCAGTCCGAGCCGTGCGAGGTCGATCATCGGATTGATCGCTCCGCCGCCAGCGCCCAATACGATCGACAATCGCAACGCCACCTTGCGGATGGCGACGTCCGCGTCGAAAAGCTCACGCTCCCAGGCGCGAGCGACCTCGACGGAGAATCCCGACCCCAGTTCGCCGGTGCTCTCGCCCATCGGCCGATCGCGTGAGTCGCGATAGATGGTTCCGGTGCTGGCGTTGACCCACAAAGTGGGCGCGTTCTGCACCTCCGCCAACGCACGTCCGAGCTCGGCCGTCGTCTGTACGCGGGACGACATGATCGCGTCGGCGTTGGTCTTGTTGTAGCGGCAGCTCACCGAGCGGCCCGCGAGGTTGACGACCAGGTCGGAACCGTCGAGAACGTCGACGAGACGGCGACGGTCGTCCCACGTGGCGTCGCTCGATGGTCCGCGTCCGACGGTCCGGACTTGGATTCCGCGCTGCTCGTACGACGCGCGAAGGTATCGTCCGATGTAGCCGGAGGCACCGCACAGGACGACGGTCGACGGTGAATCATTCATCGTTCGAGCCCTTCTGGGGACGTCATTCGTTTCAACAGACCGGCCACATCGGTGACCAACCCCCGCGCCACCGGGAGGCGAGCGAGGCGTACGGCTTTGGCCACCACGGGCACGAGCCCGTCGACCAGTGTGCGAGTGCGCTGCTGGCTGTCCGAGGAGTCGGTCACCCAATGGAGGGTGACACCCATGTAGATCATCCAGAGTAGTTGTGGAAGAACATCATTCAGCGACGCCGGAACCTTCTGTTTCGAAGTCTCCAAGGTGGTTCGCATGAGGTCGATGGCCATGGACCTGGCGTCGGACGATTCCTGCGAGAACGGACTGGAGCTGGACCGGGTGGGCAACGCCAATTGTAGGAAAGACCCGCCGAAGGCATGGTAGGGGGCCATGACGTCGAGGCCGGAATGCAACACGGCAGCAAGGTTTTCCGACAATGATCCGCCGTGGACCAACACCTGGAGTGCGCGCTCGCGGTGATCGCGCTGAATCACCATGTACAACTCGTTGACCAGTTCGTCCTTGCCGGCGAAGTAATAGTAGGCATTACCGAGGGAGACGCCCGCTTCGTCGGCAATGCGACGCATCGTGGTTGCTTGAAACCCCTCCTCGCGAAACAGGCGAAGGGCAACTTCGACAACCCTGCCGCGAGTCTCGGATGTGCGGGCCATCGGTTCGCCTCATTTCTGAACGTGTTCAAAAATGACGTTAGACCCCATTTTGAACATGTTCAAGAGGTATTCCGGAGACATGACCCACTCATCTGGCCTGGGGCGCGTCCATCAACAACCTGACGTAAGCGCACAACCGTTCCTCTACGACGCTCGGCGTCAGGTCCGTTCGACCGGCGTCGCGCCACGGCGACGCCCACAACTGCACTTCGGCGGAACAGGCCAACGCATCACGCACACGCCAGTACTGCCGGGCTCGTGAGTTGTTGGAAAGGGTGCCGCCGGCCTCTTCGTATGCGGAGGCGAACCGTGATCCCCACTGTGGCCCGTGGAGCAGAGCAAGATTGGTCGAGCAATGTGCCACGTCGAGATCCGTCGGCCCCCACGATGCTCCAGCCCAGTCGACGACGCCGGTGATCCGAGGCATGCCCGAGTCCGATATGTCGAACAGAACGTTTCCGGGTTGAAAATCCCGATGCAGGAACCGTCCCTCGTATCGTGGGGTCGGCCCGCGGATCAGGTCGACCGCGGCGGACCACACTGTCGCGTCCGCTCGCGCGGGTAGTACGACAGTGTCGGCAGTGGTCAATACCTGATATTCACGCGGCCGACTGTTGGCATCTATGGCGTGTATCTCGACGAGTTGCCGCGCGAGCATGCGAACCCGCACTTCCACGCATTCATCGATGAGAAGTGTCGACCCCGGCAAGTGGGTCATGAGAAGCGACGGGAACTCGCAATATCCAGCGCGCGGATCGACAGCCACCAACGCGGGAGCGGGCACACACGATCCCGAAAGCGTTGCCAAAGCATTGCTTTCGCGATCCAGCCAGTCCTCGGCATGATGAAGCCTGGCGGAATCGGTATAGCTGCGCAACACCAGGTAACGCTCGGCTCCGCTGACCATACGAACAGTCAACTTCGCCACCTCGGCCGTGATTCCGCCCGTCAGCGCCTCCGCGTCGATGATCCGTTCACCAGCATGCAGATATCGACTCACCCAGGCGCGGGTCGAGGGACGCACGACCGAAAGGGATCCTGGTTGGGTCACCACGTCACCTCATCATGTCGACGCTCTCGACGCAGTCGAATATTCGCTGCAGTGTGGGCATCGAGTGAGCAGGTCGTGCGTGCAGGAGACGACGTGAACGAGAAAACGTTCAGCACCCTCGAGTTGAGCTTGTTGCGCTCGTATTCGAGCAAGCTGCGCTTCGATGATCACCGTCCGCCCGGGTTCGTCTCGGTGAAGGATGAGGCGAATATCTGCCAGGCTGATGCCGACAGCCTGGCATGCACGCACGACCCGCAGTCGATACATGTGTTCCTCGCTGTAATCACGGTGGCCCGACGGTACGCGTGCGGGCACAACGACACCGACGTCGTCCCAATGCCTGAGGACGTGCGTCGGCACGCCGAGTTCCTGCGCGGCATCTCCGATCTTCATCCGCCGATGCTCTCACGTTGACTTCAGGTGGACCTGAAGTTCTAGATTCGTCGTCATGGCGACCGACAGATTCGACCTACCGGAACCCGTCTTCGTCCTGGTGGGCGGCGATCGGGTGGCGACGTACGAGATCACTCCCGACGGCGGCAACTCTGCGTCCGCGGACGTCGTGTTCTGCCATGGAACTCCATGGTCTGCGCAGGTCTGGGCTCAGGCAGCTCGACAGCTGAGCAGCGGGCACCGAGTCTATTTATGGGACATGCCCGGATACGGCCGCTCCGCGCGGGGATCCGATGTGCGGACCGATCTGCACACCCAGATGCGGCGCTTGGCATTGTTGCTCGACCACTGGGAGCTCGAGCGACCCTTCGTCGTTGCACACGATATCGGCGGTGCCGTCGCACTGGGAGCCCATCTGCTGCACGGACATGACTACCGCAGCTTGTTCCTGTGGGACGTGGTGACTCTCGAGCCTTGGGGATCCGAATTCTTCCGGCTGGTGGCGGACAACACAGACGTGTTCGCCGCGTTGCCTTCTGCGCTGCATGCGGCGCTGGTCTCCGAATACATTGCAGGAGCGTCACATCAGCAACTGGACCGAGACACCGTGGCGATGCTGACCGAACCCTGGATATCCGACGAGGGTCAGCCTGCGTTCTACCGACAGATCGCCGAACTGCGAACCGAGCACACGCGATCCATCGTCGATGCCCTACCTCGAGTCCGCTGCAGCACTGCCATCGGATGGGGCGAGCAGGACCCCTGGATTCCCGTCGAACAGGCGTTTCGACTGCAACAATCGCTGCCGGGGGAACCGTCTGTGCTTACTCTCCCTGCCGTGGGGCACCTGAGTCCGCTCGAATCTCCATCGCGCGTCCAACAGGCATTGGATGCATGGGCGGCATCAACGTAAGACGGCCCTCCGGTCACGAGGACCGAAGCTGTCCGCATCTGCTTCTACCGTCGGCAGCGCACCTGGAAAACCGGGTCGCGTACAGATCGAGGGGGCAAATGTGAATTGGACCGAAACCGCAGAAGTGTTGCTTCGCGCGCACCGCACCGATTTGGGGCAGCGGCCGTCCGAGCTGCTGGAAGTCAAAGTCGCGAATCAGCGGCCTATCGGAGATGGAGAGGTGCTCGTAGAAAACATTTTTCAACAGATTGCTGCTGTCAACGCCGACCTGATGTTCGAGAACCCGGGTCTCCCACTGCCGGCCTTCGACGTCGGTGTGCCGCTGTACGGGCCCGCGATCGGGCGAGTCGTGGAATCTCGATCCGATAGACCGGTCGGAACCATCGTGCAGCACAATCAGGGGTGGAGGAACCTGACTGCGATCGCGTCGAACGCGGTATTTCCCGTTCCAGAGGGAGTGTTCCCAGGCCCTGAGTACATGCTCAATCAAGGGGTGACGTCCTTTCATGGCATGGTCGACGTCGCAGGTGTGGGTGCGGGAGACGTGGTTCTGGTCAGTGGGGCGGCAGGTGGAGTGGGTTCGATCGCGGGGCAGATTGCCAGGGCACAGGGTGCCGCGCTGGTGATCGGCATCGCGGGCGGTCCGGGCAAATGCGCTTACCTCACTGAGCAGCTCGGCTTCGATGCGGCGATCGACTACAAGAACGAGGATCTCGACGCTCGCCTGAGGGCACTCGCACCGGAGGGCATCACCGTATTCTTCGACACGATTGGCGGAACGCAGTTCGAGACGGCCGTCCGCCACGCATCGTTCGGCGCGCGATTTGCGTTGTGCGGAGCACTCGCCGGGCAGATCGGCGGCGGTCACGGCGGACATCCGCGTTTGGACATCATGACCGCGATCGTCAAAGAAATTCAAATACGGCCATTCACCACGATGCACACTCCCGACCAGATTCAGGCCTGGATCAGCCACTACATCCCATGGTTCTCGCAGGGTGTGGTTACCTTCCCGCACACAATGTTGGAAGGTCCACTCGATCGGGCGATCACCGCGTTGGACGAACTCCTGGCCGGTGACCATCGTGGAAACCTGATTGTGAAGATCGCCAGTTGACATGCTCCGGCGACCCACCGCGGTTGCGCCTCATGGATACTGGGCGCTGTGGTGCTGAGGCGACTAGGAGAATCCCGGCTGGGACGCGACGGAGCTCGATGGCTACGCGAGCTGAACGAGCGACACGCATGGAGTCACAACGACTACTTTCACAGCTGGATTCTCGCGAATCTGCCCGACGGGTGTGCCAAAGCACTCGATATGGGCTGTGGACGAGGCGCTTTGGCGCGGGTCCTGGCTCCCCACTTCGACCACGTCATCGCCGCCGACGCCGATGCGGACATGCGACGAATCGCAGAGATCACCTCTGCCGGTGTGAACAACGTGTCGATCACGGATCGTCAACTCGACTCCTGGGCAGACGATTCGATCGATCTGGTCACCATGGTCGCGGTTCTGCATCACCTCGATATCGACGACGCGTTGAGCCACATCGAGCGGATTCTCACGCCCAGCGGACGCGTGCTCGTGGTGGGTCTGGCACCCCCGCGAAGCGTCCGAGACCTGATGTGGGATGCCGTGTCCATCGTCACCAATCCATTGATCGGATTCGTTCACCGACCGTGGCCGAGCCCGGTGACCGCACCGCCGCCACCGTTCCCGGTCAAGGACCCGGTGCTGAGCTTCGATGAGATCGGCGGCATTGTCGACAAGCGCCTTCCGGGTGCAAAGATGCGACATCGCATTGGTTTTCGACACACGATCGAGTGGACGAAGCCTGATGGCTAGTCGCGCGCTCGGTGTCGTCACACCCACGGCAATCGGCGTTCCCACCACGGCATCGTTCTGGACTTCACGATCTCGACGGTTGCCTCACGGTACCGACGGTCCAATTCGGTTACCGCGACGCGCAACCGGTGGGCATGTCGTCCATCGCGTCGCATCAATCGTTCCAACCGATCGCGCGGACCGTCACCGCCGAAGTGGCCATCGCATGCAGGACAGTCGGTGAAGCCCGCCAACATAGGCACTCGGTTGTCGAACAGCGATTTCGATTTTCCATTGACACGCTGTTCGGCATATTCGACTCGATGACGCCACTGCGTCAGATAGAGGATGGCCCAACCATCGGTCCGCGATCTACGCGGTCTGTGGGGGTTCACCGGACGAACGAGGCCGTGGCCTTCTCGTGAAGAATTGTCATAGTGTGCGCCATATCGGAGGCGGGCCGGTGAGTAGTTCGCGTTGGTGAAGCGAACGATACCGCAGTATCGATACGTCGGAAAGAGGGTGCAGCTAGCGTCTCTCGTCGAGAGTGCCGAGCGGTGTCGAACTTCCAGTTCGGTCGATCCACACCGCGACGCCGTCGACGAGGCGAGGGCTCATGAAGCCACCGTCGTCACCCCACGGCCACGCTGTGTGAGCTTTGGCCACTTGCAGTTGAACCAAATCTGCCATCGAGACCAGCGCCTCGTCGGCGTCGGCGTCGAACTGCGCGCCATATCCGTTGCCGCCGAGCCCATCCGGATTGCGCCCCTCCACGGTGACGGCACTCTCGAGCCACACCGCCCCGCCGTCCGGGTCGTACATGGCGGCCCAGTCGATACGTTCGATGCGAGAGCCGTACTGACGCACATGCAGGTCATGCCCGAGTCGATCGAGCGCAGCCAACCACGGCACGGGCAATGTGGACGACGTGACCTGGACGCCGTGCTGAGGAGTCCAGCAACCGGTCAACACACGCTCACGGTGCTCGACGAATGGGTGCATCGTCCGAGTATGCCCCATGCTGTTACGTCCTCCCCTCGAGGTCGAGCGATGCAGAATGTAACGAACTTGGGTGCTGCGAGAGGACGAGCTGAGTGTGGGATGAACACGGCCCGGGCGTGCTGGAGTTGCCGTCAGGCAGTTACGTTCGTGGACGCGCCATGCGCGATTCGCTGCCTGACGGACCACGGCCGGATCTCGGGATCTATCTGCAGGGCAAAGATCCCGGCGGGTTCGAATGGGACAGTCGATGGGTTCGTTGGCCGGACTTCTGGCTACCGTCCGATTCGAGACATCTCGAGGTTGTGCTACGAGAAGCATTGCACCGCTCTGCAACCGAGAGGGTCGAGATCGCGTGCACTGGAGGATTAGGGAGAACTGGCACAGCTCTGGCGTGTCTGGTCGCACTCGACGGCGTGCCCGGCGGGGCGGCCGTCGACTACGTCCGTCGACACTACTCGCGTCGGGCCATGGAGACGTCCTGGCAGAAGCGCTTTGCGAAGACGTTCGTGAAACCGGCTTCTCTGCTCTGAGCAGAATCGCCGACCTATCTGGCTATCGAGGCCTAGGCTCCGATCATGGGCGAGGTCATACGAATCGATGAGCGCCGTGCGGCGCGTACCGTGGAACCCTTGTGGCGTGAGGTGGTCGGCCGAAGATTACGCGAGCGCAGGCACGCCCGCGGCGATACGCTCGCCGACACCGCTGCTCGCGCAGGCATTGCGCCACAGTACTTGTCGGAGGTCGAGCGTGGCCGCAAGGACCCGTCGAGCGAAATTCTTGCGGCCGTCGTCGGCGCGCTGGGGACATCGATGGCCGAAATCTCACGCCTCGCGCATCACGACCTCTCGCGCGGCGACGCGACACTGATGGCTGCCTGACGTCCCTCGAGAACCTGGTCGACGACGCCGTACTCGCGGGCAGCGGAAGCCGTCAACACCAGATCCCGATCGGTGTCGTGTCGAAGCTTCGCCGCATCGCGTCCAGTGTGTTTTGCGAGGATCGCCTCCATTTCGGCGCGAACCCGTACGACCTCGTCGGCGGCCAGGATGAGATCTGGAATGGTGCCGCGGCCCTGGGCGGCAGGCTGATGCAGCACCACCCGACTGTGGGTGAGCGCCGATCGACGCCCCGGTGCCCCGGCCGCGAGCAACACAGCACCCGCCGCAACTGCCTGACCCACACATGTTGTGGCAACGGGTGATCCGATGAACTGCATCGTGTCGTAGACGGCGAGCATGGCAGCAGTGTCGCCGCCCTCGCAGTTGATGTACATCGAAATCTCCTGGTCTGGAGAATCGGCCTCCAGGTGCAGCAACTGCGCGATCATCGCATTCGCCACCCCGGCGTCTATCCCGGTACCCAGGTAGACGATGCGCTCACTGAGGAGGTGCGAATAGACGTCGACGACGCGTTCTCCGCGGGAGTCTCGAGTGATTACATTGGGAATCGTGTATGTGCTCATCGGGCCATCTCCATTCCGAAGGACACCCGTCGCGCAGGCATGACCTGGTCGAACGAGTCGACGATCGCGTCGACGAACCCGTACTCGCGAGCAGCGGCCGCGGTGAACCAGCGATCGTGCAGGGAGTCGTCGAATATCTGCTCTCGAGACTGCCCGGTGTCGTCGGCGATGAGACCGAGCACGGTATCTCGGGTATGGCGCAGGTCATTGGCCTGGACCTCTACTTCGACAGCCGACCCACCGATGCCTGCTGAGCCCTGATGCATCAGGATCCGCGAGTGCGGTAGCGCGCAGCGCTTGCCTCGAGTTCCCGCCGACAGAAGGAACTGGCCTGCGCTGCAAGCCAATCCAAGTGCCAATGTCGAGACGTCACACGGCACGAGGCGCATCACGTCACGAATGGCCAGCATCGCGGGAACCGATCCACCGGGGGAATGAATCCACAGAGCGATGTCGGCAGAGGTGTTCTCGGCGGCCAGGGTGAGTAGATGAGTGGTGAGGACGGTGCCGTTGTCATCGTCGAGGGGCCCGTCGAGTACCAGAACTCGGTGGCGGAGGAGTTGATTGCGGAGTTCGGCTGGGAACAATCGTGGCGATTCGGTCATGAATCGAGTGTGAGCCCGAATTGGGTTGCACACCAGCAGTTCTGCTGTAGGCAGCGACTCTGCTCACAGCTTCGTGAGGATCGGAGGCACAATGGGAAGATGACTGCACTCGAGTTCTCCGAATCCATCGTCGTCGCTGCGTCGGTCGACAAGGTGTACGCCGTCGTCTCCGATGTCACCCGAACGGGAGAATGGAGCCCGATCTGCCAGAAATGCTGGTGGAACGAGCCCGATGGTGGCGGCGTCGGGTCCACGTTCACCGGCCGCAACGTCACGGAAGAACGAACGTGGGAGACAGTGTCCACCGTTGCTGCCGCCGAACCCGGCCGCGAGTTCGCGTGGGTGGTGGGCGAGAACTTCGTGCGCTGGGGCTACACCCTCGAGTCGGCGGACGGTGGCACACGCCTGACCGAGAACTGGAACTTCCTCCCCGAAGGAATCGCCCACTTCCATCGCAAATTCGGCGACGATGCGCAGAATCAGATCGACATTCGTAGCCGAGCCGCACTGGACGGAATTCCCCGCACGCTGGCGGCGATCAAGCGAATCGTGGAAGCGGAAGCCTGATCGCAGTCGGCCAGGTGCGCTGACTGTCCACTATTCGACATCGGCGGCGGGAATCCGCCTATCGAGGCAAATAGTGGGCAGTGACGGTGCCATCGATGCCGGGCCTGTTCGCAGGGGGCAAACGCGCGCGCATTTGCTGAACGCGCGCAAAATATGACCCCACCGATGACCAGCCTGCTCGCATCTGGCAAACGCGCGCGCGTTTGCGAGGGCAGGGTGGGCGCTGGGGAGTGCCCGGCGGGAGTTTCTGGCCGCGGCTGGTCCCACCAGTCCTCACCACCACCGGAGCGGCGTATCGCGGGGGGTCGTCCAGTCCCTTCGGCCCTGCCGGGGAAATGGCCCTCGTCGACCGTCATGACACCACTGGGGCTTGACGTGACACCACAGTGGTGTCATTGTTGAACCATGGAACTTGGGCAGTACGTCAACGACCTCCAACGTCGGTTGGTCGAGGCCGCAGCGACAGGAGACGAGAACACTCGTGCCGCTGCTGAACGACTCGTCGACGGCATGGATGCGGCGACGCGTCTGGTGATGCTCGACGTGCTGTCGGCCGCGGTCGGTGACATCAACCGCGACCTTGCCCCCGGTTCGGTAGACATCAGGCTGCGTGGACGAGAGATCGAATTCGTCGTAGCTGCACCTGTCTCGGAATCGGAAGACGACGAACAAACCTCTCCCAGCATCGAACTCGACGACACAAGCACATCCCGCACCACTCTTCGGCTACCGGACGCGCTGAAATCGCGAGTGGACGAGGCCGCCGCGACTGACGGTATGTCGGTGAATACCTGGTTGGTGCGTGCCGTCGCCACCGCTCTTCAACCCAAACAGCGTCGTGCTGCGCAACGAACGGTTCGTACCGGCGACAACTTCGCAGGCTGGGCGCGCTGACCGTCCGAACCACCACAACTTTTCAGTAACTCTGCACCGAGCAGGGTTACACAACCATGCCCATACGGAGGTATCGCTATGCCCGAATTCGCTACCCCGACGCCGATCGACCTGGCCATCGATCTACAGGTCGGCAGCATCGAAGTCGTTGCGACAGAACGCACTGACACCGTCGTGACCGCCACACCCACCAATCCGTCCAAAGCTGTCGACCGCAAAGGGGCCGAGAACACAAGGGTCGAGTTCGACGGAGAACGGCTCACCGTCATCGGTCCAAAGGCGCGCATCAGCTTCTTCGGCCCGACGGAGTCCGTCGACGTGAAAGTCGAACTACCACAGGGATCTCGACTCACTGCGGAGGTTGCAGCAGGGAGTCTCCGCACCGTGGGTGATCTCGGTGCCGTGCGAGTCAAGAGTGCGATGGGAGCGGTGGAGGTGGATTCAGCAGAGGATCTGTGGATTCGAGCCGGGCACGGTAACGCGACAGTCGGTACCGCGCTGGGCAGCATCGACATCACTGCCGACCACGGCCAGATTCGAGTCGGAACGGTCGTCGGCGCTGCGACGCTCAAGGCGTCGCACGGCTCGATCATGGTGCGGCAATCCGGCACTGACCTCGACGCCAAGCTTTCCTACGGCGATCTCGATATCGAGAGGTCACCAGGCGCAGTGAGCGCAAAGACCGCATACGGCAGCATCAATCTCCACGAAGTGTCTTGTGGTGCAATCCAAGTCGAGAGCGGATACGGGCAGATCACCGTCGGTGTGCTGCGGGGTGTGCCGGCATGGCTCGACCTGTCCTCGAAGGACGGGCACGTCCGCAACGAACTCGATCCCGAAGGCCCACCCGACGAGACGGAAGAAAGTGTCACGATTCGTGCTCGAACGCGATACGGCGACATTGCCGTCCGGCATGCGCAGCACAGCTGAGAGGCAAGGACCGGACATGAAGACGCCCGCAATCGAGGCCCGTGGTCTGCACAAGTCATATGGCGACAAACGGGTACTGGACGGTGTCGACCTCACCGTCGATGCCGGCACCGTCACCGCACTGCTCGGGTCCAACGGGGCAGGCAAGACCACGACCGTCCATATTCTGTCCACTCTCGTTCGGCCGGAGGGTGGTTCGGCAACAGTCGCAGGCTGCGACGTCGTCGCCGATCCCGACGGCGTTCGTGCAGCAATCGGTCTCACCGGTCAGTTCTCGGCGGTCGACAACCTCCTGACCGGCGAGGAGAACCTGATGTTGATGGCCAGGCTGCGCCATCTCGGCTCGCGATCCAAACGACGGGTGGCTGAGTTGCTCGAACAGTTCGATCTCGTCGAGTCCGGTCGAAAGCCATTGTCCACGTACTCGGGTGGTATGCGACGCAGGCTCGACCTCGCGATGAGTCTCGTCGCCCCACCCCGCGTGATCTTTCTCGACGAGCCGACCACGGGTCTCGACCCACGAAGCCGACGCACTATGTGGGACATCGTCCGATCCCTCGTATCGGACGGCACCACAGTGCTGCTCACCACCCAATATCTCGACGAGGCAGACGAACTGGCAGATCGTGTCGCGGTACTCGACGGCGGCCGGATCGTCGCCGACGGTAGCCCGGACGAGTTGAAGCGTCGCATACCTGGCGGCCAGATCCGATTGTGCTTCGCCGATGTCGCCGCGCTCGACGAGGCAGCCCGCGCATTCGGCGATGCGGTGCTCGACACTGACGGACTTGCACTGTCGATACCCACCGATGGGAGCGTCCGAACGCTGCAGACGGTGCTGGATCGACTGGGCTCCGCGCGCGTCGAGGCCGACGACCTGAGTATCCATACCCCCGACCTCGATGACGTGTTCATGGCTCTGACCGGCCGGACCGACAGCAAGGATGCATCATGACCACAACGATCACGTATACGGTCGGCGACTCGATCACGATGCTCCGCCGAAATCTCCTGCACATCGTGCGGTATCCGGGTCTGACGATGTTCGTCATCGGGGCGCCCGTGGTGTTCCTGATGTTGTTCGTCTTCGTGTTCGGGGGAACGCTCGGCGCAGGGCTTCCCGGTGTGAATCCCGAAGGTGGACGCACCGCGTATCTGCCGTACGTGATGCCCGGCATCCTCGCCATGACGATCGCAGGCACAGCCGGTGGGACGGCGACCACCGTCGCAATGGACATGACCGAAGGCATCACCGCGCGGTTCCGAACGATGGCGATCTCACGGGCTGCGGTTCTGGCCGGCCACGTGCTCGGCAATACGGTGCAGGCCGTTCTCGGAGTGGTGGTGGTGCTTGCAGTGGGAATCGCTGTGGGATTTCGACCGAATGCAGGTTTGCTGCAATGGATCTCGGTCGGTCTGATGGTGGTGCTCATTGCGTTCGCAATCAGTTGGCTCGCGGTGGCGATGGGAATGGCGTCGAAATCGGTGGAAGCCGCGAGCAACCTGCCGATGCTGTTGCTGCTGTTACCTTTTCTGGGAAGCGGGTTCGTGCCGACCGACACGATGCCGTCGGGACTGCGATGGTTCGCCGAGTACCAACCGTTCACTCCGTTCGTCGAAACTCTGCGCGGACTCTTGACGGGGGAGCCGCTGGGTGCGAATCTGCCACTGGCACTTGGCTGGTGCGCGGGGATGACACTGGCGGGATACGTCTGGGCGATGGCAATCTACGAGAAGAAGTCGGTTCGCTGAGAATTACCGATCAGGTGTCGGTGCGATGGGGTGCCGGATACTCCCGAAGTACCAGTGAAGTACTCACCGGACCGAAGCGGCCGGGACGGGTGAACGAAACTCCGCAAGACCGGACATCCTGATTCGGCCGTCGAGTTGCAACACTCGACTGATCTCGCGAGCAGCGTACGCCTTCGCAAACGCGCGCGCATTCGTCAGAGGCGCGCAGAATAGACACCGGTGGGGTGGCGAATCCGAACGCACCTGGCAAACGCGCGCGCATTTGCGAGGGGCCGGGGGGATCAGACCACCGGCGGATCAGAACACCGGCGGATCAGACCACCGGGCGGATCAGACCACCGCCGCGGGCCTGTTCGACGCGATCGACGGCGTCGGCGTACCCGCCGAACTCAGGCGAGCAAGGATTTCCACGGCTGAGCTGATTTCGTGCAGTGAACGGGTGAAGGGGATGCGTTGATGATCATCGAACGCATATCCCGTTCCGAACCGCAGCCCGGGTGCCAGCAGCAGGCCACGAGAGTGAGCTTCGGCGACCAGCGCACTGGATCGAATGCCGTCGGGCAGCGAACACCATAGGGACAGGCCACCATCTGGAACCCTGAAGTGCCAGTCCGGCAGGTGATCTCGCATCAGCGCCACGGTGTGATCACGTGTGGCTCTCGACAGGTCGGCGCGCACCCGGCGTACCTCGTCGTACTTGCCCATCAACTCGACCGCAGCCAGCTGATCGAGAATGGAGACCGACAGTTGGCGTCGAGCATAGGTTGCGGCGACATGCGCCAACCGACCTGCTTCGGCGCGAACCCAGCCGACTCGCAGTCCGCCCCACACCGTTTTGCTCGTCGACCCGATGGTCACTGTCGCGATGTCCGGAGTGGCCGCGCCGAAGGGTTCGAGGTCGGGTGAGCCGTCGAGGGACAGATCGGCTGCCACCTCGTCGACGATGGTCAAGACCGAGTGGCGATGCATCGTCGCGGACAGCTGCCGGCGAGTGTGCAGAGGCAGCCGCGCACCCGACGGATTGGAGAAATCAGGCATGAAGTACGCCAGCGTCGGGGCGCTCTGCCGTGCGGCTCGGTCTGCGGCCGCGACGAAACCTTCGGTGTCGTCGGGGTCGACAGGCACCGGGATGCATCGACCACCGAGTGAGTGGGTGAGTTCGACGACACCGGGATACGTCGGGTGCTCGACCAGTACGCGAGCCCCCGGTTCGGTGAACGTCGCCAGCACTGCGTGGATGGCGTCAGTGGCACCGGCGGTGACGAGGATGTTCTCGGCGGTGGTCGGCACACCACGACCTCGGTAGTAGGCGGCGATCGCTTCGCGCAGTTCGAGAAGCCCGAGAGGGGCATAACCGCCCGCGTCGAATCGGCCCCGAATTCTCTCGGCTGCGATCGCGTAAGCGTCGGCCAGCAGAGGGGACGCCGACGGTGACGCGTTGACCAATTCCAGCGTTGCAGCGTCACGATCGCCGGCGAGAGATCCCCATGAGGGCAACGAACCCGTTGGGGAAACGTATGTGCCAGAACCGCGTTGGGCGCTGATCCATCCGCTGTCGCGAAGATGCCTATAGGCCGACGCCACCGTCACCCGGCTGACGTCGAGGCTGATCGACAGTGCCCGCTCGGCGGGCAGTCGCGTCTGAGCTGTTACCTCACCGCTTTCGATCAACCTCCGCAACTCGTCGGCGATCCCGAGATAGAGCGGCCCATCGGATCGGTCACGCAGAGTCGACGGGTCGATACGAGCAGCGAGTTCCGGGGCCGAGATCGCGGTGGCATCCAACGAGTCCATGCAGGCCACTGTTGCACACTGGCCTGCACTATTCACGCTGAATGCAGTCCATTGTTGGGTCCATGATCGCAATTGGAGCTGTATTGGCCTTGTCGTTGGTGGGGGCGGGTTGGACTGTGGTCGCACTGCGCGACGGTGGACGAAGTGCTCCCACTGGGCCGCCACGCAGTCGTATCGACGTCGACTGACCTCGCCGCCCACTATTTGTCTCCACCGACGGGATTCCGCCTCCGCCCTCGAATTGTGGGCACTGACATCCCCTCGACCGCGAATCGCAGACGCGACCGGCATACGCGGAGGACAATCGACTCCATGCCTGCCCCCGTCGAGTTCTCCACCCGGGATCTGCCGCCCGAAGAACGCATCGAGCGCTGGGAGGACCACAACGCGGATGTGCTGCTCGGGCTGCGTTGCCGCATGCTGGAGGTGAAGAAGCTCGATGCCACCGGAACGAATGTTCGGATAGGTTCCGTGGACCTGGCGCGGGTGGTCGGAACCGCGCACGTGGTGGAACGAGACGCGGAGTTGATTCGGCAGCAACCGTCGGACTCGGTCATGCTGTATTTCAGCCTCGTCGGCGATGCCTTTTTCTACTCGCAGGACGGCATCCGAGCCGTCGGCCCGGGGCAGGGGCTGTTGCTCGACGCGGACACTCCGTTCATGCGGGGCTTCTCCCACGGCCTCGAGGAGTTGGTGATGAAGATGCCCCGCTCGCTGTTCGGGGACGTGTCGAACGCGGCATCTCTCGTGGGTCCCACAGTGTTCGACTTCTCCTCGACCGGCAACGTGTACGCAGCAGCGCTCGCTCGGCAAATCGGGGGAGCAATAGGTCGAGACGGAGCCCCGCCGGACGAGAGCGCCATCCTCGAACTTGTATCGGTGCTCACCACCGGTGCGCGCACCAACCTGAACGCCGCCCACCGCGCGGCAGCCCGATCGTTCATCGAACCCCGTCTGGCCGACGCGTCGCTGTCAGCAGCGCACATCGCACGCGGGGTCGGAATCAGTGCCCGGCACCTGTCGAGGGCGTTCGCCGACGATGGGATCAGCGTGCCCCAATACATCCTCGAACGCCGACTCGAGCAGGCACACGCAATGCTCATTCGACCACTGGGCGCATCGGCAACTGTTGCCGAGGTAGCACTGGCGTGTGGGTTTTCTTCTGCCAGATACTTTTCGAGCGCATTCGTGGCACGGTTCGGTCAGCGCGCATCCGATGTTCGACGCGACGCGGTGATCGGCCGATCAGCAGGGTGACAGTCATGGAATCGGCCATCGCTCATCATTTGCGCCGTACTCGGAGCCATCCATCGATCTCGACGGCTGTGGTGCAGCACACTCGGTAGGTGGGCCCGAGACGAGCGTCGGGCACGACGAAGGGCGATCCCATGCCAGCGTTCGACGATGGTCACAAGGCCACCGAGTTGCCCGATTCCTCGGTGGTGGAAACCGATGTTCTCATCGTCGGTTCGGGTCCGGCGGGTGGATCGGCGGCTCTTCTGCTGTCCACTCTGGGAATCCCCAACATCATGATCACGAAGTACCGCTGGACGGCCAACACACCTCGCGCGCACATCACCAACCAGCGGACCATGGAGATATTCCGTGACCTCGGCATCGCCGAGCAGGTGTTGGCCGAGGCGACCCCACACGAACTCATCGGCGACACCGTTTTCTGCACGTCGATCGCCGGCGAGGAGATCGGCCGAATCCGAACGTGGGGAACCGGTGCCGACCGTGAGGCGGACTATCGCCTCGCATCGCCGTGCTCGACGGTCGACATCCCGCAGACCTTCCTCGAACCGATCCTGGTGAAGAACGCGACGATGCGGGGAACCCACGCGCAGTTCTCCACCGAATACCTCTCGCACGTGCAGGACGCCGACGGTGTCGATGTTTCGGTGGTCGATCGACTCACCGGGAACCACTACACGATTCGCGCCAAGTACCTGATCGGTGCGGACGGGGCACGGTCTGCAGTTGCCGCGGACATCGACTTGCCGTACCACGGTGCGATGGACGTCGCCGGGTCGATGAACATCACGTTCAAGGCGGACATCGCCGAGTACGTCGGACATCGACCGTCGGTGCTGTACTGGGTGATTCAGCCCGGATCGAATGTCGGCGGCATCGGTGCCGGATTGGTGCGGATGGTGCGGCCGTGGAACGAATGGCTGGTGGTCTGGGGATTCGACATCACAGAGCCGCCGCCAGTGGTGGACGAGGCGGCCGCCGTCGAGATCGTTCGAAGCCTGCTCGGAATGCCCGAACTCCACGTGGAGATCACCGGAACATCGTTGTGGGGCAACAACGAAATGTACGCCACTGAACTGCAGAAAGGACGGGTGTTCTGTGTGGGCGATGCCATCCACCGACATCCGCCGAGCAACGGTTTGGGTTCCAATACCTCGATCCAGGATTCGTACAATCTGGCGTGGAAGCTCGCCGCGGTGCTGAACGGCCATGCAGGGGAGGCCCTGCTCGATACGTACAGCACCGAGAGGGCCCCGGTAGCGCAGCGCATCGTCGAGCGCGCCGGTCGCTCCAGCCGTGAATTCGCCGGCCTCTTCGATGCCCTCGGAGTCACCGACGCGAAGACAGAGGAGGAGATGATCGAACGGATAAACGAGCGTAAGGCGAACACCCCTGCAGGGGCCGCCAAGCGTTCGGCACTCGCTGCCGCGATGGCGACCAAGCACTACGAATTCAACGCGCATGGAGTCGAATTGGGGCAGTTCTACAAGTCCTCGGCCATAGTGTCGGACGGAGAGCTGCCCGATCCCGAGCGAGATCGAGACCTGTACCACCAGGTCTCCACCCTCCCCGGATCTCACCTCCCCCACGCGTGGGTGGGCGACCACAGGCACAAGCGTGCGATGCTCGACCTTGCGCCCTACACCCGCTTCACGCTCGTCACCGGCGTGGCCGGATCGGACTGGGCATCGGCCGCGGACACGATCGGCCACGAACTGGGTGTGCCGATCGAAACCGTCGTCATCGGACCTGGACGCGAGGTGACCGATCTCTACTTCGACTGGGCGCGGCTCCGCGAGGTAACCGAGAGCGGTGCGTTGCTGGTGCGACCGGACAAGCACATCTGTTGGCGTGCAGACGAGCTGGTCTCCGATGCCGAATATGCTCTCCGCCGCGCCCTGACGGCGGTGCTGGCCCGATGACCGGCGAATTCGTGTACGAAGCCAATCCGATGCGGGTGCGATTCGGTGCGGGTTCGTTGTCGGCTCTGGCGGACGAGCTCGACCACCTCGGACTACGTCGGGTGTTGGTTCTGTGTTCCCCGAGCCAGCAGAACACGGCCGAACGAGTGGCGGCGCTCCTCGGTGACCGGTGCGTCGGAACGCGATCCGATGCCGTGATGCACGTCCCCGCAGACCTGGCCGCCCGAGCCAGCGCGGAGGCCGTATCGCTCGGGGCCGACGGCTGCGTGACGGTCGGTGGTGGCTCGGCAATCGGCCTCGGCAAAGCCATCGCACTCGAGCATCACCTACCCGTGGTGGCCGTGCCCACCACGTACGCAGGCTCGGAGATGACGCCGGTATGGGGCATGACGAGAGATGGGCACAAGGAAACCGGTCGCGACACAGCAGTATTGCCACGCAGCGTCATCTACGACCCCGACCTGACGATGGGCCTCCCGGTAGGACTGTCGGTCACCAGCGGCATCAACGCCGTCGCACATGCGGTGGAAGCGCTGTACGCACCGGACATCAGCCCGATCATCGCACTGATGGCGGAGGACGGGGTGCGAGCACTCGCGTCGGCGCTCCCGGCGATCGCCCAGGATCCGTCCGATCCGCAGGGGCGCAGTGACGCCCTGCGCGGAGCCTGGCTGTGCGGAGCGACGCTCGGTGCCACGACGATGTCCTTGCACCACAAGCTCTGTCATGCACTGGGCGGAACCCTGAATTTGCCGCACGCCCCGACTCATACGGTGGTGCTACCGCATGTGCTGGCCTTCAATCAGTCGCACACGCCGGAGGCGGTGGCTGCTCTGTCTCGGGCGCTGCCCGGCACCGCCGATCCGGCCCGGCGGCTGTGGGACCTGTGCCGCGCCCTCGACGCGCCCCGATCCCTGGCCGAACTGGGCATGCAGGAGAGCGAGATAGATCGGATCGCCGAGGAAGCGACGAACCGCTCCTATGGAAACCCCCGCCCCGTCACCCGCGAGGCGGTCACCGCAATTCTTCGAGCAGCATGGTCCGGCGACCGGCCGACCGAGAGCGAACAGTGAGCGAGAGTATGACCGACGAGATCGTCACCGACACCCAAACCGCCGTGGAAGAACAACTGGTGGACAACGTAGTTCGCTCGTTCGACGACTGCACCGACCCCAGGCTGAAGCAGTTGCTGACGTCACTGGTGCACCATCTGCACGGATTCATCCGCGATGTGCGACTGACCGAAGCGGAGTGGAACGCCGCCATCGAATTTCTCACCGAGGTAGGTCACATCACCGACGACCGCCGGCAAGAGTTCATCCTGCTGTCCGACGTCCTCGGCGCGTCGATGCAGACCATCAACGTCGCCAATCCGGCCTGTGAGAACGCGACCGAAGCAACGGTGTTCGGTCCGTTCTTCGTCGACGACGCACCGCGGATCGACCTCGGCGGAGATGCGTCGGGAGGCGCATCAGGACAACCCTGTTGGGTGGAGGGAACCGTCCGTGACACCGGGGGCGATCCGGTTCCCTGGGCACGCATCGAGATATGGGAGGCTGATGAAGACGGGTTCTACGACGTCCAGTACGACGATGCGCGTGTCGGCGGTCGAGCACATCTCTACAGCGACGACGATGGACACTACCGATTCTGGGCGTTGACTCCGACGCCGTATCCGATTCCGCACGACGGGCCGGTCGGACGGATGCTCACTGCGACCGGTCGATCACCGATGCGCGCCTCACACCTGCACTTCATGGTGACGGCAGAGGGGATGCGAACGTTGGTGACGCACATCTTCGTCAGCGGTGACGAACTGCTGGACAGCGACACCGTGTTCGGGGTCAAGGACTCGTTGATCAAGGAGTTCGTCGAACAGCCCGCAGGCACACCGACGCCGGACGGGCGAGACGTCGGAGACAAGTCCTGGGCCAGAACTGTTTTCGATATCGTGCTCGCACCGGCCGACGTCTGAGACGTGAGCGGGCCTGACTGTTCACTATCGACGATGCTGCGCGGTTGTCCGCCGATCGAGTTCGATGGTGAACACTCAGGTCCGGCCGGCGGTGATGGAATCGATGAACGGCGTCAGCAGCAGCGACAGATCATCGGCTGTTGCGGCGATGTCTTCCGGCGGCTCGGGGATATAGCTCAGGGCCAGTCGAACGATCGCCTTGCTGACGACGTCCGCTTGACGCGGGCTTGCGCCCACCCACCCGCGCTGAAATGTCTCGGCCAGACGCTCCCCGGCCCGCTCGATGAGCACCGCACTGTCGGTGGTGATCAGCCGCAGCAGATCCTCAGGAGCATCACCGCTGTGCAGCGACCGCACGAGTGGGTCCAAGCCACTCAACTCGAAGAACGATGAAAAGCCCTGTCGCAGAGCCGCCGGCGCATCGTTCTGGTGTTGGTACAGCGCTGTTTCGCACATCGCGACGAACACGTCGGTCAGTCGGATGGCGTAGCCCTGAGCGACGCCGCGCCGCGATCCGAACTCGTTGTACAGGCTCTGTCTACTCAGGCCGGCAGCCTTCGCGATGTGGCTCATGGTGACGTTGCGCCAGTTGCGCTCGTGCAACAACTCGCGCAGAGCATCGAGCGCGGTATCGCGCGCGAGGGTGGACGCGGCTTCACGGTATCGACCGGGGGTCGACGTCTGTTCGGCTGCGGGCATGAACACGACTCTATCGAACGACCGCATGAGGCTGATCCAGCCAATCCTGTCCGAGTAGATCTCGATCGATATGGTCTCGGTTCGCGATGCGCGATCTGACCTGGCGGATGTCCTTGGGATAACCCACTCCGATTGCTCCGACGAGCGTGTTCTCGCGCACTGCGCAGGCGGTGAATCGGCGCTCCTCGATGGAACCGCGCACCACGACGAACTCGTCGCACGCGCTCGTCCACCCCGCGAACTGCAGGTTGATCCCGTGCTGAGTGGACCACCCCCACGGCACATCGAGCGGGCCGACGTGGAGACCGAGAATGGATCGCGCGGCCCGGGTGGCCTGATCGATGGCTCCGTTCCAGTGCTCGCTCCGGTAGGTCCCGCCGAGGACCGTGTTCGGAACCTCGGCCACGTCGCCCGCGGCATAGATGCCTGCCGCCGAGGTCTGCATCGAGGCATCGACCAGGATCCCGGAGCGGGTGTCGAGCCCGAAGTCTGCGGCGAGTTCGGTATTGGGTACCGAACCGGCCGACACCAGCACCGTGCCCGCGCACCAGGCGCGCCCGTCCCGCGCGGTGGCCCGCAGAGTGCCGTCCGTCTGCTTCTCGATCTCGGTCACGGCGACATCGGTGTGTATCTCGATGCCGTTGTCTGCGTGTAGTTCTCGGTACATCCGTGACACCGATTGCGGTGCGATCCGGTTCAGTGGAGCCGAGGCTGCCTCCACGACCGTCACCTCGGCTCCGAGTGCTCGGGCCGCTGCTGCTGCCTCGCATCCGATCAGACCTCCGCCGATCACCAGGAGTGATCCGGTCCGGAGGATGTCGGCGTGCAGAGGTGCGACATCGTTGGCGCTGCGGAGCGTGAACGCGTGGCCCGAACCCGGCAGGTCCAGCTGCCGAGCCCGAGAACCCGTTGCCAGCAGCAGGGTGTCGAAGGGGACCGAGTCGCCGTCGTCGAGCTGCACGGCCGAGTCGGTGATGGCAGTCGCTGTGACGCCTGCGCGGACCAGAACGCCGTCGATGTCCGGGCCGAGCACCACTTGATCGATCGACTTGGTACCCAGCAACAGCTCCTTGGATACCGCCGGACGACGGTAGGTGGCCCCGCGCTCGTTGCCGATCAGCGTGATGTCGCCAGTGAAGCCCTCGGCTCGCAGTACTTTGGCGGCGGTGTACCCGGTGGCACCGGTGCCGAGGATGACGACGTTGCCGGGTTGGCGAGCATTCACCCGCGTGCTACCTCGACCATCTCGAAGTCTGCTTTCGCGGCACCGCAGTCGGGGCACGACCAGTCGTCGGGAATATCGTCCCACTTCGTGCCGGGCTCGATGCCGTCCTCGGGCCAACCCAGTTCCTCGTCGTACTCGAATCCGCATTGCACGCAACGGTATAGCTTCATTTCTTGCTCCTGAAGTCGATTTTTTCGCGGACACCACAGTCCGGACACGGCCAGTCGTCGGGAACCTCGGACCACGGCGTCCCGGCCGGAAAACCCTCACGGGGAGCGCCATGGGCTTCGTCGTAGACGAACTCGCACACCGGGCATTCGAAGGCGGCCATCACTTCGCTCCGTATGCGGCGAGGATCTTCTCCCGCTTCGACGGCGCGATGTTGACGCGGGTGATGTCTCCGTCGTAGTGATCGAGAACGCGGTGGTCCATCACCCTGCGCCACACCGGCGGGAAGTAGGCGAGCGAGATCATGCTCGCGTAGCCGCTCGGCAGGTTGGGGGCACCGTCCATGCTGCGAAGCGTCTGATAGCGGCGGGTGGGGTTGGCGTGGTGATCACTGTGTCGCTGAAGGTGATACAGGAAGATGTTGGTCACGATGTGATCGGAGTTCCAGCTGTGCTCGGGAGTGCACCGCTCGTAGCGGCCGTTGTCCTTCTTCTGACGCTGCAGCCCGTAGTGCTCGAGGTAGTTGACCGTCTCCAGCAATGAGAAACCGTAGATAGCCTGAATGACCAAGAACGGCAGCACGATCGGACCGAATACTGCGACGAGGACGGCGTAGAGGACGACGGACATCAGCCATGCGTTGAGCACATCGTTGTGAATGCTCCACGTGCTCTTGCCGAGCCGCTGCATGCGAGTCTTTTCGAGTTCCCAGGACGATCGCAGGCTGCCCCATACGCTGCGGGGGAGGAAGGCCCAGAAGCTCTCACCGAACTTCGAGCTCGCCGGGTCCTCGGGGGTGGCGACGCGAACATGGTGGCCGCGATTGTGCTCGATGTAGAAGTGACCGTAGAACGTTTGTGCCAGAGTGATTTTGGACAGCCAGCGTTCGAGCTCGTCTTTCTTGTGGCCGAGTTCGTGTGCGGTGTTGATGCCCACGCCGCCCATGACGCCGATGCTGATGGCCAGGCCGATCTTCGAGATCAGTCCGAGCCCACCATCGATGCCGAGCCACGAGAGGTTGTCGGCCGACCAGAGGTAGCAGGCGAACACCAGGCTCGCCAGCTGGAACGGAATGTAGGCGTACGTGCAGTAGCGGTAGTACTTGTCTTCTTCGAGTGCCTTCATCACCTCGTCGGGCGGGTTGTCGCCGTCGGGACCGAAGAACCGGTCGAGTATCGGGAGCAATCCGTAGACGAGCAGTGCGCCGATCCACCACCAGACCGGGGCAACTGCGTTCCAGCCGATCTGGTTGAAGGCCCACACCAGGCCGGCTGCCATGAACACCGCGGTGGGCGGAATCAAGCCCATCAGCCACAGATATCGCTTTCGGTCGCGCCACTGCTCTACCGGCGCCTGTGCCTGGCCGTCGAGATTCGATGTGGTCATCGTCGCTCCTCGTGTAAGTCCGATCACTATGAAATGGACAATACACGGAATTTGTCATCTGGTTGGACAAATTTGCAAATTTGTCCAAACGGGACCGTCATGATCGTTCCCTCAGCTTCACCGCTCGGACAGATGCAGCTACTAGCCTTCCGAGGCGTTGTTTCCGATCACGAACGGCAACGACGGTCGCGGTTCCATCCGTATCCCGTGGGGGGTACTTCAGAACAGGAGTAGTCATGGACGCATTCATCGCCAAGATCATTGCCGAGGTCATCATCCAGTTGATCAGCAGCGGAAGCGCCGACAGCGGTGCCACTGCAGTGAGCGCCATCCTCGGGTCCTGACCCACCGCGGTCTGCGTCGACACCCTCGGCGCAGACCGCGTCGGATTGCAACAACGGGCCGGACCGACACGGTGCACTCGCCTGAGGGCAACCCCTCCATCGACAACAGAGTTCGGCCACGACAGATCCCCGATTCGGTTCGTTTCCCGACAGCTCTCGATCCGCGCCGAGGGGCCGTAGGGCAGAATCTCGGCGTGCGCGGAACTCGACTGTGGATCGCCGGGGCGCTGGGACTGGCGCTGACCGCTGCGCTCGTGGCAGGGCCGCTGAAGAAGCCGGCCCTCACCGTTCTCAATGCGCGGTGTTTCGGATGGTGTGTCAACAACACCGGCCCGCGATTGGTGGCGCTGGGGGACTCGATGGCCCAGGGCAATTCGCGCGTCGACTGGGGGATTCACGGAAACACCGCGTGGTACTCCTACCTCGTGTGCGGCGACGGTGCACCCGCGTCCGACGGTGCCAACCTCGGAATCAACGGCGCGACGACGACCGAGATCCTTGCCCGCGTCGACGAAGCGTTGGCGGCGAGGCCGGACGTCCTCGTCATCAACGGCGGAACCAACGATCTGGCGAGGTCGGTGCCGCTCGACCGGATCGTCGCCAACCTGCGCACCATCGTCGAACGGGCACACGGCGTCGACACCGTCGTCATTGCCACGGTGCCGTCGTCGCGCAGGGTCGGTGCCGACGA
Organism: Rhodococcus sp. MALMAid1271; assembly: GCF_049195265.1. Classification (NCBI taxonomy): domain Bacteria; kingdom Bacillati; phylum Actinomycetota; class Actinomycetes; order Mycobacteriales; family Nocardiaceae; genus Rhodococcus; species Rhodococcus sp. MALMAid1271. The sequence goes on along the minus strand of NZ_JBMIRQ010000128.1, from coordinate 3,347 downwards.
CCTGAACGACGAAATCCGAGCACTCGCCGCAGAGCACGGACTTCCGGTGGCAGAATTCGCACCGCTGCTCGGCAGGCCCGGAGCCACCTTCGACGGCGTGCACCCCACCGCAGCGACTGCTGCCGAAATGGCTGCCGAGGTGGCGGCAGCGATGGGCGCACCGACTCCCTAGTCCATCGCCGCGCCGATTCCGGGATGAACTGTTAGATTCGCCCGATATGCACCGAATGTCGGGGAGGTATTCGGTGGAATTCAGGGAGACAGAAGCACATGACCACATGTCGTCAAGACGCGTGCCTCGATGTGTCGTCGACGATGACTGTTCAGGAACTCGCCCGAACGGTTGTCGATACCGCCGACGGCAATTTCGGTCGATGGGGCATCGAATATCTGGGGCCCGACGGCACCCGCCTCTGGTTCGGGGTGCACCGTCGCAGGTTGGGGAGAAAGCGCGAGACGGTGATGCGATTTATTGTCACGGTCGACGCTGATTCTGCTGTCGCGCAAGCACGTTCGCAGATCGAACAGTTCGTCCGCGATCCCACCTCGGGGTCGATCGTGCCTATCGGTCCGCGACAGCTGCGCGGGTGTGCGGCCTACCGTCTTTATCTGAGCGCACTGCGGACGGCTGTGCTGGAAGCAGATCCGGCCGCGCAGGTGACGATGAACATCGACTGAAGAGCCTCGGTGTTCACGATCGCAACCGGTTCGCGGTATTCCGCCGATCGGATTCGATAGTGAACAACCAGGTCCGCGGAGCCTGTGGATAACGGCGAACTATCCACAGGTTTCGAGAATGGCACTGGCGCAGCAGTTGTCGGTCGTTCACCGTATGTGCGTGGGGGTAACTACAGCGGTCGACCTGATGGCTCGGGGGATGAGCCGCAGCACCATCACTCGTCGAACTGCATCCGGGCACCTGATTCGAGTACTTCCCGGGATCTATGCGACCGAGAAGCCGGACTATCTGGACTTGTGCACAGCGGTGACGCTGTGGAAGCCGAACGCAGTTCTCAGCCATCTGACTGCGGCATGGATATGGGGATTGCTCGCGGTCGAACCGGCTCGCGTCGCTGCGACGGTGACGCCGTCGACCCAGCGCAGTGCCCCGGACTGGGTGAAGATCCATCGACGACGCCTCCCCGCGTCGGATATGTGCCAGGGGCTTGCGGTGGTGACGTTGGCCCAGGCGTTCGTCGACGTCGCGGCGACTCTGACGGGTGAGGAGCTGGAGCAGTTCTTCGATACGGCGATCGCCCGGCCCGAGTTGCGGCGTCGCATCGCGTCGAGCTGTGAGAAGTCCCGCGGGATGGCCGGCATGAAAGCAGTGCGCAGGCAATTGCGTCTGTGCTGCCTCGGGACCCGGTCCGAAGCCGAGCGAGTGGTGGCGAGGGCGATGTCTGCCAGGAACTTCTTCATGGAGATCAACGCGCGGGTGGGGCCCTACTTCGGAGATTTCGTGGATTATCGAGCGCGGGTGATCGTGGAGATAGACGGACGAGAGTTCCACATCTCCGGTCAGGCTTTCGACAACGATCGCCGACGCCAGAACAGGCTGGTCTTGGCGGGGTGGTTGGTGCTGCGCTACTCCGCAGTCCAGGCGATGGGTGATACGCGACGCGTGGTCGACGAGATCATCGAGGTCGTCAGGCATCGTCGACGTTCGATCGATGCATCCGGCCGGGCGCTGCCGAGGACGTGAGTGTTCACGATCGCGTCCGGGCCGCGGTATTGCGCCGATCGGATTCGATAGTGAACAACCAGATGCGGCACCCGCACATATGTTCGACTCGAGGTAAGGTTGCGGTCGGCGGAGCCGGGAGGGAAGCCTGGCTCCGCCGTCCGATCCCTGTACGGCCGAGGAAGTGGAACCGGTGATCCGATGGACGACGTGCTGCGCAGAGTCGAAGAACTCGAGACCTTGATCGTAGAACTCGAAGAGCTCGATCGCCGACGCGTCGAATTGGGGGATCGGCTCGTCGATCTCGAACATTTCTTCCGGCGATCCGGATGCCCCGAACTGTCTCAGCAAGCTCTCGACGCGTTCGTGGTGACGTACGCCGGCCGAGTGCTGGAGCTCGCGGACGGCATGCGTTCGTAGCTGCCTCCAGCAGTTTGCCACTTTTCGGACCGGGCGGTTTTGCGTGTGGTTCACTGGTTCTTCCGAGTCGAGACACTAGGAAAGCTGCTCGAAACAGTGAACGGTCTTCGCCAGTGGTGGGCACTTCCAGTCGACTACGGATGGAACGTTGCGTACGCGCGATACCAGCGAGCCCTCGACATCACCAGAGTTCTCATCGGAGTCTGCTGCTGGCTGTACGGAATCGCCGCGGCGATCGCTCTGACGATTCCGGGTATCGGAGACAGCAACCTCGGACGCTGGACACTGTGGTTCACACTGGGTACGACAGTGCCGGTGGGTGTGGCCTGGTTCATCGGCGGTTGGCCGAGCTGGCGCATGTCGCTTGCCTTCGTGGTGTACGCCGACGTAGCGCTCGCCGCGGTAGTGCTCACTGTCGACAGCCCGTCCGCAGTTCTGCCCATGGCTGCCCTGTTCACCGTCGTAGGCAGCTACGTCGTGGGATTTCATGGCCCTAAACTCGTCACCGCACACCATGTGTTCGCGCTGGTCACCACGATTGCGCTGTACGTCTCGGCTATGGTGAGCGATCCCGCGCAGGGTCCACGGACCAACCTCTACCTCGTGATGCTGATCCTGGTGATGCTCGCGGCTCCGCTGATCTGTCATTTCTTTCTCATGCTGCTTCGTCGTGACGCCACCGGTGCCTTCTACGATCCCCTCACCGGAATGCGAAATCGCCGGGGATTCGACGCGGCCATCGGTGCCCTCGAGTCCCGGCCGGGCTCCGAGCTGGCGGTGGTCGCTGTGGTGATCGACATCGACAACTTCAAATCGGTGAACGACAGGTACGGCCATGAGCACGGAGACGCGGCCATTCGTCTGACGGCGAGCCGCATTCTCGAAGTCTTTCCGGCACCGGCGATCTCCGTTCGTCTCGGTGGCGAGGAGTTCGCGGTGATCTGCGCTGATGGCCTCGAAACGGTGATGCGACGATCCGAACTGCTGCGCACTCGCCTGTGCGCCAGATCCGACACGGCACCACTGACCGCGTCCTTGGGTGTGGCCGAGGCGGTTGTGGTGACGCGCGAGATCCATACCGGCGTCGACGAGGTGCTTGCCTACGCCGACCAGGCGATGTATCAGGCGAAAGGGCTCGGCGGCGATCGCGTCGCACATTACGTGGACGATTCGCGGTCCGGCCGGGACGGCGACGAACAACAGTAACGGCGTGGAAGGGGGGCGGGGGGGGAGGGGGGGGGGGGGG